>JBGQNR010000025.1:0-41885 GCA_041501225.1 Acidobacteriota bacterium
CCGTTCGAGCATAATCGCGGTCGGCCTGCCCTTCAACAACGGAACAAAGAGCAATCTCGAAAAATTGCACTCCCGGGTTTGGACAATGCTGGGGAATGTTCCGCACCTGAAAATCAGGTGCGGAACAACTATAAGGGGCGAAGGAAAACCCTGTTAGTCGTTTGTCAATGCATGGCTTTAACCAGTCCATGTAGCCTCCTTATTAAAACGTCATTTCCTCCTCCATCTCCTGCTCCGTGGACTGAGTATGCCAATCGCAATTTGTACCCTGTCGATTCAGGCCGCCGGGAGGTTCATCGGACAATCCATGAAACCACTGCAGAGAGTTGAGTCGTGGTCGTTTTGCATCATGCTGTAACCTTCTTTGCTCTGTGACGGTATGATGATGTGAACGGGTAGCCATGGAAATAGAAGCTCTGGCGGACGAAGCCTTAATGAAGCGGGTGTGCGCGCGGGATGTCGACGCCTTCCGTGTCCTCTACGCGCGCTACGAGCTTCGAGTCTTCAACTTCGTGCTGCGCTGTACCGGCGATCGCGCGCTTGCTGAGGACCTGCTCCAGGAGACCTTCTGGAGAGTATGGCAGGCGGCCCGCACGTTTGATCCTGCTCGCGGTGTTTTTCGATCCTGGCTTTATCGTGTGGCGCTCAATGCCACACGGAGCGAATTGGCGCTGAATCGTTATTCACGTGAAGTCCGGGATGGTGCCCTACCCGAGAAGTTGGATCCGGCGACGCAGGGCGCCACGGATAACCCGCAGAGTCGTTTCGAACGCAGGGAAATGGAGGCACTCGTCGCGTCAGCGTTAGCCCACCTTTCCCCGGGTCTGCGCGAAGTTGTCGCGCTCCGCTGCATGGAAGGGATGAAGTTCAGCGAAATCGCAGCGGTTACCGGAGCTCCTGCCGGAACGCTCAAGACCCGTTTTCATCGCGCTGTCGCCGAGTTGCGGCGCCGGCTCGCACCTGGAGAGCAATGAGCATGTGGCATCTTGAGGATGAAGAGTTGGTTGGACTTGTTTTTGACGAGCTTGCCGGGCAGGAACGGGATGCCTGCAGGGAGCACCTTAGGGCTTGTCCGAGTTGCAGCGCCGCATTTGAAGGGCTCGCCCGAGCTGTTGTGCTGCTCGAGAAGGAGCCGACAGAAGCGCCTCCTCCGTTCGCCTGGTCGCGGCTGAAGGCGCGGATGGAAGGATCCGGCACCAGCCACGATTGGGCTGAGCCGGCTTGGGCGCCCCTCATTCTTGGAAATGTCGCGGGGATCATTCTGGTCCTGCTGTTCATTTTTCTGGCCGGCGGATGGCTGGAAAAAGGACCTATCTGGCCTGCAATCCGGACCTGGTCCGTTGCCGCACAGGTCGGGCCGCACGGTCTGGCAGCACTCATCTTTTTTGGCGCCGGCGCTTTGGTGACTCTGGCCCTGACCCCTATTTTCTGGTGGGAACAGTGGCGCGAGCGCAAAGGAATCGTCAAATGAATCCCTGGCAAGCCAGGGAACATTTTGGGAGGCAGTACGATGTCAAACAAGAAACGCATACTTTGGAAGATGGCTCTCATTGGCCTCGCAGTATTTGTGATTTCGGCAATAAGTTTCGGGGTCACGGAGTATTTGCAGCGCCAGGCTGAAACAAGAAGTGAGAACGAATGGGCCAACAAGCGGGAAGAGCAAATTCGTAAATACCGCACCTACCTGCAGGAGACCGCGAAAAAGGTGGTGAAGCTCCCCGTGGATCCCAACATTGTAGGGCAGGTGCAGGCGCGCTACTTCGAGGAGTATCCCCATGCCCGCCTCTACCTCTGGGCCATGGACGGCGCCGGCCAGTTCCAGTTTGGCATCCCCCGCGAGGCTTTTGCCCGCTTGAACCGGGCCTATGACAATTACCAGAAGTTCATCGAACAGGAGGGCCGGTTCACCGATCGCCAGGACTTCCTGCGCAGGTTGGTACAAAATCACAGGGACCTTACATTCGACTATTACGAGAAGAAGCTGGCAGGGGAAGCGTCTCCGTCTCGGCGATCCCAATGGGAAGAATTGGGGGGCTATGATCAGGAAGGATTGGTCTTTTCCACACCGTTTCAGAACGAACGGGGAGAAATGCTGGGAAATCTTTATCTGAAAGCGACAGGCATCGAAGAGGGGAGGAGGTACTACTACGACGGTTCGTATCGGGATCCCCAGGAAGTTTCCAGAGCCCTGTTTGTGGCTGCGCTGATGTTTCTTTGGTTCCTGCTGCCAACGTGGGTCTACCTCGACGCAAAGGGGAGAGGGGTCAACTCGCCGGTCCGCTGGTCGATCCTTACTCTGGTGTCGCTGGTGTTTGGTCTCGCGGTGTATCTGATTCTGCGCCCGGAACAAGGGGCGAAAGGAGTGTGCCAAAACTGCGGCAGGATCACAGATTCCGAAAAATACTGTCCTTTCTGCGGAACGCCCGCAATCAGCGAGTTCTGCCCCAAGTGCGGCTACCCGGCGCGCGCGGAATGGACTTACTGCCCTAACTGTCAGACGGCGATGCAAAAGGCCAGCGAAGCCGCTCCCGCAGCGGCGCAAGAGCCGCCAGCCCAACCGGAGCTCCAGGCGTAAGGTGGAAGGAGTACAAGGTGGCTCAGCCGGGATCAAAATCGAAACCACGAAAAACACGGCGCGGCAGAGCGGCAACCAAGAGCTTCAACGCAGAGGGCACAGAGACCGCAGAGAACTTCTTGCGAATGACTTTTCTCTGCGCCCTCTATTCCGAAAATAGGACCAATTACGGTGCCGATCAACGCGTCTATTTCTGTGCCGCCCTTTCAGGGCTTGAGATCTCCGGACCTCAACCCAGGGCTTGCGCCCTGGGCTCTGCTGTCCCGCCCTTTCAGGGCTATGCATTTCACGACTGCGAAAATCCCGAAAGGCTAAGCATTTCACGACCGCGAAAACCCCGAAGGGGTGGCGCAGCAAAGCCCAGGGCGTGAGCCCTGGGAATAGGTGATCGAGCTGGCATGAGCCCTGAAAGGGCGGCACAGGGAAAGCGCGGTGAGAGCACAACATTTTTATGCACCTGGGTGCCCCCCCGGAGCATGGGAGACTGCGTTGAGCAGTTGCTTTTCTTGCTTGCATGGCAAAGACTTGGACGCAAGTAGGATAAAGTACGCGAAATCACGCTCGCGGTTCTAGTGGTCAGCTCCTCGGTTCTCCTCTTCTTCGTTGCTGCTGCGGGTTTTTTAAATGTAGATCGATTTCAAGTCTGTAATCCTCTCGCCGATGCGGACGTTGTTCGCGCAACGGGCGGAGCAGTGGGAACAATCCGAGCAGTTCCTCAAACCGGCGTGCTCGGGGATTTCTTCCAGCGTGGCCCGGGCCTGCTCGAAGTTGGCATAGCACGCAGCATACATGTGCGTGCGCATGAGCGTCGGAACGTCCACGCCTTTGGGACAGGTCGTCAGGCATGACCCGCACTGCTTGCAGAAGTCCAGCGCGAGTTTGACATTTTTGTCCGTAAGCCATGACTTCTCTTCGCCGGTGAAATCCAGTCCCAAGGCGACCGCGAAACTCTCATTCAGCTGGTCGAAATTCGTATAACCCGGAATGGCAGTGGCGATCTCCGGGTGCTGCAGCACCCATTTGAGCATGGCGGTCTGATTGAGCGGGCCCAGATTCTTGGCGCGCCCGCCGGTCTGTGTCTTCATCGCGAGAATTCCGACACCTTTCGCCGCAGCGTTTTTGATCGCTGCCAGAAAATCTGCGTCGCCGGCGTTCGTGAAATTAAAGCCGACCAGGATCACATCATAGATTCCTGTCTCTGCGGCGCTGTTCAGAATTCCTGCCTGGCCCTGGTGCTGCGAGACGCCGATAAACCGAGCCGTTTTCTGCTGCTTTGCTTCCTTGAGGGCCGCGACGACCTCCGGATTGTTTATCTGCTCCACCGTGGGCTGATGGATCATCAGGACATCGACATATTTGGTCTGAAGTCGCTCCAGGCACCCCGCGAAATCGGCGAGAAATTTTTCTTTCATGGCACCGGCGGCAACACGAGGGAAGGGGATTTTGGTTTGGATAAAGACCTTTTCGCGCACCCCTAACTGAGTGATAACGTCGCCAACCATCTTCTCATTTCTGCCCTGCTGATAACCCAGCGCTGTATCGAAGAGGCGCACGCCCGCCTCATACGCCTGCTTTACGATCTCAGGATTATTGGCGTTCATTACTCCCATGCTGACGATGGGTACCTTCATGCCCGTTTTGCCCAGGGTACGCTGGATGATCGTTTTGCCTTTCACCGGGGCGGCAGGCGTTTGCTGCCCGGGCATCCAGCGATACGGCAAGCCCATGACGCCAGCCGAGGCTAGAGCGATTGAAGTCTGAGACAGGAATTTTCTTCTGTTTTTATCCGGACTGTCTGCTGCCATAGAAAGGGCTCCTCTTTCACGGGTTTTGAAATTGTGCTCAACCGATACGGGAGCAGCGGAGTGGCGCTGATCTTCTTCCCGAGCATGCAACGTTTATTACATGGCCGAGATAAAGTCAAGAATCTGGATCTGCCCCGCTGCGATTTGAACAGGATCGGAACCACGAAATACACGAAACACACGAGATCACTCTCGTGTATTTCGTGGTTTGCTCTTCGGGCGTGCTTGAACAAATCCTCTCTCACCACATGGGGATTTGCGGGTAAATAGCACGAACTTCTACTGCCGTTTTTGCCTGAATCTGGGATTGGCTTTGGAGATCAGGCGGCCTGTCCGATGTGGTCTTCAAGCATGATCTCGAGTTCTGCGATGAGCACATCGGAGATCTTGAGGATGTGAGCCTCGGGTGTCGAAGTGAGGACAATGGAAGGATCAGGATCCAGGCCCGCTCCGAGTTTCCGCGAAGCCTCGTTCGCCAACCGGACAAGGACCAGAATCAGATCCGTCACATCGAACTCCTCGTTGTGATGCAAGAGTGCGATCTGGCAGTAGACCTTGGGAATGTTCCAGCGATGGAGGAGGTTATGCCCCATTTCCGCGTGGGCCGCATCGAGCACCTCTCGTATTAACGGAGTGGATACGACAAGGCGTCCCTCGAGGTTGTTGATCTCGTCGACTGCCCGCAGGATCAGCAGCTGGCCGATGTCGTGCAGCAGTCCGCCCATGAAGCACTCCTCCTCGATTTCCTCTAATCGGAGTCGCTTGGCCAGCCATTGTGCTGCCATCGCCGTTGTGCTCGAATGGCGCCAGAGTTCCTTGAGCATCGCCGACAGCTGCGGATCGCGCGCCTTGTACTGGGAGTATTGGGAGGCAAGACACACGAGGCGCGTTACCTGATTTATGCCCAGCCGTACAACTGCGGTTTGAATCGTGCGGATTGCGGATAGCCCGCAATAGAAGGGAGAATTGGCTGCCCGCAGCACCTCGGCCGAAAGGGCCTGGTCTGAAGTAATGAGTCGCTCAACCTCGACAATATCGCAATTCTTGTCGGCGGCCAGCTCACGCATGCGCAGAGCAACCCGGTCAAAGACCGGCAGGGTGAGCTTGTCGGACTCAATCATTTTATTGATGCGAGCGAGTATGGATCCACTTTCAGATATCACGATTCCCCCAATAGTTTGCGCAACACGCCGATGTGTCTTGGTTTGGAGAGCCTGGGCACATGCCTGATGATCTCTTCGCAGGTGGTCAATCCCCTGGTGGCTTTGAAAATCGCATCTTCCAACAATGTCACAAGTCCCGTGGAATCGATGCTGAGACGCCTGATCTCATAGGAAGTTTTTCTGGCGATGATCGCATCTTTTATAATTTCATTCAGCACCAGGAGTTCGAAGACCGGGATGCGTCCGGCGTAACCGCTGTGATGGCAGCGCGAGCAGCCTCGTCCCTGCTTGAAGATCAGCGAAGCGGCGTCGCGTGCTTCATAACCCAGCTGGCGAAGCTGCTGGGATGTAAGAGGATGGCCTTCGGCGCAGTGAGGACACAGCCGTCGGAGGAGCCGCTGAGCGACTACGCTGACAACGGTGGATGAGATCAGGAAGGCTTCGATGTTCATGTTGAGCAGACGGAGCAAGCCGCCGATGCTGTCTTCCGTGTGGAATGTGGTCAGAACCTTATGACCGGTCAGCGCCGCCTGGATCGCAGTCTCCGCGGAGAACAGGTCCCGGATCTCTCCAATCACTAAAACATCCGGATCCTGACGCATCATGTGTTTGAGCGTATCTTCGAAGGTGACGTTGATCTTCGTGTTGATCGAGCACTGCCCGACTCCTTCGATTACATACTCAACCGGATCTTCGGCGGTGATGATGCTGGTCTGCGGGTTGTTGAGATAGTGCACCGAGGCATACAGGGTGGTCGTTTTGCCGGACCCTGTGGGCCCCGTGATGATCACGACGCCGCTGGGTGCGTCCAGGGCGTCCTCGAGATATCTGCGCACAACCTCGGGAGCCATTCCGAGATCTCTGATCTCGCGCAGCTGTTTGCGGTTGTTGAGCAACCTCATCACAATCTTTTCGCCGAAAATCGTGGCGTAGGTGGATACCCGGATGTCAAGAGGCGAGCCCTCATATTCGAAGGCGATACGGCCGTCCTGGTGGCGACGCTTTTCTGCGATGTCGGTACTGGACATGACCTTGATCCGGCTGATCAAGGGCGGCGCGACGTCAAGGGGCAATTCCCTGTTGATGACCAGGACGCCGTCTTTCCGGAAGCGGATCCGCAGACGATCTTTCATCGGCTCGATGTGTATATCGGAGGAATCGGTCCGGATGGCATCGATGAGCATTTCGTTTACCGTTTGGACTACGAGGTTTTCCGTGTTCTGTACGATAGACCGGCCCGCCTTGGCGGCCTCCAAACGATTCAACGCCTGCTGGATCTCCTCGAAATGGGCAATGCCCACCACTATGTTTTCGCCGAAGCTCTTGCGCGCGGCCTCCACCTGCATTCGGTCCAGCGGGTCGGCGAACGCAATCAGCGTGGCGCCATTGCGCCTACCCAGAGGCACGCAGTCGCGGCTTCGAAACCAGGCGATTGGCGCCAATCTAAGCGCGTCCGTGTCGGGAGGAGACAGCATCGGCTCCATGTTCTCAAAGCCCAGCTGGAAGGAAAGCGCCTCAATCAGGTCTTCCTCAGAGAGGAAGTGGTTTTCCATGAGGATCCGGCCCAGCCTGGTGCTCGGCTTTTCCTTCTGAAGAGACAACGCCATCTCGAGATCGGATTCACGAAGATAGCCAAGCTCCACCAGGAGGGCGCCCAGTGGAATTTCCAGAATGTTCGAACGCAACGTTTCGCGGACTTCCTCCGGTTTTACGAAATGAAGCTCCTGAAGAACTCCGATCAGGGTCTTTGGAGTCTGTAGCTTGCTGCGGATGCGCTGAGCGTAGCGCAGCTGGTCCGCCTTGATATGCCCCGTCCTCACCAGAAGTGACGCGATCATCTCGCCGGCCGAGCGCTTGGGTGCGGCTGTTGCTGCAGGTGTTGCCGGCACGACCTCGGCCTGACCCTCAAGAGTCTGTGAAGCAGCGGTTTCGGTCAGGTTAGACATAGCTCCATCTCAAAAACGGACAAACAACCAATCAGTAAGCAGATCCTTTAATGGGTCATGAGTTTGCGGCTAATGCGCAGACTTATGGCGAAGCTGCCGCCGCAAGCACATATCGGCAACGGGGGGGGTGGACGTAAGAAAGGAAAGTTAGGGGGAACCGACGACGGCGACATTCTGGTTTATTACGATTTCGACAATTCCGCATACGCTCTCTGCCAACTCATGCTATCTTCACCCCCGGCAACCCAGAGGCTATTGCCCATTATTCGAGTGTGTTCCTTCCTTTCCCGGCGGAAGGCGGAACACCTGCAACCGGAAGGAACACCCATGAGATTCATCAGCGCTTTTCTCACTCGACGGCTGGCGGCGTGTCTGATCCTTGTCCTGACCGCGGCGCTCTGCAGCGTCGGGGTCGTGGCCCACGGCCCGGTCGATCGTTGCCTGGTGCCCGCGGCCATTCGTGATGCGGTCCTCAACGAGACGTCCGGCGAAGAGGCATATCAGCACGTGCAGATCCTGGCCGTCAACCGCGACCGGCAGGCGGAGGAGTACACCAACGCCTACTTCGAATCGACCTACATCGAGAAAATGGCCAAGCAGTGCGGCCTGTCGGATGTGCAGATCGATTTCTTTCCGACTCGCGACCAGTGGGACGCGGAAGAAGCGGACCTTTGGCTCATTCAACCCACGAAGAAGAAGATCGCCAGCCTGAACATGGTTCCCACCGCACTGGCGCAGGGGAGCATGAACGCGGATGTGGAAACCGAACTCGTATACGTCGGCCAGGGACGCGAGGCCGACTACGCGGGCAAGGACGTCAAAGGGAAGATTGTCATGGGGAGCGGCAGCGTCGGCCAGGCCTTCACGAGCGGCCTGCAGCGCGGCGCCGTCGGCGCCCTCGGCACGGGCAGCGCGGGCGTGAGTGCGAATTCGGCCGGCTACACGCTGGATCAACTGGGCTGGTCGAGCGTCTCGGCGCGCCCGGAGACTGGCGGTTTTGGATTTGTCCTGACGCTTCGTCAATTCTACGAATTGCGTGATTATCTGGACCGCGGGCAGAAGGTCGTGATGAAAGCGCACGTAAAAACCAAGACATACCCAAGCCGGATGAACGTCATTTCGGCATCGATCCCCGGGACTGATCCGAACGCCGGCGAGTTGATCACCGTCGCCCATGCGTACGAGACCATCGCCACTCCCGGTGCCAACGACAACTGCACCGGCGTCGCGACGATCCTCGAAGTGGGCCGCACGCTCGCGCGTCTGATCAGGAACGGTGACCTGCCCCGTCCGCTGCGGACCATCCGGTTCATCTGGGGGCCGGAGATTTCAGGATCGACCGCCTACATGAACAAGCATCCCGAATTGCAGGACAAATTGCTCGCGGCGCTAAACTTCGACATGACCGGCGCCAATCTGAAGCTGACCGACGGCTACCTCCGGATGAAGATGACGCCGGATTCGCTGCCGAGCTACCTGAACGATTTGATGGCAAGCCTGTTGCAGTTCGTTGATCAAACGGAAATCCGAACCCAGCAGGGGGATAATGGCCAGTTCAACTACCGCATGTGCCCGGTCGCCGCGATCACGTCAGGGAGCGATCACTCGGTCTTCAACAACGGCGGTATTCCGGCCATGCAATTCAACCACTGGCCTGACAACTTTTACCACAGCAGCCACGATCGCATCATTTATGTCGATCCGACCGAATTAAAACGTACCAGCTTCATGGCAGCGGCGGCCTTTTACTATCTGGCGACCGCCGATACTCCGGAGGCGCAAACGCTTGCGTGGGAAGCAGCGACGAACGGGCAGAAGTGGATCGCGGAAGTGACCCGCCAGTCGACCCGGCTGTTTGGCAACGATCCCGCCAAGCTCTATGACCAGTACAAGGCCGCCCAGACCAAAGTGGTCGGCGCTTTCAACCGCGCGAAGGGCGGTGTGGAATCCGTGCTCACATTGTCAAAGGACGCCGGCCTGGCAGCCAGTCTTAAACCGCTCGTTGCCACGCTGGAATCCGCGCGCGATGCGAACTCGAAGATCCTGGAGGCGGCGTACAAGGATCGCTGTGCCGCGCTTGGTGCGACACCGGCCCCGATCACGCTCACGGATAAGGAAAAAGAGTATTCGTGGATGGTGCCGCGGCGGCTGTTCAAGATCTACTCGGAAGAGGCCCAGCGGCGCAACCAGGGCAGTGGCCGGGGGCGGGGTGCCGGCGGCGGCCGCGGTCAGGGGGCGGGTGCGGGCGCGGCAGCCGGAGAGGCTGCGGATCAGCCAACACAGCCGGCGGGAGGCCGCAGCGGGAGCGGAGGTCGTGGTGGCGTGCCGGGGCTGCCCGGGCTGTCGTCGAGCGAGGTCAACATCGCCATCGATGGCACGCGCAGCATCCTTGACATCTACAACCTGGTGCGCGCCGAGTGCGGCAACCTGGTCATCGGCAACAGCGAGCTGAAGTTCGCCTATGCCCTGTCGCCCGATGCGCCCGATGTGACCCTGGAAGCCGTGGCGACCGTGATCCAAAACCTCGAAAAGTCCGGTGTCGTGGAGATCAAGAAACTCCCAGCCCCCGCGCCCGAGAAGGCGAAGAAGAAGTAGAAATTTCGGGGACCGGCGCGAATGGCACTTAGTTAGTTTCTGTCGCGAAATGCCGTTCGAGCCCTCGCGGCAAGCCCCGGAGGGGCCAAAAGATAGTATCCGGGGGCGCAAGCCCCCGGATAGGATATTGCATTGGTGGAGCCCTGGCAGGGGCGAGAGGCCTTTGTTCGCAATATTTTTCTGTCGCCCCTCCAGGGCTCCGCGCTGCTTTCCGATCCAACCCCGGGCTTGCGCCCGGGGCTATTCTCTTTCCGCCCCTCCGGGGCTTGCCAAAAGGGCGGAGCGAATTTCGCGACAGAAACTAGTTAAGGAACCTCGGTGGGATTCCATAGCGCCAGGCCAGGGCGCAAGCGCTGGGAATACGGAAACGAAAAATGAAGCAGCCCTGTAACGGCGGACCAGCCTGTGCTGCTGCTACAGGGCTTCATTAGGGCTGCGCCATTTCACCGGGGCTTGCGCCCTGGGCTTTCACTGTTTGATCCTTTCAGGGTCATTTTCCTGCCTGTTCTTGTTGGCGAAGCTCAACCAAGTGCCGTTCAGGACAGGCGCCATAACCTCGAAAATCCGTGAAAGAACGGACGGCTTCTTGAGTCATCTGCCAGCAGGCCGCCCCATGGGAATAGGGATGGGTCTCAAGATTCCTCAGTCGCTTCCTGACTACGCTCGTATCGCTTGTTCCAACGATTTCTAAATCTCGGTGACACTCCGTACCTGTCAACGAAATCTTGGCGGTCGACGCATTTGCCATGTGCGTTAACCGAAAATGATGTTGACGAGTGCGGCGTCCCCATGCTCAATTGAGCGGCATATTCATATTGTTGAATCCTGATGATGACAAGGAATGTTGCTTTGGGGAAAGTCTGCTTTGATAACGATCGAAACCTCAGTGAGCAGGCGGCTGCAATTCTGGAAAACGCAGATCGGTTCCATGTTTCTCCTCGCGCGATCTCTTCCAGCAGTGAAGGGAATTCTGGAGCCGGCCTGTCACCGAAAATGAAAATGAGACACTCATGAAAAAGATCATTGCCTTTGCGGCAGCATGCATTGCTCTTCTTTCCCTATCCACATTGCCCGGTGTGCAGGGGCAATCGGCAAACCAGGCGATCGTCGATTGGTTGCGCACGCATGCATTCGACTTCGAACCACCGAGGCACGCCACGGGTTTGCCGACATGCAGCCGCTCAGAAAAAGACGAAAGACGGGGTCATAAGACGGGGTCAGGTCTGGAAAATTTACTCTGGTCCGCGATTTCAAAGACCCGCGATCCTTCAGGCACAAAAGTAAATTTTCCAGACCTGACCCCGTCTTCCGAGAGTACGAAACTTCTGCATCTAATCTGTCATATTGATTACAGAAGGGTGGGTGTGGATCTACGAAAGATCAATCGATTCCTGGGGCCAGCTTTGGCGGCTGTAATGCTAGTGAGCCGTCCCGTGGTGTGCTTTGCAGCTCAAAATCCACCCGTTGTTCCGGCGGATCTCGTCCGGAACACTGTAGCCAGCGAAGTGAGCGCTGCGTCCGATTCCACTAATTTCATGTTTCGGTCCCGGAAACAGACGCCGCGTGAGTCGCAGACCAAGCTATTCGTGCAAACACGGGATGCTCTCGCGGCTATTCTCGTTGCCGTCAACGATCAGCCGCTCAACGCCGACCGGCGCCGGGCGGAAGAGTCTCGCCTGCGCAACCTGGCTAACAATCCGGAGGAACTTAAAAAGAAGCAGCGCCAGCAGAAAGAGGATGCCGAGCGGGTGAACCGAATCATGCGGGTGATGCCGAACGCGTTCCTCTATGAATACGATGGGGCCGAAATCGGGCAGCCTGGGATCGGCAAGCCAGGCGACGAGTTGGTCCGACTAAGGTTCCGTCCCAATCCCAAGCACGACCCACCTACAGGCATCGAGCAGGTGCTTACCGGGATGCGGGGCTATGTTCTGATCGACGCGAATCGCAACCGGATCGCGAAGATTGACGGCATCTTGTACAAGGATGTCAGTTTTGGCTGGGGAATTCTCGGCCATCTCGATCGCGGGGGGCATTTCCAGGTCGAGCAGGGGGATGTGGGCGACTCCTCATGGGAAATCACGCGCATGAGCCTCGATTTCACAGGCAAGATCCTGCTGTTTAAGAACCTGGTGATCAAATCCAACGAGGTATTCAGCGATTTCCAGCGCGTGCCCAAGGACCTCACCTTCGCCCAGGGGGTCGCACTCCTCGAGAAAGAAACCAAGCCGAATGGCCGGGGTCAGGTCTGGAAAATTTACTTTTGTCCGCGAGGTTCGAATACCAGCGATCTTTCAGGGACAAAAGTAAATTTTCCAGACCTGACCCCGGTTTCCGGGTTTCCGGTTTCTGTACTGGGTGATTGTCATCGCGCTGGGCATTGTTTTCATGTATGCCATGCGGGGTTGAAGTTTCGAGAACCTGGGATTAAGTATGGAAGACTTGTTTTTGTCCTCAAGGATCGAAGACCAGCGAAAGTGCATGGGCATAGGCAAGTTTTTCAAATCTGACTCCAGATTACCCAGCCTGAAGAAATGACCTTCTTGGCGCGGACACAAGTCTCACTCTCCCATTCAGGGCAGCAAGACAGTTTTAGCTTTCGATCGTGGAACTACAGCAGTCGGCCTTAATGGCGCCGCGTACTGCGAAAGATGGTAGAGTGAAGCTCTCCGCTCATTTAGGGAACAGCTTTTCCAGTTCCTCGGGTTTTGGCGGCGGCGTCATCAGGCTTACCAGAATCAGCGCGCCGATGGAAATGATCGCGGCCGGATAAATGCTGGGTATGCCCCACGGATCGCCGCCGAACACCTGGACCCCCGCTGCGCCTTGCGCCGACTCGATTATGGAAGGTGCAATGCGGGGCAGGATCAGCTCGAAGAAGATCACTGCCAGCGTGCTGCCGACGATGGATGCCAATCCAACCTGACGCGTCGCCCGCTTCCACGTCAGCGCAGCGAACAGCGCGGGGGTAATGGCCACGCCGTAAATGGTGTAGGCAAAATACGCATACTGGAGGACTGGCCGAAGTCAGGTCTGGAAAATTTACTTTTGTCCGCGAGGTTCGAATACCAGCGATCTTTCAGGGACAAAAGTAAATTTTCCAGACCTGACCCCGGTTTCCGGTTTTGTTGAAAAACTACCGGATCCAGTACTGGGTGATTGTCGTCGCGTTGACTCTGCTTGTGATTGCGCTGGGCATTGTCTTCATAAATATCGTGCAGGTCTTGAGCATCCATGCACAGTCGAATCCGGGATCTGACCTGGGAAACTTACTTATTTCTGCGCGGCTCAGATAACGTCGAGAAGCCGGGGTCAGGTCTGGAAAATTCAATCTTGTGCCATAAAGCTTCCTGGCTGCAGAGCCTCATTGACGAAATTGAATTTTCCAGACCTGACCCCAGCTTTCATTCTACGGACTACTTCTGGGCCGCCATCTTTGCCTTTGGGAAGAACTTCTCAACTTCCGCTTCGGTGGGTTTAGGGGTCATCAGACTGACCAACACCAAGGATAGCAGAGACACGATCAGCGCCGGATAAATCAAAGGAATGCCCCAAGGATCCCCTTCCGGAACCATTTCAGGAGGCAACACCTTCGACATGACGAAGAAGAACACGCAAACGACCGTCCCCGAAATAATGGATGCCAAACCGCCCGCCTTGGTAACACGCTTCCATGTCAGAGCTGCGATCAGCGCAGGTGTGATCGCGACACCATAGATCGTATAGGCAAAGAGGCTCATTTCCAGAATGCTTTTAACCTGGGTTGCGAGCAGATACGCCAGCACACCGATAACGACCACCAGCACTTTCTGCATGGCGACGAGGCCTTTTTCATCGGCTCCCTTCTTGATGAAGCGCTGATAGATATCGCGCATAAGGGTGGTCGATGGGGAGAGCAGATAATTCATGCCCGTCGACAGCACTACCGCGCAAGCGGCGCCGAGAAGCAGAACTCCCACGGGGAAGGGCACCAGTTCACGAGCGGCCATGAGGACCACCTTGCCTCCGGCCTTCGGGATCGTCAGGTCGATCCGGTCGATGAATTTGCTGTAAGCGAAGACAGCGATGATCACAACCACCGTCTCAACGAAGATCGTTCCGATCGTCCACCAGGCCACGGCTTTCTTGGCGTCTCCCGGGGTTTTGGCGCTGTAAAACTTCTGGTACATGCTCTGGACGCCCATGAGCAGGAACAGGGTCGAGAGGAAGTAGCCCAGCGCCTTGAGCCACGGGTGGGCCCCGAACTGGCTGTTGACGATGTCAAAATAACCTGTCTTATGCGCCGCATCGAAAGCGGCCTGAGCGCCGGAAACGCCGCCCGCAGAGAAAAATACATATGGAACCGCGAGCAGGCAGGCTAAGACAATCACGATGCCGTTCGGCAGATCCGTGTAGGCGATGGCTACCATGCCGCCGAGCGCAGTAAACAGGATCACGAAGGTGGCTGCGATGATCGTGCCCGTTGACTCTGAAATCTTGCCGTCAGTAATTACGTTCAGGATAAATCCGCCGGCAAGAAACTGGTACGACACGATTGCGATAAAGGACATGATCAACGCGATGGCGCCAACCACCCGGGCTGCCGGGCCATAACGGACTTCGAGCATATCGCCGACCGTGTACTGTCCGAACGTCCGGATCTTGGCGGCCAGGAAATAGATAATGATTATGCCCACCCACGCTCCGGCTGCCAGCCAAATAGCCGAAATACCGGCCTTGGAAGCGAATTCAGCGCCGCTAATAAACGTGCCTGAGCCGATCCAGGTGCAGATGAGGGTGAATACCATGACCTGCCACTTAAGACTACGGTCGGCGACCATGAACTGTTCCTGGCTCTTGATCCGTCTGCTGCGAATGAAATTCAGAACCGTGAGGCCCAGGAGATAGGCCAGGATTATGTAAAGATAAAGCGACATTTCCCCTCCTTCTCAGCGGGGTTGTTGAAAGGATTGATTTCGAGTCTATGTCGACAACACGTGTTTTTAACGCAAGCGGGCGCGAGGAACAAGCGAAATATGGCTGCAGCCCCTCACCGGCGCCGTCCGGTCTGTGTTATACATTCGTAGTTTTGAATCCAGGGTGGCAATTCATGATGTACATCTGGCACAGCATGTCGACCTTGGCCTTCCCCTGCTTGAAAAGATACTTCGACCGACGATTGGTTTTTTCTTCCTGATCCTGGGAATTCGCATAGCCGGAATACGCGAACTGGCCCAGCTTAATCCGTTCGACCTGGTCGTGCTCCTTACATTATCTAATACGGTTCAGATTTTTAGAGACGGGCTGCTAACGCTTGATCGGACTGATCTGTTTTGGCATGTCTTCCGTAAACAGCCAGTCCTCGATCGGGACATTGAACTTTACGATCTCATAAGTGTAAGGCGTGATCTGCTCGCCCCGCGGCCCTGCAGTGACCTCCAGGATCTTCGTGGGCACGGTAACATCGCCGAATTTTTTAAAATCCCAGAAAATCCTTTTGGTTCGCCCTGTCGTTTCCTGCAGGAAAAGAAAGGTCGATTGATCGATATAAAGGTCGGTGGTTTCTTTACCGACCGTTGCCGTGATCACGTAGGCCGGTTTCGTGGCGACAACTTTGTATTCGTTCGATTGCAGATCGGCTTTCTCCCGCCATTCCACGACGGCATCATCCTTTCGCACCAGAGATTCGGCCTGAACCGCATAGTGGCTGATGCCGTGGAACTGGTTCAGTTTTTTCTTCATTTCTTCTGCATTGCCGCGCTCGACGACCAGGTTCCTCCGGCTCCATGCCACATCATTGTTCAGGAAGTCCTCATAGAAGTAGCGCCCGCCCTGAGTGACCGTCATGTCCCTTTCGATGCGGAGCTTCCCCGGCTCTGCAAAGACGAGATATGCCGCCCGGAAGGCGATGCCGTCCATCATGTCGATGGTCCCCTTGATGGTCATACTTTTCCAGTTGGCGAGCTTATCTCCGCCATGGGCCAGCACGGAACGGTCGAGGATGCTTTTGGGTGAGATGGTCTGGAAGCCGCACAGAAATGTTAGCCACAACAGTAATCCGGGCAGCAGCAGGGCGATGGTTTTGACTCTCATCATGCCTCCTCGGATACGGATCCGGTAAATGTAAGCTGGTTGTGCGCTTCCCGCAGACGATTTTGCACTGGAAGATGGTATCTGCAGGCGGCGACGCAGGGCGCACCGCAACCGGCACAGGTAGCTGCAGTCTGGGAGACAGGGATTCGCTGATACTTGGCCATCGCATACTTTTGGTCGCCATAGTTTTCGAAATACATCTTGTAGCGCAAGATATCCCAGATCGGGACATCGCGGGGACAGGACCCGTAGCAGCCATCACAGCCCGGCCGGCAGTAGCTCGTGCTGATCGCGGCTTCAAGTGTTTCCAGATGCTCGTGGTCCTCAGGCGTTAACTTTGTTATGCCGGACACGGCGAGGTATTCGTCAGCCTGGTCGAAGTTGGGCATTCTGACTACCATGGTATCGAACAAGTCGGAGGCCAAGATCCACTTGAGAACCGCCTGGCGTGCGTTGGTGTTTTTGTTCTGCAGCGCCCGGATGTTCAGGTCCGACTTGTAAATCGTCATAGTCTTCATCGCGATAGTCGCGACGCCTCGTGCGCGAGCCTTTTTCAGCAGCGGCTCAACCCCGTGAGTCAAAAAGTTCGCCCCGATCAGGATTACGTCAAACCTTTGGTTGTCGATGCCCCATTCCATTTCCTTGATCAGGTTGACACTGTGGCTGGACGCGCCCGTAAAACGAATTTTGCCGAGTTGTTTGGCTTCATCCCAGGCCTCGTAAATAGCGGGATTCTGGATGCGCTCAATCCCCCCGTATCTGGGATGGCCGATGGAGTGAATCATCATGCAATCGATGTAACTGGTGTTCAGCTTTTTGAGCGAAACGTCAAGCGCCTGCAGCAGCGCGCTCTTGGTGACGGTCGCCGTGACCAGCGGCGGGTCCCATTTGTCCACGACGAAGACCTTTTCGCGCCACTTGGGCAGAACTTTGCCGATGATTTCCTCGTGGCCCGCATACTGTGCGCCCGTGTCGATCAGGTTCATGCCGCACTCGAAAAGGTAGTTCACAATCCCCGGATCGGTCTGACCCGATCCCGCGGAAATGTCTCCCACCTTCCAGCCTGTCTTGCCGAGTGGCTTGTAGCGTTGAATTGCCGGCTTGGCCGTCGATTGCCGGGCCACGTATCCCTTGTCCACCGGAATTGCACTTCCGGCTGCAAGAGCCGTCGAAGCCCGGAAAAACTGGCGTCGCGAAAGCTTCCTCATAAAATTTACCCTCACCCCGGCGCATGCGGCCAAGGGAAAATGCGCATTCATCACAGACTGTCGCCAGTCTGCCCGGCATTCATAAATCCTGTCGCCGGCGCGATTCGCTCCTTTGTTTTTCCTCTAGGAGCCCGTCCGAGAATTAGGAGGGGTCGCGCGCATGGGGCTTGCGGGGCGAGCTCAAGGCGCGAGGAGGAGACGATGTCGGTGAACATCGTTGACGACGAGCAACGCGGAGATCGCCCCGCAATCCCCATGCGCCCTTCGGGTTCCGGCGGCGCGGGGGCATCTGCGGCGTTGGCGCTCCTCGACGATGTACAGCGACATCGCCTGCGTCGCGCCGCCTTGCATCTGCGCCCGCGGCGCTCGGAACGCGACCCCTCCTAATTCTCGGACGGGCTCCTAGCTGAATAGGATCCCACTTGGAAAGCCGCCATTGTCACACAGCGCCGCCCGGACCCGCAACACAATCCAATTTGCTCCCTGAATGGGAGGCCGGCCGCATAAAGTGCTTGGCAAATCCGTCCTGCGCCCAATAACATGACGGATAGGCATCAGGAAAGGGCCGCGTCACGCCAAGGGCCTTTGCTAATTGACCATCCTGATGGGCAATCATCGTCAGGAGAGGGGGCTAAACCATGGAGGATCAGGTAAGTTCTGCGCTCGATTCCGGAGTTCTCACCCTTACGATCGAAAGACCAGATCAGAGGAATGCTCTAAACCAGGCTGTGATCAAAGGGCTAGCCGAGGCCGTCCGTCAGGCCGGCGGGAATCGCGCGGTTCGAGTGGTCGCGCTCACAGGCGCCGGAGAAAAGGTGTTTTGTGCGGGCGCCGATCTCACATCTGCGCTTTCCGGAGATAAGGGCGGCGAAGGGTTCAACCGCAGGGACTACCGCGAACTGCTGCTGGCCATCCTGCGCTGTCCAAAGCCCACGGTGGCGTTGGCCCGAGGGCATGTTCTGGCTGGAGGCATGGGCATCCTTTTAGCTTGCGACCTCGCGCTTGCCTGCGACGACATTCACTTTTCTACACCCGAGATCCATGTCGGCATGTTCCCCATGATGGTGTTGGCCCTTCTTTATCGTCACCTGGGGAGGAAGAAGGCGACCGAGATGCTGTTCCTCGGAGAGCGGGTGCCTGCTGAAGCCGCGCGGAATCTCGGGATCGTCAACCATATTTACCCGCGCGCACAGTTTGATGCAAAGGCGGGAGAGTTTGTGCGCAAATTGGCGGAGAAGAGCAGCAGCATCCTCGGACTGGGCAAGATGGCTATCGGGCACATCGAGGACCAGAGACTGCTGGAAGATCTCGAGTATTTGGAGTCAGCGCTGGCCCAGGTGATGTCGACCTCAGATAGCCAAGAGGGGATACGCGCGTTCATAGAAAAGCGAAATCCAATTTGGAAAGACGAATAAAAATCTGATGGCGCATGGCAAACACCTTCTTTGCCACGCGTTATTCGATTCGGCAAGTTGAGCTATTTGAGTCTGCCTAAGAGTTGGCGCGCGATGATCAGGCGCTGGATCTGGCTTGTGCCTTCGCCGATTTCGGTTAACTTGGCATCGCGAAAATAGCGCTCCACGGGGTAATCCTTCAGGTAACCGTAACCGCCGAATATCTGGATCGCATTGGTGGTGGCGGCTGTGGCCACTTCACTGGCAAACAGCTTGGCGATCGAGGATTCGTAGCCAAAGGACCTGCCGGCGTCTTTGAGCCGGGCCGCGTGATAGGTGAGATGCCGCGCCGCCTCAATTCCTGCCGCCATATCGGCGATCATGTTGGAAACAGACTGAAACGACCCGATCGGCTGGTCGAACTGGCGGCGCTCCTTCGCGTACGGAATCGTCTTGTCCAAGGCTCCCTGGGCAATTCCCAATGCCAGCGCTGCGATGCTGATGCGGCCGCCGTCGAGAGTGTCCATGAATATGTTGAAACCATGTCCTAACGTCCCGAGCAGGTTTTCCTTGGGAATTCTGCAGTCCTCGAAAACCAATTCTCGAGTATCGGAAGCCCGGCAGCCGAGCTTGTTCTCCTTTTTGCCTAGGATGAATCCGGGAGCCTGGCTGGGCACAATGAAGGCGCTGATTCCGTGAGGGCCCTTGATTTCCTTGTCGGTTCTGGCGGTTATGAGGGGTGAATGGCTGTAGGTGCCATTGGTGATGAATTGCTTGCGTCCGTTGATGACCCAATGATCACCATCCAGCACGGCTCTTGTTTGTGTGCCTCCCGCGTCAGATCCCGCGTTCGGCTCGGTGAGACCGAATGCGCCGAGTGCTGTGCCATCGCACAGGGGAGGCAGATACTTTTTCTTTTGTTCCTCGGTGCCGTGGGTCAGGATCGGGTAGGCGCCCAGTGAAACATGCGCTGCCAATGTCAATCCATGGGAGCCGTCCACACGCGCGAGTTCCTCAACGGCAAGGATGTAACTCAATTCATCGCCGCCCGAGCCGCCGTACTCCTCAGGAATCGTAATTCCTAGGATCCCGAGTCGAGCGAGTTCCTGAATTGTCTGTGTGGGAAACTTTTGCAGCTCATCATACTCGGCTGCGATGGGCTCAATCTTCTCTAAAGCAAAGTCCCTTAGGGTTTTTTGAATCAGCGACTGTTCTTCAGTCAAGTCGAAATTGGTAACCATCGCAGGCTCCTTCGTTCATGAAGATCGCATTGAAGGATAGTGCAAACTTTCTCTCAGAGAGCAGGCTCTTTCGCTCTCAGTTCCACCAGGGGCTGAAACGCGTCTACCTGCTGTCCGGCTTGGACGTGAACCTTTTCGACAATCGCCTGGAAGGCAGCGCGCATTTCGTGCTCCATTTTCATGGCTTCGACTACGACCAGCCCATCGCCGGGGCTCACCTCGCTCCCTTCGGTGACACTCACCTTGATCACCATTCCGGGCATGGGCGCTTTGATTGTTCCTTCGGCCCTTTCCAAGGAGCTATCCTTAAACTGAGCCGACGAGCTCCCCTGTTTCGGCTCCATCAGGCAGAATTGGCTTGCGCCGACGGATACGAAGATTCGCTCCCCGAGTCTGGCGATGTGCGCCACATAGGATTTTCCATCGGCCAGCAGCGAGATTGTCCCTGAGTCAGCCTGATGAACATCCAATTCCATGCTGCGGCCATTGCGCGTAAAGACAACTTTGCCTTCCTGGCGGTCTAGAGAGATCTTGTGGGAGCGTCCGTTTACAAGAAACTCGTAGTCCATGTTATTGCCCGCCAATGGCCCATTTTCCTGTGATCTGCCAGGGAGTTGGTTTCTTCAGCATCTGCGCGTTTGTGCCGGTGCCTGAGGCCTGGGAGGAGGTCAGCGCTCCGGCAATCAGTGCAATATCGAGAAGGCTGTCGTCGCCCGTGCCTTGTTTCCAGCGTGAAAAATGTTGTTCAATGAAATGCGTGTGGGTTTTGCCGGCTGCGAACTCAGGGTATGCAAGAACATCCGCCAGGAATGCGATGGTTGTGGGTATCCCGAGGATGACGTAACTGTGCAAAGCCGAAATCATTCGCATTCGCGCGGTTTCCCTGTCTTCGGCCCAGACGATGAGTTTGGCAAGAATCGGGTCATAATACGGGGTCACCTCAATCCCGGAGTATATTCCGGAATCACAGCGGATTTCCGGCCCCTCGGGTTCCTTCACAAACAGGATTTTGCCTGGACTCGGAAGAAAACCCTGCTCAGGATCTTCCGCATAAATTCTGCACTCAATGGCATGGCCGCGCTGTTTCAGGTCTGCTTGCTTAAAAGGAAGCCTCTCCCCGGCAGCGATACGGATTTGCTGTTTGACCAGGTCCACGCCTAGAACCATTTCGGTGATCGGATGCTCCACCTGGATGCGCGCATTGACCTCGAGGAAATAGAAGTTGCGGTTCTGGTCGAGCAGGAACTCCACGGTGCCGGCATTGGTGTACCCGGTTGCGCGCATGATCGCCACCGCAGTTTCGCCCATGCGCCGACGCAGATCATCGTCCAGCGCGACCGAAGGTGTCTCCTCGACGATTTTCTGATACCGGCGCTGGATAGAACACTCACGCTCGAAGAGGTGTACGATTGCACCGTGCCGGTCGGCGAGCACCTGGAATTCCACGTGGCGCGGCCGTTCGATATATTTCTCCAGATACACCGAGTCGTCGCCGAACGCTGAGCGCGCTTCGCGCCGGCTGGTTTCGATGGATGACCTGAGATCTTTCGGCGAGTGCACGATGTGCATGCCTTTGCCACCGCCGCCGCCGGAAGCCTTGATAAGGACCGGGTAGCCGATATTCGCGATCGCCTCCTCGAAATCGCGCAGCGAATTGCTGGCGGACATCATGCCGGGAATAAGCGGAGCTTTGATGCCGGCGGCGATCCTGCGGGAAGCCACTTTGTCTCCCACGAGGGCCAGAGCCTTCGAATCCGGGCCTATGAACACCAGGCCGGATTCCTCGCAGCGCTTTGCGAATTGAGGATTCTCAGCCACGAATCCGTAGCCGGGATGGACAGCCTCGGCGCCCGTGTTTTTGGCTGCGGCAACGATAGCGTTGATATTCAGGTAGCTTTCCAGCGGGGCAGGAGGTCCGATGAAAACCGCTTCGTCAGAGGCAAATACGTGACGCGCACCTCGGTCGACGGCGGAGTACACGGCTACGGTTGCGATCCCCATCTCACGGCACGCACGGATGACCCGCAGCGCAATCTCTCCGCGATTGGCGATCAGGATCTTCTTGAACATCTCTGCCTCAAAAATCCCGATACTCAGTTCGCTACATCCGGAACACTCCGAACCGATGGTCGGGGATAGGCGCGTTAAGAGCCATGGCGATGCCCAGCCCTACGGCGGTGCGGGTATCGACGGGATCCATTATGCCGTCGTCCCACAGCCGGGAACTGCTGAAATAGGCGCTGCCTTCCTCCTCATACTTGGCCAGGATGGGCGCCTTGAACCTCTCCTGCTCCTCCTCGCTCATGGACTGCCCCTTGGCTTTAAGGCTTTCCAGCTTTACCTGCAAGAGCACGGACGCCGCCTGCTCCCCGCCCATGACCGCTATCTTGGCATTGGGCCACATCCACAACAGGCGCGGCGAATACCCCCGTCCGCACATCGCGTAGTTGCCGGCGCCGTAAGAGCCGCCGACGATCACGGTGAACCGGGGCACCTGGGCGTTGGCGACCGCATGAACCATCTTGGCGCCGTCCTTGGCAATGCCCTTGTGCTCATATTGCCTGCCTACGATAAACCCCGTGATGTTTTGCAGGAACAGGAGCGGGATCTTGCGCACCGCGCACAGCAATACAAAGTGGGCCCCCTTCTGGGAACTCTCCGAAAAGAGGACTCCGTTGTTGGCCAGAATGCCGACCGGGTAGCCCATAATGCGGGCGCAGCCGCAGACCAGAGTGGGTCCGTAAAGTTCCTTGAACTCATGGAAGTAGCTGCCGTCGACGATGCGGGCAATAACTTCGCGCATATCGAAGGGTTTCCGGAGATCCCTGGGGATTACACCGTAAAGCTCCTGGGGATCATAGGCCGGTTCCTCAGGGGCAACGATCTCCACAGGAAATTTCTGGGGTACAGGCAGATTCTGGATGATGTTGCGCGTGATCTCGATGGCATGCGGATCATTGAGTGCGTAGTGGTCGGATACGCCGGAGATACGGCAATGCACGTCCGCGCCGCCGAGTTCCTCAGGGGTGACATCCACGCCGGTTGCTGCCTTGACCAAAGGGGGACCGCCAATGAAGATCGTGCCCTGGTCTTTGACAATCACCGTCTCATCGCTCATCGCCGGCACGTAGGCTCCGCCGGCAGTGCAGGAGCCCATCACTGCGGAAATCTGCGCGATGCCCAGGGCAGAGAGCCGGGCCTGATTGTAAAAAATGCGACCGAAATGATCCTTGTCGGGAAATGTGCCGGTGTGCAGCGGAAGATAGATGCCGCCGGAATCGACGAGGTAAATGCAGGGCAGGCGGTTTTCCAGCGCGATCTCCTGCGCCCGGACGTGTTTCTTGATGGTCTCCGGGAAATAGGTGCCGCCTTTGACCGTCGCGTCGTTGGCCACTGCCAGCACTTCTTTGCCATGCACGATCCCGATGCCTGTGATGATACCGGCCCCCGGGGCTTCGTTGTTGTACATCCCGTAGGCGGCCAGGGAACTGAATTCCAGAAAGGGCGTGTTGCGGTCAAATAGCAGGTCGAGGCGCTCGCGGGCACTCAGCTTCCCGCGGGCCTTGTGTTTCTCGAGGGCAGCGGGCGGACCCCCTTTTTTTACCTCCTCCAGGCGGCGCTTGAATTCTTCCACCTGAGCCTTCATGGCCGCGGCGTTTTCCTGAAACTCCTTGGATTGTGGATTAATCTTGGTTTCGATTCGGAACATAATCAGGCGGGCACGCACTTATAGCCATAGCACAGGATGCCCGCGCTCCCATCTTTCTGGAGCCTGCGGAACTCGATTCGGAGCCGTTGCCCTGCAGCCAGTTTGTCGAACTGGCAATCCACGATCTGGGCGGTAATGCGTACCCCACCGTCCAGTTCCACGATTCCCACCGCATAGGGTATTTGATCCGCGAATTGGGAAGGACCGACGCGGATGATGGTGTAGGTCACGAGTTGTCCCTCGTCCGCGAGCGTAACGGTTTCGAATTGGCGCGACCGGCAATGTGCGCAAATCAGTCGCGGCGGGAAATAAATCTCGCCGCATGATTTGCACTTTCCGGCCTCGAGGCGGTAGCGCTGAGGAATCTCTCTCCAGTATCGTGCAGGATTAGCCATGGCCTACAAACCTCCTCGTCAATCATTCGGAAATTCGATTCCTAAACGGCTCCAAGGATGTGCACTACGCTGCTGCCGCCGGTGCCTCCCATGTTTTGCGTCAGACCCACCTTGGCCCCGCGCACCTGGCGTGGGCCGGCTTCACCGCGAAGTTGCCGCGTGATTTCCACAATCTGCGCTACGCCGGTGGCGCCCACGGGATGGCCTTTGGATTTGAGTCCTCCGCTCGTATTTACCGGGATCTTGCCGCCAAGGGCCGTCATGCCGCTTTCCGCTGCCTGGCCGCCCTTGCCGCGCTCGACAAGGCCCAAGGCTTCGAGCACCATGATCTCGGCAATCGTAAAGCAGTCATGGACCTCCGCCACGTTCAGATCTCCGGGGCCTTTGCCTGCCAGCTTATAGGCCTTCTCTGCGGCTATGGACGTTGACTCCAATTCCGTCAGATCCTTGCGTGTGTGCAGCGCGATCGTGCTCGATGCCTGCGCCGAGGCCAGCACTTTCACCAGGGGCTTCTTCGCGATCTTTCGCGCCATTTCCAGCGGGCAAAGCACGACCGCTGCCGCTCCGTCCGTGATCGGCGAACAATCCAGGATGTGCAGGGGATCCGCTACCAGCACGGACTCCAGCACGTCCTTGACCGTGATCTCATTCCGGTATTGGGCCACGGGATTCATCGCGCCATGCTTATGGTTTTTCACAGCTACGTGCGCCAATTGCTCCCGCGTGGTGCCATAACGATTCATGTGGGCCCGGGCCATCAGGGCATAGAGTCCCGGGAATGTGATCCCCTGGTAAGCCTCATATTCCATGTCCGCAGCTGCCGACAAAGCATAGGTGGCTTCATCTCCGCTCACATCGGTCATCTTTTCGACGCCGCCCACGAGAACCAGGTCGCTCATTCCGGATGCCACCTCGATGAATCCCAAGCGGAAGGCGGCGCCTCCTGATGAACATGCGGATTCCACGCGGGTGGCCGGAACTGGATTCATGCCCAGGTAATCGGCCATGAGGCATCCCAGGTGCTCCTGACCGACAAATAACCCGCCGGTCATGCAGCCCACGAACATAGAATCAAAATGATCCACGGCGGCATCATCCAGCGCGTTCAGCGCGGCTTCCACGAAGACGTCGCGCAAGGACATCTCCCAGAGTTCGCCCCACCTCTGGTTCAAGCCGACTCCAAGAACTGCTACGTCTCTCATCGCGCGCCTCTCCTTATTCCGCCTTCCGGATCTTGCCGCGGTATTTGGCATAGGTCCCGTAGTCGATATAGACCTTGTTGTTGTCGAGCATTTCCCGCGTTTTCAAAGCTTTATCCTGAACGTCCCTGATGAGATCGGTCACCGAGAATATGAATCCGTCGCTGCCCGCGCCCGACCCATAGGAAACCATCAGGATCTTGTCTCCGGGTTTGGCAATGTCCAGGATCGCGGTGAGCCCCATGGGGGAGGAGCCGGAGTAAGTGTTTCCCAGTTTCGGTACCAGCCGGCCCGTCTCGATCTGCTCCTTCGTGAAACCCAATTGTCTGCCGGCATTCAGCGGGAACTTGCCGTTGGGCTGATGGAAGACAACCCAGTTAAAGTCCTTGGGCGACATCTTTGCCTTGGCCATGATGCCGCGCGCAGCCCCGAGAACGTGCTTGAAGTAGGCTGGCTCTCCGGTGAAGCGGCCGGCATGCCGCGGATAGTGCTCGTATTCCCGGCGCCAGAAATCCGGTGTGTCGGTCATGAAGGAATAGGTCTCATTCACTTCGGCGATGACGTTTTCTCTGCCGAAGAGGAAAGCCGCGGCCCCTGCGGCAGCGGAGTATTCCAAAGCGTCTCCCGGGGCCCCTTGCGAGGTGTCCGCCCCCACCGCCAGACCATACTTAAGCCGCCCGGATTCCACCTGGCACAGGCATACGAACATCGCCTCAGACCCTGCTTTGCAGGCGAATTCAAAGCTGGCGGAATGGACTTCCGGTGTGGCGCCAATCGCCTCTGCAAGGATTGTGCCGGAGGGTTTGACAGCGTAAGGATGGGATTCCGATCCAACGTAAACGGCACCGATTTCCCGAGGGTCGATTCCGGCGCGCCTGATCGCTCTCCTGGCAGCCTCTACGGACATGGTAATCGTATCCTGGTCCGGGCTGGGAACCGACTTTTCCTCCAGCCCAAGGCCGCGCTTATAGCTGGGCGCGTCAGCACCCCAGACTTTTGCAATTTCCTCGACTTTGATCCTGTTGCGAGGGATGTAGGCTCCGTAGCCGATGATACCGGCCATTAGCAATCCTCCTCTATGGATAGAGCTATGGTGGCTAACTCGATCTTGAATTTATTAAAGCAGTTCGCTCTAGGTAAGACAAGGGCATTGTCGAGGCCGCGGGTCCTCATCCCGGTCCTGAACGGCACTTCGTTATACCTCAGGGAGCAAGGATAGGCTGGAAATTGACTCCGGAAGGGTCCAACAGTGAAAGCCCAGGGCGCAAGCCCTGGGGAATAGTGGAGTCCCAGTGTTGCTATAAGGGCGACACAGGCTGTTTCGATTTACTTGCGCCGATGGATCATGTAACAGCTCTCGGGCGACTTTTTGGCGAGCTTCTTGAGTTCGGCCGCAACCTCAGCTACTTTCCCCGCATGCTGGATTTGCGGGTTGTCCGTGGGCACGATGGCGACAGCAATCCCCAGGAGTGGAACCTCCATAGGCTCACCTTTGCGATCCTGGGCGATGTAGAATCCCCGGGCCTTTTCCTCATCATCGAACAGATCGGAAACGATGACGTTGAAGTTGGCGATGATGGTTTGACAGGCCGGCTCGGCTTCCTGGATGGGGACGATAAAGACGAAATCATCGCCGCCGATGTGCCCCACGAAACCGTTGTCCTTGGATACCTTCACCGTGTTCGACATAATCCTGGCGACCATGCGGAGCACTTCGTCGCCGCGCGCGAAGCCGTAGGTGTCGTTATAGGGCTTGAAATTGTTGATGTCGATGTAGCAGACGGCCAGGGGTTGGCCCAGCGCTTCCGTGATGGCCCGCTGAATAGAGGCGTTGCCCGGGAGCTTGGTGAGCGGATTGTTGTCGAAAATCCGCTGGATCCTTTGGAGCGAGAGCCGGATGCGGCTGAATAGCTCGGGATATTTAACGGGATGAGGGACAAAATCATCCAGTGGAAACTTGGCCCATTCGAAGGTTTCGATGGCCGCTTCGGGGAGCAGGCCGATTACCGGGATAACGCTGAAATAATTGTCCAGCTTCAGGTGCCTCAACACTTCATAGAACTGTTGATCCGGCGCAGAGAGATCGATGATGATGAGGTCAGGCGGATCGGAATAAATGAAACCGAGCACCATGGATGGCTCAGGCAGCGACACGACCTGGTAACCTTTGCTCTGGAGGCGCAGCTCCATGTATTTATGCAAGGTCGCGTTATGAGAGAGCAGGGCTATGCGGAGTTTTTGATTCATCGTTTGACTGGATCTCGAGACTGAACTGTTTGACCTCGACGAGCTTGTCCTCGACTTTTTCTATGATCTCCTCCAAGACCGGCTCAGTGATGCCGAGTTTGTTCCAGGCGGCCGGCTGGATCTGGGGCACGATGTCATCGCCGCTGTAGCCGAAAGCCGAAGCCTTGATCAGGATGTCGGCGATATGCACGACCGCGGTCTTCGTCCGCTGGACTGCGGATTTCTCGACGTTGTGATGGCAGGCGATGGGCTCGATCAGTTTCTCCGGCAGGAGCCAGGTTTGGGCAATCCATTCTCCGATCTCGGCATGGTCGGTGTCAAACAGTTCCCGTTCCGCCTCGACCATGGTGAGCTCTTTTTCCTTGATGCGGAAGGTCAGCAGGCTGTAGTCCTCTTCGAGGTTGATCTTGACGATCACCTTGCCGATGTCATGCAGCAACGCCGCGGTCGAAGTCTCTTCCGGTTCGGGAAGCTTCAACTCTCTCGAGATGATATTGGCGGCCACGGCAACTCCCATGGAGTGCTCCCAGAGGCCCACTACGTTCTTTTCCATGATTTCGAAGATGGAGCTGCTGATGGCCAGGCTCTTCACCACGTTCACACCCAGGAGGATGAGGGCATTCGAGACTGTGGAGACACGGCGCGAAAATCCGTAAAAGGCCGAATTCACCAACCGCAGGACCTTGGCGGATAGCACCTGGTCCATGCTCACCAGCCGCGCTATTTCCAGGGCCGAAACCTTGTTGTCCTCGGTCAAGGCGCCGAGCTTGGAGATCAGCCCCGGGAGAGTCGGCAGGGACTTGATGTCTTTGATAATTCGCTGAATCTCTGTCCGCTTATCCACTAACTTCTTCTCCCATAGACCGCAGAATGCGCTTCCGGTACATGTCCTTGACCTTCATCATCAGCGGATCATTCGCCACGCGGCTGAAACGCCGGTCAAGCGCTCCCAGCATGTCCTCCACCGTCTGCTCGCCTTCCATTTTGACTGGATGCCCCTCGACGGTAAGCGATTCTATTCCCAACTGGCGCAACCGGTTGATCAGCGAGTCCGTCAGCGCCACGCCCTTGCCGCAAAGGACCCTGGCGTTCGGTTCGTTGGAGTTCTTGATTTCCCGCGCCAGCACCATGCCGGCCGCAGCGAGAGAGATCGGAATGTTCTGCATAAAACCTCTTGACGCAATCTGACCCATGCTATCCGAATTGCGAGTAAACGAAACTGATGACGGCAGCCTCCTGTCCGCATTCCGTCAATTGCGCAGCCGGCTACTCCACCGTGACGCTCTTGGCGAGGTTGCGCGGTTGGTCGACATCACATCCGCGCAATACCGCGATGTGATAAGCGAGCAGCTGGAGCGGGATCACCAGGAGCAAGGGAATTAAATAATCCGACAGCGCCGGCACGTGGATGATGTGGTCCGAGAATTGGGAAATACTCTGGTCCCCCTCGGTTGCGAGAATGATCACGATACCGTCGCGTGCCCGCACCTCCTGGATATTGCTCAACATCTTTTCATAGCGCAACAGCGATTTGGGATTGTCCACATCCTTCGCTGCCAGAGCCACGACCGGGAGGTCGCCGTCAATCAAGGCATTCGGGCCGTGCTTCATTTCGCCGGCCGGATATCCCTCCGCGTGGATGTAGGAGATTTCTTTGAGCTTTAGAGCGCCCTCGAGGGCGATCGGGTAGTGGATGCCCCGCCCCAGATAGAGGAAGTTGTAGCGCCGGAACAGGATGGAGGCGATCTTCTCATACTGGGCGTCGCATGCCAGAAGTTGCTCGATGCAGTGAGGCACGCGCATCAGATCCCTCAGCAGGGCCGATGTCTGCTCAGGGGTTACTCTCTTGCGCACCTGGGCCAGGTGGAGCGCGAGCAGGAACAGCACGACGAGCTGCGCGGTGAACGCTTTGGTGGAGGCGACGCCGATCTCCGGGCCGCTGCGCGTGTACAATGTGCCATCACTTTCCCTGGACAGCATGCTGCCGACGACATTGCAGATTGCCAGCACACGGGCACCCTTGGCCTTGGCCTCGCGCACCGCCGCCAGGGTATCGGCGGTCTCCCCCGACTGGCTGATGGCTACCACAAGGGATCGGTGGTCGAGAATGGGATCCCGATAACGGAATTCCGATCCGTAGTCGACTTCCACAGGAATACGCGCCATCTCTTCCAGCAGGTACTTGCCGACCAATCCGGCATGCCAGGAGGTGCCGCAAGCCACAATGTGGACACGATCGATTGCTGCCAGCACTTCCTGCGACAGGTTGGCCTCATCGAGAAACACGCGGCCGGAATCGAGCGAGACCCGGCCGGCAATGGTGTCCTGGACCGCGCGTGGCTGCTCGTGGATTTCCTTGAGCATGAAGTGGCGGTAGCCGCCCTTCTCGGCCATCGCCGGCGTCCAGGTGATCCGATGAGGGGTAATAGAGATTTCTTTCCCGGCAAAGTTCTGAACGTGCACCCCGTCGGCGGTCAGCGTGGCTATTTCGCCGTCACCGAGGAAGTACACCATCTGGGTGTGGTCCAGAAGCGCCGGCACATCGGATGCGACGAGCTGTTCGCCGTCGCCCAAGCCGAGCGCCAGCGGAGGGCCGTTGCGCGCCGCCACGATCGTTTTTGGTGCGTCCGCCGCCAGGATGCAAATGGCGAAGCTGCCGCGCAGCTGCAGAGTGGTTCGGCGCACCGCTTCTGTCAGTGAGTGCTCGGGCATCAGCGACTCAATCAGATGGGCGATGACCTCCGTGTCAGTCTCCGTGACGAAGTGGTGGCCTGCCGCCTGCAAACTCGCTTTCAACTCGAGATAGTTTTCGATGATACCGTTGTGAACCACCACGATTTTGCCCGAACAATCGCGATGGGGATGTGCGTTTTCCTCGGTAGGACGTCCGTGGGTGGCCCAACGCGTGTGGCCGATGCCGTATTCCCCCTCCAGAGATGCACCGTTGATGGATTGGATCAGGTTGCTGAGCTTGCCCGTTGACCGCCGGATCTTGATGCTCTTTCCGGAGACGACGGCGATGCCTGCAGAATCATATCCTCGGTACTCGAGCTTGCGCAGCCCCTGCAGCAGGACAGGCACAGGGGGTTTAGGGCCGATGTAGCCAACAATGCCGCACATATCCGCTATCCTCCGTAGTCATTCATCGCGCGAGAAATCTATGGCAAGCCCCGCTTGATTCCATCGATTGAGGTTTTCTGACGCCGAACATGCATGCTAAAATCCCGACCGAACCTTTTTTCGCTATCGTCCAACCATGGGAGTTGCCGGGAAAATCCCGCCTCAGCGGGAATCAGAAACAGCAGGTTGTCGCGGGCGCGACCCGGTGGCCGCACCTACCCCCCATGCTTTGAGTCCCACTAAATCCATCGGTCTCAACCAGACGCGCCATTAGGGTGAATACTATGGAAATAAAGATTGTCCAATTGACAATTCCAGAAGGCTGCAACATCATCTTGGGCCAATCCCATTTCATCAAGACCGTCGAGGATCTATATGAGATCATAACCACCAGCTGTCCACAGGTCAAATTTGGGATCGCTTTTTGCGAGGCCTCCGGCCCCTGCCTGGTCAGGGTTGAGGGCAACGACGATTCACTCAGCAAAACTGCGGCTGAGAACGCCATGGCGCTGAGGGCGGGGCACACTTTTGTGATCCTGCTGAAAGATGCCTTCCCAATCAATGTTCTAAACGCGGTGAAATCCTGTTCCGAGGTATGCGGCATCTATTGCGCTACCGCGAATCCGCTGCAGGCGGTGGTGGTGGAAACATCTCAGGGTAATGGCATCCTCGGTGTCATCGACGGCTCCTCGCCCAAAGGGATTGAGAGTGAAGGCGACATCAGAAATCGCAAGGAATTTCTGCGCAAGATCGGATATAAGAGATAGTCGCAAAAGAACTGAACTGGCCGCCCACAACTGGGATATCCATGACGGTCATTGGCATGCCTATGAGGGAGTGACAGGATTATTGATGCTCTAAAATGGATCTTATAGACTCTCATTTATTTTTATCCTGTGAATCCTGATTATCCGTGTTGATGGGCTCGGCTTTATTCGAGTGAGGAGCAAGATGAACCCACGGTACGAGCTGTCCCCTGAACAACTGCGCTGGCGCTGCGACCCTTCCGCCTTTCCATTCCAGACTACCGCCGACATCCCTCCCCTTAAAGGGCTCGTGGAGCAGGAGCGGCCGATCCGTGCCATTCGCTTCGGACTGGGGATCGCCTCTCCAGGCTACAACATTTATGTGAGCGGTCTCACCGGCACCGGCAAGACGACGGTCATCAAGCAGTTTCTGGACGATATTGCCTGCACGCTGCCTACACCCGACGACTGGTGCTTTGTCTACAATTTCCGCAACCCCAACGCCCCGACAGTTCTGAACCTTCCTGCCGGCAGAGCCAAAGTGCTGAAATCTGAGATGGACGAACTTGTGAATCATCTCAAGACCGACATACCCAAGGCTTTCGAAAGCAAAGAGTATGAGCAGAGTGTTCACGCTTTGATTCACGAAAACCAGAATCTACAGCAGTCGCTGTTTAGCCAGCTTTCGGAAAAGGCCCGAAGTGAAGGATTCGCCCTCGAAATCTCCAAGATGGGGGTTTCCATCATCCCCATCATTGAGGGCAAACCTGTCGGCCCAGAGGAGTTCGAAGCGCTGAATAAGGCAGTCAAGAGCGACATCGAAACGCGGCGGGAGGCGCTGCAGCAGGAGATCAATTCCTTCCTGCGCCAGGTGCGCGACATCAACAAAGCCAGCCGCGACCGGATCAACGAACTGAATCGGCGCGTCGGCCTGTATGTCGTCGGGATGAAGATCGAGAGCATCAAGGAGCAGCACGAAAGCCTGCCCAAAGTTGTGGCCTATCTGGAGGATGTCCAGGACTACATTCTGTCTCATCTTGACGATTTCAACGAGGATGGCCCGAAGCAGGAGACGGCTGCACCGGCCAAGTTAAGCCTGGAACCGCCAACCGATCCATTTGTCAAATACCGGGTGAATATCGTTGTGGATAACACCGACGTCCAAGGGGCGCCGGTCGTGATTGAAACCAACCCCACCTATTACAACGTTTTCGGGCGCATGGACCGGTGGACTCAGCTGGGCACCCTGCAGACCGACTTTACGATGATCCAGGCCGGCGCCTACATGAAGGCCAATGGAGGGTTCCTTGTTCTCAACGCGCACGATGTCCTGCTGAACTTCGGAGTGTGGGAAACGCTGAAGCGCACGGTGAAGAACAAGGAGGTTCGCATTGAAGACCTGAGTGTGCAATATGGGCTGGTTCCGGTAGCGGGCATGCGGCCGAGCGCCATCTCGACGAACGTCAAGGTCATCATGATCGGAAACCAAATGATCTACCGTCTCCTGTATGAGGTGGATGAGGATTTCCGGAAAATATTCAAGGTGAAAGCCGACTTCGACTCACAGATGGATCGGGACACGAAATCGCTGGAGAGCTACACGTCCTTTATCAGTAACCGCTGCCATCACGAAAGCTTGCTGCACTTCGATCCTTCCGGCGTAGCCGAGGTTATCGAATATGGGGCACGCCTGGTGGACGATCAAAAAAGGCTCTCTTCACGCTTCAGCGACGTCGCCGACATCGTGCGCGAGGCAAGTTATTGGGCTGCCCATGAAGGGCAAACCGTAGTATCCGGTCCTCATGTGCGCCGCGCGATGGAAGAGAAATATTTCCGCTCCAGCCTGATTGAGGAACGGATCCGGGATCTCATAACCGAAGGCGCCATCATGGTGGATGTGACCGGAGGGGCTGTCGGGCAGGTCAATGGGCTTGCGGTGCTCGACCTCGGGGACATTCGCTTCGGCAAACCCTCTCGGATTACGGTGAAGACCTTCGTAGGCAAGAGCGGCGTGATCGACATCGAGCGCGAATCGAAGATGAGCGGGAAGATTTATGAAAAAGGAGTGCTGATCCTGAGCGGGTATCTTGGCGCCTGCTATGCGCAAGAGAGCCCTTTGTCGTTGTCGGCAAGCATCTGCTTCGAGCAATCCTATGAAGGCATCGACGGTGACAGCGCCTCATCGACGGAGTTGTACGCGCTGCTCTCGAGCCTCTCCAACGTTCCAATCAAGCAGGGAACTGCGGTGACTGGATCCGTGAACCAGCATGGAATGATCCAACCGATCGGAGGCGTGAACCAGAAGATCGAGGGATTTTTCGACGTGTGCAAGGCCAAGGGCCCGACCGGTGACCAAGGGGTTATGATCCCGATCCAAAACGTCAAGAACCTCATGTTGCGGCAGGATGTGGTAGAAGCTGTCCGCCAGGGCGTATTTCACATTTATGCCGTGAGCTCAATCAGCGAAGGGATCGAGATCCTGACCGGCATACCGGCAGGCGAAAAGGTGGACGGCATCTATCCGGAAGGCACGATCAATCATCTCGCGGAACAGCGGCTGAAGCGATTTGCCGAAGGCCTGAAAAAGGCCGCCGAAACGGCCGAGGGAAAAGAAAAAGACAAACATTAGGCCCCGCGGGAAGTCGTATTGAAAAGCTCAACGCAGAGGCCGCAGAGAAAAACAGAGGTTGCAGAGGTTTTGTAGAAGGATGACCATGAACTATCCTATTCTCTGCGACTTCCTTTTTTCTCTGCGCCCTCTGCTTCGAAAATTTGTGAACTCCCGAAGTAGGCATCGGCCGCCGGACGGGGCTTGGAATCGAATAATCCTGGGATCTGAACGCCGCGCGGCGCCCACTTCGCTTTCGCATTTTCATGCGCCTGGGTGCGCCCCCGGTGCATGGAAGACTGCGTTAAACTGTTGTGACTCTTGCCCTGAGGGCAAGTGTTTGCTGGTAAGCAGTAAAATAATACTTTTGTGGAATTTGAGGTTTTTCAAGAGGCAATGCGCGGCATGAAAATGATCAGCATCGAGGAGGCGCGCGGGCTGGTGCTCGATAAGCTACCGCCGCGCCAGGCAGAGCACGTTCATTTCCAGGCAGCGCTGCATCGCGTCCTGGCGGAAGATCTGCGTGCAAGCATGGACATCCCGCCATTCAACCGCGCCGCCGTGGATGGCTACGCCCTGCGCTCCGCCGATGTCAGGAGTGCGCCCGCCGTCCTGGTTCTTGCCGGCGAGGTGCGTGCCGGCGGTGAAGCTTCCGTTGCGCTCGTGCCCGGCCAGGCGATCGCTGTCGCGACAGGTGCTCCGGTCCCTGCCGGGGCCGACGCGGTGCAGATGCTCGAGCAGGTGCAGATTGCGGCCGAAGGCCGCCGCGTCACCGTCCTGCAATCTGTCGAGCCCGGGCAGAATATCGTGCCCCGCGGATTCGAAGCGACATTAGGTGAGACCGTGCTTGAATCCGGCCGTACGCTCGGACCTGCGGAGATTGCTGTGCTGGCCACATTCGGCTATACTCATGCTCCCGTCTGGCGGCGCCCCCGAGTTGCGCTGCTGGCCACCGGCGATGAACTTGTGGAGGTCGAAGGTACACCGCGCGCAGGGCAGATACGCAACTCCAATGCCTACTCGCTGACCGCCCAACTCAATTGCCTTGGGATCGAACCCGAGTATCTGGGAATTGCCTTGGATGATCCGGAGGATTTGCGGTGCAAGGTCGTCGCGGGTCTCGAGCGCGAGGTGCTGATCATTTCGGGTGGAGCTTCGATCGGTCCGTACGATCTCGTGAAGGGCATCTTCGAAGAAATCGGGGTCAAAATCCTGTTTGCCCGTGTTGCGGTCAGGCCAGGCAAACCTACGGTCTTTGGCTGCAAGGGAGACACGCTGGTATTCGGGTTGCCGGGAAATCCCGTTTCGTCGCTGGTATCCTTTGAGAACTTTGTGCGCCCGGCTCTCGGGCGCATGTGCGGATTCGCCAGACCGGATCTCGAGCGGGTCGAGGGCGAATTGCAGACAACAATAAGGCAGGTTCCAGGAAGAACGGCTTTCATGCCTGCGGTGCTTTCCTGGACAAGGGGAGGCTGGACGGTAGATCCGCTCCTTTGGAAGGGCTCAGGCGATATCATCGGTTTCTCGCGCTCCGACTCCCTCGTGGTTTTTCCCTCCGACCGCGACTCGCTGGTTCGCGGGGAAAGGGTCGAAGCGCTGCTGTTGCCGGACTATTTCACACGGAGACGCTAAATGGCCGACCCCAAGCTTACGCACATCAATGCCGCAGGACAAGCAACCATGGTCGATGTTTCGGGAAAGGCCGTCACGCAGCGCCGCGCGGTTGCTGAGTCCTTCGTGAGGCTCTCGCGCAAGACCATGACGCTCATTGCAGACGGCCGCTTGCCGAAGGGCGATGCCCTGGCGACCGCTCGCCTTGCGGGGATCGTGGCTGCCAAGAGGACGCCTGACCTGGTGCCGCTCTGCCACCCACTGCTCTTGACCCACGTAGACGTGCGGGCGGAAGCGCACGAGACCGGCGTGCGCTTTGAGGCTTCCGTAGCGTGTGCCGGCCCCACCGGTGTCGAAATGGAGGCGCTCACTGCGGCTTCCGTGGCCGCGCTCACTCTCTACGATATGGTCAAAGCGGTGGAGAGGAGCGCGACGATCGAAAAAGTAAGGCTGCTGGAAAAGTCCGGCGGCAAGAGCGGCACATATAAAGCGGTTCGGAAATCGAGAAAATAGCTCGCGCGCTTGGCCGTCCCGGAGGCTTGCCAGCGCCAATTACCGCGCGCTATACTCAATCCGACCGGTTTGGATCCCGTGATCAAACTTGAATTGGACAGAATATACGACTATGCCGATTTATGAATATTCCTGCCTCAAGTGTAAACGCAAGATGAGTTTTCTCGTGCTTTCGCCGGCTTCGTTTCAGCCCAGCTGCAAGTATTGCCAAAGTATCGAGCTCGAGCAGCTTTACTCGCGCTTCTCGTCGCCGAAATCGGAGGACCAGCGGCTGGAATCGCTGGCCGATCCCTCGAGTCTGGGAGGGCTCGATGAGAATGATCCGGCGAGCGTCGCCCGTTGGATGAAGAAGATGGGCAAAGAAATGGGCGAAGATGTGGGCGAGGATTTCGAGCAGATTGCGGAAGAGGCTGCCCAGGAAGTTGCCTCGGGTCGCGCCGGCGACGAGGACGAGCCCGGGGGACCGAGTCCTTCTGAAGATCTCTGAACCAACAATATTTTCCTGACAAAATCATTCATTTTTGCCCTGGCCATTCACGCGCTCGAGACGCACTCGGGCGCCTGAATACTTGCCTTCTTTGAGGCAGCCACAAAGAACACGATTGGCTGCTTTATGGTAAATTATAGCGATGCTGCAGACACTCGAGAGTCAGAGGCCAGCGCTGGACCTGGTCGAGAATCTTGCGCGCCGCTATCCGGATGTGCCCATCGAGGCGATATTCAAGGAAGACCTGTTACGGCGCGGGATGGCCTGGTCGCGAGCGGCCCTGGAAGTAGCCGCGAAATACAAGCGCAAGGCCTACTTCATCTGCTCCTTCGATATGGTGCCGATCTCAGGCATGGGCCAGGGCGAGAACGTCCGAGCCCCCGAGGAGGTTCGTCTGACGGGTGGCTCCTTTGACTTCAAGCCCGTGATCGTCTCTGTGCGCTTGAATCCGGCTTCTCCCTATCGTGTGGAATCCTCGGAGGGCGCTTTAATTCTCAAACTTGATGGGCATGCGATCGCGGGTGTCGAGTTGCAGCCGGCCCCGGCCTACTACGAGCGCACGCTCAGCAACGGCAAGCCGATTGCCGATATTGCTCCCACCATTGAATGGGGCTACCTCCTGTATCTTGCCGTCTTTCGTTTGTGCCAGTACTTCGGAGCGCAAGAGGAGTGCCAGTTCTGCGATATCAATGAAAACTACAAGCAGCAGAAAGAATCTGGCCGGCAGTACACTTCCGTCAAATCGGTAGCGGAGGTTTTGGAAGCGCTGGATGTTGTCGCCGCAAGTGACAGCGACAGCAAGGCCTACACCGTGACGGGCGGAAGCATCACCTCCACTCTGGACGGCGAATCCGAGGTCGATTTCTACTTGCGTTACCCGGAAGCCATCGAAAAGCGATTCTCCGGACGCTGGATCAGCAAGATCGTGGTCCAGGCCTTGCAGAAGGACGAGGTCCGCAGGCTTCGTGATGCGGGCGTACAGATCTATCATCCCAACTACGAAATCTGGGACAAGAACCTGTTCGAGACTCTCTGTGCCGGCAAGGCGCGGTATATCGGCCGGGAGGAGTGGATTCGACGTATTCTGGATGCAGCCACCGTTTTCCCTCCCTCGCATGTCATACCGAATTTTGTAGCGGGGGTTGAAATGGCCGGACCCTCGGGCTTTGCCACGGTGGATGAAGCGATCGCCTCGACACGGGAGGGGCTCGATTTCTTCATGAGCCACGGCATTTCGCCCAGGTTCACCACCTGGTGCCCGGAACCTCTAAGCGTGCTGGGGAAGGATCGACAAGGTGCCGCGCTCGAATACCACGTCCGCCTCCTGCGTGCCTATCGCGACACGCATGCGAAGTACAAACTGCCGGCCCCTCCTGGATATGGTAAGCCTGGGCTTGGGAACGCGGTCTTTTCTGTTTCCTCTTTTATGGATGTCTTGCCTCCGCTGCCATCCTGATAAAACGACATGCCTGAAATGCCCGAAGTAGAGACGATTGCACGCAAGCTGCGCCGCAGCATCGCCGGCAAACAGATCGCCGGCGTGTACCTTTCAGGGAAGGCGCTCCGCCGGCCCATGCCGTGCGATTTTGCCGCCCTGCTCAAGGGACGGACCATTCGTTCGATTCACCGCAGGGGCAAATACCTGATTCTCGAAATGGAGCCGCAAGCCTTCTGGCTGATCCACTTGGGAATGTCGGGGAGGCTTTTCTACGCGCCTGAACCTGCGGAACGCCCCGGGCACACTCACGCCTCGGTCCAGTTCACCGATGGTGGAGAACTGCAATTTTGCGACCCCAGGCGATTTGGGCTTATGGACTTCTACCAGACCTCCAGCCTGGAAGCTCTTCCCGAAGTACAGCGGTTGGGAAAGGATCCTTTGGGTTCAAGCTTCGATGCCGACTGGCTATGGCCGGAGCTCAAGCAGACCCGGAGAGATCTGAAATCGTTCCTCCTCGACCAGCGCAAGATTGCGGGATTGGGAAACATCTATGTTTGTGAGGCGATGTTTCGTGCCCACGTGCACCCGGCCCGGCGCTGCGACACTCTGACACGGCGCGAGGCGGCAGCTTTGACCCACGCCATCCGCGAGGTTCTCAAAGCTGGTATTCGCAATCGTGGCACGAGCTTTTCCGACTTCATGGATTCGGACGGCGAACTTGGCGCGCATCAGGACTTCCTGTGTGTTTTTCAAAGAGAAGGGGAGAAATGCCGCGATTGTCGTGCGACAATAGTCCGTATAAGGCAGGGAAATCGAAGCACCTACTTTTGCCCTCGCTGCCAGGCCGGCAGTCCGAGGAGCAAAGGAAAGAAGGGTTGACTCCGTGACAGAAGACTTCAAAAAATGCTCACACTGCAAAGGTACCGGTATCTGCCATGTGTGTCATGGAACCGGCAGGTTAGCTCTCCAAAAGGGAAAGCAATGCACTTCCTGCTTCCCGCACGGAAGCGGCATGTGCCAGAATTGTCGGGGCCTGGGAGGCTTGGATCGGGCCGGCCACCCCGCCGCGCCGCCCAAGGAATGATTTTGGATTTTGGATTGGGGATTTTGGATTTTTGTAATGCCGTCTGGTTCTCAAATTCAAAATCCGCAATCCGAGATCGAAAATTCTCAGTAGGTTTTGGTTACCTTGGTGAGGCCGCGCGGACGGTCGGGACTGAGGCCCTTGAGGAGCGACAGTTTTTCCGCGAGGATCTGGCCGGGAATGATATAGGGGATGGCGGAGTAGAGATCCGGAATCCGCATTGGCATCTCGATCGCACAGGAGGCGTTCCTCAAAGCGCTGCGCTCGCTCGAAATGACGAGCGTATCCGCCTGAAGCTCTTTCAACCTCGATAGCATCGCATGCATATCCCGAAAGACCTTCCCCGGCGGCGCGAGCAGCATCACCGGGAAATCGCGCTGCACCATGGCAATGGGTCCGTGCAGGAAATCCGCGGCCGAAAAGCGTTCGGCCATGATGTAGCAGGTTTCCATGAGTTTGATGGCAAGTTCGTAAGCGTTGGCGTAATTCAAGCCGCGCCCGACCACGGCGCACCGATCCATGAACCGGTACCTCTCGATGATCGACTCGATCCGCGGCGCCAGCCCCAGCGAAGCCATGGCATACTCGGGGATGGGATAGAGGGGATCGCAATTGCCGCCGCCCAGGGTATCGGCAAGCATGTGAAGGAGCATGAGCTGGCAGGTATAGGTCTTGGTGGCTGCCACGCTTCTCTCCTGGCCGGCACGCGTGACGAAGGTTTCGTGCGCGACCGCGGCCATGCTGGAGCGGCTGTGATTGGTCATGGCGATGACGTAAGCGCCGCTCTTTTTGCAGCTTTCGAGGACGATGTTGATGTCGGCTCCCTCGCCGGATTGACTGATGCCGACGACCAGGGCATCCCGGAGATTCAGCTTACGGCGGTATAAAGTGTGCACGGAAGGAGCGGACAAAGAAACCGGAATGCCCGTGCTGATTTCGAGCAGGTAGCGCCCAAAGAGGGCGGCATTGTCGGACGTGCCTCGTGCGACAAGCACGATCAGCCGCAGATCGCGCTTCTTGAGGAAAGAGGCGAGGCGGAACATCTTCGGCAGCTCGGTGCGCAGCGTGCGCTCGAGAGCCTCCGGTTGCTCGGCGATTTCACGAAACATGATTGACACGGGGAATCCTCCCGGAGACGATCATGAGAAATTACCGCCCGATTGTCAACTGGCAGTATACAAGGAGGTATCGGCATTACACAGAGTCGGCGCAAATCAATCGACACGGCCCAGCAGGCTGAGAAGGCCGGAGTGGTGGGTTGCTACCCATCCAGCCGCATGAGGACGCGAGCCGAAGAATCGCTCCAGGAGCTGGAAGCGCTTGCGGAAGCTGCGGGCGCGCAGGTCCGCGAGCGCGTGCTCCAGGAACGGCCCACACCAGATCCGGCATTTTTTATCGGGCGCGGAAAAGCGGAAGAGTTGCGGCTGCGCGCCGCGGCCGGGAATCTCGACCTTTTCATATTCGACGAGGAATTGACCCCGGGGCAGCTCCGCAACCTCGAAAACAAGATCGGCTGCAAGATCCTCGACCGCACGCAGCTGATCCTGGATATTTTCGCGCGCAGGGCGCGCACCCGTGAAGGACAGCTGCAGGTCGAACTGGCCCAGCTGAATTACCTCCTGCCGCGGCTGTCAGGAAAGGGCACATTATTGTCAAGGCTAGGCGGCGGCATCGGTACCCGCGGCCCTGGTGAAACGAAACTGGAGATGGACCGCCGGCGCATTCGCACCCGCATCGCGCGCATGCGCGACGAGCTGGAGCAAGTGCGCATCAGCCGGAAACTTCAGCGTGCCCGCCGTCAGAGCATCCCTGTGCCGATCGTAGCCCTGGTGGGCTATACCAATGCGGGCAAATCGACTCTATTTAACGCCTTGACTCAGGCGGGCACCGAAGAGAGCAGCCGGCTCTTCGCCACGCTGGATCCGCTCTTGCGCCGAGTGGCATTGCCCAACCGGCTCGATATCGTCCTTTCCGACACCGTGGGATTCGTGCGCAAGCTTCCTCACGATATTGTTGCCGCTTTCCGCGCCACTCTCGAAGAAGTTCGTGAAGCCAACCTGTTGTTGCACATTATCGATATCAGCAACCCGAACTGGCGTGAGCAGGCAGCCGCCGTGGAGGATGTTCTGGCGCAGCTCGAGGTGACAAAGACCCCTACGATCGCGGTTTATAACAAAATTGATCTGGCGCCCGCAGTGTCGGCCGAGCATGCGCAGCCTCTGCCCGGGCATCGGCGGGTCCGGGTGTCGGCCAAAACCGGCACAGGTTTGCCGGCCTTGATCAAGGAAATCATGGAGGAACTCGAATCTTTCGCCATGGAAGTGGAACTCAAGATTCCTTATGCCAATGCGGGCGTGCTTTCACGGCTTCACGAGCAGGGCAGGATTCTCGAAGAGGTATACGAGAATGATGGGGCAAGAGTCGTAGTCATGATTCCACGTTCGGCCGCAAGATCCTTGCGGCGCTTTCTGGTGTCCTAGGAGCCCGTCCGAGAATTAGGAGGGGCCGCGCGCATGGGGCTTGCGAGGCGAGCACAAGGCGCGAGGAGGAGGCGATGTCGGTGTACATCGTTGACGACGGGCAACGCAGAGATCGCCTCGCAATCCCCATGCGCCCTTCGGGTTCCGGCGCCGCGGGGGCATCTGCGGCGTTGGCGCTCCTCGACGATGTACAGCGACATCGCCTGTGTCGCGCCGCCTTGCATCTGCCCCCGCTGCGCTCGGGACGCG
>JBGQNR010000026.1:0-41330 GCA_041501225.1 Acidobacteriota bacterium
GCGCAGCATTTGCACCCAGGATTACCCGGACTACCAGGTGGTGTTCTCCGTGCAGCGACGTGACGATCCTGCGATCCCGATATTGCGCGAGATTGAGCAGGAGTTTGGCGGCTCAAAGGTTTTCGTAGCGATCGAGGAATGCCGGGCGGGCACCAATGGCAAAATCAATAACATGATTGGCGGCCTGAAACACGCACGCCACGACATCCTGGTAATCGGCGACAGCGACATACTTTTAAAACCCGACTACCTCAAGACCATCGTCGCTCCACTGGCGGATCCTGAGGTGGGATTTGTCTGCACCCTGTACAAAGCTGCCTTCGCCGACAAGTGGTATGAGAAAGTAGAACTGCTGACATTGAATGCAGATTTGATGACGAACATCGTTTTTGCCCACATTACCGGTGCCGCGAAATTCTGTCTTGGTGCCTCCACCGCGCTGCGCCGTTCTACGCTCGAGGAAATAGGCGGATTGCCGGCGCTGGCGGATTACCTCGTCGAAGATTATGAAATGGGCCGTCGCATCTGGAGTCTGGGTAAGAAGGATGTGATTGTCCCTTACTTTATCGATACGATCATGGACCTGAAGAGTCCGCAGCAATGGTGGGGACATCAGGTCTACTGGGATCAGAACAATCGAGCGGCTCGCTCCCTGGCTTTTTCTGCGACTGTGGTGCTCCGCTCCGTTCCTTTCGCCCTGCTTTACGCAGCTGTGCGTCTCATGGATCTGCCAGGCCTCGTGGTTATGTTGGGCGCCCTCGGCATCCGGCTGGTCACAGCGGCGATGATCCTCGGGTGGGGCATGCGCGACCGAGAAGGGCTGCGCAGCCTTTACCTGCTTCCCTTTCGCGATGTCGCAGGCCTGGTTTCCTTCATCCTGGCCTACATCAAGCGCACCACGGTATGGCGCGAGGCGCATTTCGTCCTGACACGGGACGGTCGTCTCATCGCTCAAGAAGGAAAGCTATGAGACGAGTGATCGTCAATGGCGATGACTTCGGGCTTGCCGTGCCAATCAACGAGGCGATCCTCGCGGCTCATTGCCGGGGAGTCCTCACCACGGCCAGTCTGATGGTAGGGGCCGCGGCCGCGGCGGATGCGGTCGAACGCGCGCGACGCGTGCCCACTCTGCGAGTCGGGCTGCATGTAGTTCTGGTGGAAGGCCATTCCATTTTGCCGCCACATGCCATTCCCGATCTGGTGAACGCACACGGAGAGTTCTCCGATCACCCGGCCCGGTCAGGATTCAAGTACGCCCTTAAGCCCGGGATCCGGAAGCAACTGGAGGCCGAGATCCGTGCCCAGTTCGAAGCATTCCGGAAAACCGGGTTGGCGCTCGATCACGCCGACAGTCATAACCACCTGCATTTGCATCCAAGGATCCTGAACCTGATCCTCGAGATAGGCCGAGATTATGGCCTGCCCGCATTGCGGCTTCCCAATGAGCCTGCATTCCCTTCGTGGCGTGCGTCTCGAAAATCGCTGACGGCCAGGCTGGCTGCCTGGATATTGCTCTCTCCCTTGATAGAACTTATGAAAAGCCGGCTGCGTCGATCGAGAGTGCGAAGCAATGACTTCATTTTCGGGATGGCAGACACCGGTGCGATGACGACCGAACTCCTGCTGCGATTCCTGCAAAATCTTCCGGAGGGCGTCACAGAAATCTACTGTCACCCTTCCACTCGGCGCTGCGCCGAAATCGAGCGCACCATGCCAACCTACCGCAATGTCGAGGAATTCGAGGCTCTCACGAGCGATCGAGTCCGGGCAGCCTTCGAGGATGCAGGCATCCAGAGGATTGCATTCAGCGACCTATAACCGCGGCGTCTAAAAGCCAACCACGAACGACACAAAGGACCTATCCACTGGAGAGGGCTCTCTAAACCGCAGATGAACGCAGATAAACGCTGATCCAATGAATAGGTTGGCCTCGTCCGGTATCAGCGTTTATCTGCGTTCATCTGCGGTTAAGGATTTTTTGTCGATCCGGCGTCTATGCGCTGAGGTTTATGGTGGCGGCCGGCCGCTTAAGAGAATTGCTGCCGGTTACTTGACTGAGTAGCTGCGGCGGTAGTTGATCGTGTATGGATGGCCGGGCACCTGGACCTCGAGCCGCCGGGGTTTCTTTTCATTGGGAATAGTCTCGGTCAGGTATCCGAGCGAATAATAGTTTTTCAACGAAAAGGCGATTTTCCGGCACACGCCCGTAATGTCGTCAGTTTCTGCGGAGAACCTTCGACCACCGGATTCTTTCATGAGCTGATGTTTGCTGATCTGATCGCCGCCGAGGGTGATGAGCAGTGCGGTCTTGTTATCGTACCCCAACGTCAAAAGGGTGCTGCCCGATTCCTGAACGTGCTCCACCGTAGCCGGGCCGAGTCCTCGAAAGCGGTTGGAGATCAACAGCAATGCCTTTTTCCCGTTGGTGGTTTTGCGGAGTTTGTTGAGCGCCATGTCTATGGCAAGGCCGGTCCGAGGCTGGGTTCCAAATAGTTCCTTCATGATGCCGCCGGATCCATGCGATGGGACGCCTATGTTGTCGAGAGCATCCATGAGCAGCCGGCGCCTTGCGGTAAAATCCATCTCGAGATAGGCGTCCCTGGAGTCAAAAGAGTACAGGCACAGGTCATCGGTGGAAGCTAGCACGTAAGCAAGCTCACGTATGAAGCGTTTGAAGTTAACGAGCTTGTCCGGAGAAATGGCGCTGGTATCCAGTACCATGGCCAGGCTGACCGGCCTGTCGTCCAGCCAGGCGAAATTGGTGATCTCCACCGGCCGGGAATTCTCTTTGACGGTGAAGTTCTCTCTGGTGAGCCCCGTGACCGGGTTTCCCATTGGATCGAGGACTTCGACATCCAATGAGACAAGATTGACTCGGACACCAAACCTGGGCTGCTGTTCTTTCTGACCTTGCTGTGCTAGACCCAAAAGCTGGCAGGCCAACAGCGCCGTCAGCACCCGCGTCACTGATTTCAGTCCGAGAAAACTCATCTCATTCTTTCACTTGCGCCGGCGGCGCCTTCATCCCCGATTCAAAACGGCATCCTCCAAATCAGGCTTTATTACTATACGGCAAAGAAATCTCTCTCGATCCAATTTCTTAGGGTAGCTCCGCGAGAAATCAAACCTTGAAAGCCTCCATCCCAATAAGGTTGAATGGCCGGTCGCGTGACCCGAGTCGGTCTGGGTCTTTCTTCTATGTGTGAGACACGCACGGGAGTATCATCGCAGCGATATATCGACACGTTATCCCTAACTTAGAGAACGGAGCGCTTCTCATGAAACGCCACACCCTGATCGCAGCGATCGTGGGCATCCTCCTTCCCCTGCCGTTCATCCGTTCAGCGACACTTGTTCAATCTGCGGATGCGCTGCAGGCTGCGCTGAGCAAGGCTCTGACCTTCCACGCATCTTTTAACCAGGGGCCGGATGCGGATTATGGGCTCGGCGACAGGAAGATCTATACCGCAAGTACTTACAAAGCCCAGGGAGACGCCAAGCCAGGCCTTGGGAATCCCGATGTCTCCATTGTTTCCGGAAAGGGCCGGTTTGGGGATGCGCTGGAGTTCCGCACCAAGAACACGATGGCCGTTTTTTATCATGCAGAGAAGAACGTCTCTTTTCGGGAACGTGATTGGAGCGGCACGATCTCGTTTTGGCTGAGTTTGAGTCCCGATGAAGATCTTGCGCCCGGATATTCCGATCCGATCCAGGTTACGGACAAAGAGTACAACAATGCCGCAATCTGGGTCGATTTCACTCGCGACGACAAACCGCGGCATTTCCGGTTAGGCGTTTTTGGAGACCTGAAAATCTGGAATCCGAAGAATCTTGCGCCGGAGCAGAATCCTGATTTCAACACGCGGACGATCGTGGTGAATCAGCCCCCTTTTGCCCGGGGCCAATGGACTCACGTGGTGATTACCTATGCCGGCTTAAACACAGAAGCCGGGGGGATCGCAAAACTCTATCTCAATGGGCGTCTCCATGGGACGGCCAGGGAAATCCGGGAGCCATTCACATGGAATATAGCCCAGGCAGCCATCCGGCTAGGGGTGAATTATGTGGGATTGTATGACGACCTGAGCCTCTTCGACCGCGCGCTGAACGACAGAGAAGTCGAATTCCTGCACAGCCTGCCCAAGGGCGCGGCAAGTCTACATAAATAGCCAGGTCCAGGTGCGTGTCTGGTTCTGGGTATGATGACGCATTTCAAAGCGTCATCTCCTCGGAGACAAAGTTACTTTCTCCTCCGCTACCGACTCTATCTTTTTGCGGCTGTAAAAAACTGGGAAGTACTTCCCGGTCGCCCACATGTGGAAAAGGTCGCGGTAGTGAGCACTGTCCGGGTTCCCACTCTGACCTGGATTGTTGGTGCCGACGGAGTTGTCCCAGTTTTCCGTATCGGCGATGATCCGGAATGACGCCCCCGCTGTCTGATTGTTGCCGCCGCCGGTAGCATTCACCGTGGTGGCATTCCCGCCGCGGGGAAGAGGCCCGACATCAAGGCGGGAGCGCAACTCGGCGCTGACTGCGGCGCTCAGAGGGTGTGAGATCAGGGCGTGATGATACTGTTCCTGCCCGTACTGCCACTTGCTCATCTCCGGTCCAAGTTGTTTGGTCAACTCTGCCACAGCTTCGCTGAGGCTGCGGATTAACAGGGCGTCGCGGTCGGCCGTCGGATCTTGGCCAAAACGTCCGTCGGGAGCAGCCAGGCTATCGATCAGTTTCTTCAAATTTAGATTGCCCAGCAACCTGCGCGCATTTGCAGGCACGAACAGGTCACGCACGTTGGTTTGGAGGCGCCTTTCCCAAGCGGCATAAATGCCGGCGGGCACGGACTCCTTGCCGAGCACGAAGTCCCACGCAAGGAGCAGATCGCGCGCTCTCGCGATCAGAGCGTCACGGATGACAAGGTCCTGCAGCAGCGGCACCAGGTTGCGGGCCGGAACGGAGAGCTCATCCTGCTGTAGCTTCATCATGTCGACGACTGTGAGCATGCGCCCCGAACGCAGCACCTCATCGATGCGCACCGCCCTCATTTCATCGCCCCATGTGTAATGTAGAGCTTCAGGATAAGGGTAGCCGTCCGGAACCATAAAGTTGTTGGCCGTTCGGATGTACCCGCTGACAGGATTCAACATGTTTGGAAGTGCCTTGATGGGAAGATACCCGTCCCACTCATATCGCCCGTCGCCGGGAACAGGGACGAGCCCACTCCAATTCCGCCGGATAGGGGATATGCCCACAGCCTGGTAGCCGATGTTCTTGTTGGTATCTGCCCAGATCATGTTCTCTGCCGGAATCCGACTGTAGCTGCAGGCCTCACGAAACTCCTCCCAGTTTTTCGCCTGATCCATGCGCAGGCTTGCAAGGTATGGTGCCGAGCCTGGATCCAGCCATGCTGCCCTGAGGGCATACGCTTTGTGATGTGTGGCATCCTCGTACAGCACGGGGCCGTGCCGGGTGTATTTCAATTCGACTGCCGCCGGCGCCTCCCCCTTGATGGGAATGGTTTCCTTGATTGTCTTCATGTCCTCCCAGCTCCCACGATATCGGTACTGCTGTGGGTTTGCAGGATTGGTATCGTAAACGTACAGATCTTCGCTATCCTGCCCGAAGATGGTAATGCCCCAGGCACCGTATTCATTGTGCCCGATGGACACGCCGGGCAGCACCGGTTCGCCGCCGCCGATCACGTTCCAGCCTGGCGCCACCAGGTGAACCCAATAGCGAAGCGAAGGCACCTGCTGTGCGCGGTGCGGATCGTTGGCCAGCAGCGGGTAACCCGTCAGCGTGCGCATGCCGGACGCCACCCAATTGTTGCTCCCGATATCGGCGCCTTGGCGCATCATGTCAAATTCGTCCGGCAGGGTTTGTGCGCGCTGGTCAAAATCCGCTTTTTCGTTGCGGGAGGCGGCAACGATATCGTTAGTGCTGAATCGCAGCGATCCGCGGAAGGCGCTGTAGAGGTCCAGAATATTATCGGAGAGCAATGCGCCGTCGATGGCCGGATCCAGTTCAAGCACCGGATTGGCAATGCGAAACCAGGTCAACTCCTTCACGGCTTCCGGCCCGAGAAGTGCTATCGCTCGGCCAAAATTCAGCTCTTCCGTGATGTTTCCCAGCAGTCCCTGGTGGCGGGAGATCACGACTTCCGGTGTCCACTTGCCGGGCTTGATCCCGAGAAGCCGGAATTCCAGAGGGAGCAGCTTGGGATCGCGCTCGGTCTCGGCGACGTAGGCGTTGATTCCATTCACAAATGCGTTGACGATCTGCTCTCCGCGCGGGTGGTAGAGGTTCAACTCCTGTTTCATGTTCCCGCGGAACTTATGCAACCTGGCGCCGATATCGCGCTTCAGCTCCTTGCGCCCCATAATCTCAGCCGTCGTCCCGGTAGCCTGCCGCCTCCAGACTTCGAGTTGAAAAAGGCGATCCCGTGCTGCGTTGTATCCCTGCGCGAAAAAAAGATCCGATTCATTTTTCGCGTAGATATGGCTGATACCCCATCGGTCCTTGATGATCTCTATGGGCTCGGTCAGTCCCGGCACCCGCAGTTCCTGCTGTCCGCGCGCCAGTGGTATGACGACCATACAAGCCAGCACGGCGATCAGTGTATTTTTTGCCGCATGAACTCGATTCATGGGACCTCCCTTTACATGTCAAAAGGTCTTGATGGTTGGCTCGCCTGGGCCGCATCTTAACACAGACCCATGGGCTTCTTCCCCAATCTTGTCCGTGGGAAACCTTCGGTGGTGCATTTTGCCGGAGATCGAGATAAGCTGGGCCCATGAACACGGAGACCTTGTTGAGCGTGCTGGTGGGAGTCGGCCTCAGTGCTGCATGCGGCTTCCGCGTATTTGTACCTTCGCTGGTGATGAGCCTTGCCTCGCTCTCCGGGCACCTCACTCTAGCGCCGGGTTTTGAATGGATCGGAACCTACCCTGCCTTGCTGGCTTTTGCCGTCGCGACGGCTCTGGAAATTGCGGGCTACTATATTCCATGGGTCGATCACATGCTGGATCTGATTGCAAGTCCGGCCGCGGTTGTGGCTGGAATCATCGCCATGGCATCGACCGTTACCGGCATGAGTCCGTTATTGCGCTGGTCACTTGCGATCATTGCGGGCGGAGGGGTTGCCGGAACCGTTCAAGCGATCACCAGCTTGACCCGAGTGGCTTCCGCCGCCACAACCGCGGGACTTGGCAATCCCATTGTGGCGACCATCGAAGCCGTTGGTTCCGTCACCTTATCCTTGCTGGCGATCGCGATCCCGGTATTCGCCACGGTCGCGATCGTGGCGATGATTCTACTTTTCTGCGGGCCAGGCAGAGCCTGGATGATGGGTGGCAAGCAAGGCAGACGCGGATTTCCCGGATTCCGCTGAGACCGAACTCCATTAGAGCAAAGGCTTCAGGCGCGCATAGCCGGAACGGCTTACCGGCAGTTGGGTGCCGTCAGTGAGGATTGCCACATAACTGTCCTTCGAATACAGCTCCAGCTTGGCCAGCCGGTCGATGTTCAGAATGTAGGAACGGTGAATGCGAATGAATCGGCTGGGGTCGAGCAAGGATTCAAGATCCGCCATTACCTCCTGCTTCAAATACTCCTTGCCTCCCGATTTGAAGCAGACGTAATCGTCCTGCGCTTCGATATAGTCGATTTTTTCCAAAGGGATTACGTGCACCCTGGAGCCATCGCGGATCAGCACTCGCTGCATTGGCAAATGGTGTTTTCGCGATTCCGCAACCAGGGTGGAAAGAGGCGTCGCCCGGTCGACATTCAAATGGAATCGGGCATGTTCCAGAGCCTCTCCGAAGCGTTCGGCGCTGAAGGGTTTGAGCAGATAGTCCACGGCGTGCACTTCAAACGCGCGCAGAGCGTACTCGTCATATGCTGTTGTGAAGATGACGCCGTTTTCCGCACCGATCAATTCCAGCACCTCAAAACCGTTGAGCTTTGGCATCTGGATATCGAGAAAAATCAGATCGGGCCGGGTCTCACTGGCGACCTTCACGGCTTCGAAGCCATTGGAACACTCGGCTAATATCTCGATGTCATGGTAGGGGGCGAGGTACTCGCGGATGACGCGCCGCGCCAACTCCTCATCGTCAACGATGATGCATGAAAGCCTATCCTTCGCGTCTTTTTTGTTCACCGAGTTCTTCATTGGCAGGTCCCTCCGCCGCCGGTCTCCTTCATGATTGCCGGGAAAGAGATCTCCACTCGAAACACGTTTGTGCTCCTTTGCAGATCCATGCGCGCCTCGGTTCCGAACGATGTCGCCAGCCGTCGACGGACATTTTTCAGCCCGATGCCTTTACCGCCGCCGGCCGATGCGTCAGGATCGTATTCATTTTCGACCGCAATCTTCAGTCGTTCGCCTCTTCGTTCTGCCTCCAGGCGTATCGGGCCGCCGGCCACAAGCTGCGCAACGCCATGTCGAACTGCGTTTTCCACGAGCGGCTGCAGCAGCAGCGGCGGTATCATGCAGGTCTTGCTGGATTCCTGAATCTTCTGGTCAATGACCAGGCGGGGTCCCAGTCGCACTTGCTCGACGGCCAGGAATTGCGACGCGAGTGCAACCTCCTCCTCCAGGGTTATGGCATCCCGGCTGCCGAGATCGAGGCTCATCCTCAGGAAGTCGGCCAGGAGCAGGCACATCTGGCGCGCCTTTGCGGGATCCAGGGCCGTCAGCGCACTGATGGAGTTCAAGCAGTTGAACAAAAAATGAGGATCGATCTGAGCCCGCAGAGATTTCAGCTCCGCTTCGCGAGCCAGAATTTGCAGCTGCAGGGCCCGTCGTTCGCTCTCCCTGGAACTCTCAAACGAACTCAGCAGATAATGTATGGCGGCCACCAGCATAAAAAGAAGGAGGCCGACTGCGAAGAGCAGGGGGGCCTGTTGGGCATAACGGGCATTCAGATCCCCGAGTTGAGGCGCGACTGCCAGTACGGCGGCGAGGCCTTTGCCGATAAAAACCCAGAAAGAGCTAGTGAACAGGGACGCGATTGCACAGATGGCCAGGAGGTGGAGCACACTGGTTTGCCGAAGCGGAAATGTGCGGCACAAATACCACGCAGAGAGGCACAGGAATGCGTTCAGGAGACCCATCGGGATCGCCAAAACCAAGGCTTCCACCCAGGGCAACCGTCCTGAGAGAACAAGGAGAGTTGCGATCAATCCCACGACCGGCACCCAGGAAGCCAGATAAAGCGCCAGCCTTTTTCTCTGCGCAAGAATGGGATGCATGATTAATTCCGCACCTCGACACCCCCCATGATGGCCAGACCTTTGATGACGAGATGCTTGTGTGGACCCTCTCCATGTGTCTCGGTGTGGTCATCACATCCGCCCATGAGCGGCAGGATCTCCGCAGACACAGTCCAATGATCCGGCACCCTGATTTCAATCCCTCCCCAGAAGGAGAAGGTGTTGATGACTGTCTCGTCGGCCTCCATCGCGGCCTGGCGCAAGTCGATCTCGCAGCCTCCCATGATCGCAGTGAATTCTCCCCCTCGGAAACTCTGGGATCTGCAGGTCCTCTGGACACCGCTGAGGAAGGCGAATGCCGAAACCACGGAGCTGCTGTCCGCGCTGATTCCGTGCCTGCGCCGAAAGGCATGGGAAATGATCGTCATTCCGAGAAGCACGAGAAGAAGGGGCCAGAAGCGATGGAATTCGAGGTGGAACTGAAGCGTGTTTAATAGCAGGACTCCCCCGACCACTGTAAAAAGGATCCCCGGGATAAAATGCGGCGGGTCTCCCGGTTCCATGAGGCGATACGCGCCATATGCAAGCAGCAACGCCGGCCAGTAGCGCAGGTATACGCCGGCACTGACCAGGTTCAGGTTATCCAGGGTGAACAGGATACCGAGAAATATGATGATCAGTCCGAGTGCTAATTGCGGAGTCGGGCGGTACGTCGGTCTGTTTTCCACGATGACCTCCTTGATGGGGCATTAAACTACTGCCAGCTGCCGATGACAAGCTGGACAAGCCAGTAGTTCCAGAAATCAGCCGGGCTGAAGCCAGCATAGTACTGAAGGAGCATCAGCCAGCCCAGCCGAACGACAGCGGCACCAGCAAGAATGATAGGGCTGATGGTAGCAATCGTTCTCTTGCTCATGTGACCCTCCATGCGCTTCATGTTCATGCCAGGAAGATAAGAGCAAAATTATCTATATGCAGCCTCTTTTCGGCCAGTGGAGGATAGGTACCGGTAAACGTCGCTATAAGGCATGATTGCAGCGCCTCATCCGCAGCAAATTACTCCGTCTGACAGTGCTGGAAACAAAACGGGAGCCATGAGATACACGAAATCCCCTTCGTACTACTTAGGCACGAACCCTTGCCGTAAAGCAAAGAAAAGCAAAAGATCAACGCAGAGGTCGCAGAGAAAAGTCATTCAAAAACAAATAATCCTCTGCGGCCTCCGCGTCCTCTGCGTTGAGGTTTTTAGGATGCTGGTATGCCGCTTTGTGTGTTTCTGGCGTTGTTTCCCAGGCGCGGTCTCAGGCGGGCAACATGCCACTCAAGGAACCGAGGAGTAACACCTGGAACAGGCAACCGAGCACGACCGGCTTGGCTCCACTCGATGCTTGTTTGTCGAAGATGGGAGCGAAGAGCGAATCGATCAAGGCCGTACGCTCCGAGGGTGGCAATTGGGGACACCTTGCCGCCGAAAAGCGCCAGAAATGGGTGCGCAGCTGCCATGCGACCTGCAGCAAGAAGGCTTCCAGATCGCGATTGAAGGCCTTGATGTACTGGCGGCTGGCAAGGACCATCAGGGTTTCGCTCAATCCGCCCATCAGCACGCGCTCCAGCAGCTTGTCGCCCGCACCGCGGATGTTTCCGGCAATTACGACACCGACTGCTCCCATGTCCATCTTCGAGGCGAGCTCGGCGAAGGCATGCGCTTCGAGCTTGCTCTCCAATCCCACGAGGTAGCCGTGGAAGTCCTCGAGCAGCGAGAGCGCTGATGTAATACGCTCACGTTCCAAAGGGGCATCGGTCTTTTCTTCCCAAAACAGCAAAATGCACTGCAGGGCAAGGAGGTCGTTGGTCGTGGGGTTTGTCAGGATGCGCTGCAGAATCGGGTTTGGATCCACGAGCGCATCGTATTTCTATTGACCCGTCATGTCAATATCGACGGCGCCAGACATCGCGCCGCTTCGAAGACGTCCTGGGGCGAGATCGACTCCATGCACAGGTTGCGCCTGCAGGATTTCTGCAGGGGGGTACTCTGGCAGGGTGCGCACGGAACAGGATGGCGCACGATGTGGATGGGAGTGAAGCTGGAGACCGGCCGGGTTTGCTCCAGCCTGCCTGGCCCCCATAAAACCACCAGAGGCGTGCCCAGAGCTACCGCCATGTGACAAGGCCCCGAATCCACGGAAATGAACAAATCCAGTTTTTTGATGACCGCTGCAAGTTCTCTGATCCGGGTCCTGCCGGCAATCGAATGCACTCGTCCATCCGGAGTTTTTTCGCAGAGGATTTGTGTATCCCTTGCGTCTTCCTTGGATCCGGTCAGAACGACGCTGCCCATGTTGTATCCCAACAGCATGCGAATCAGCACGGTGAAGTTGGTGAGGTCCCACCCTCTCAAACGGCGAGCCTGATCCCTCTTGCGCCCCAGCGGTCCCCAACCGATATGGACCCCGATACGCGGCCGAGGCAAATCTTGCAGCATCCTATCCGCAGCCGCTTCATCGTCCGGCGCCAGCGGCAAGTCCATATCGAGATCTTCGGCACGGCGGTAATGAATTCCAGCTACGCGCAGGTTGTTAATGATGGCATGCAGGCCGGCATCAAACGGCACATCCTCAAAGCTACTGATTTGCCGTGGTCTGGCGTGTTCGATCAAGGTGCGGTAGCGAGGCGCGCTTTCCAGCAGAACAGCCAGGCCGTAATCGCGGGTGCGCAGATGGCGCACAAGCCGGCGCTTTTCGAGCGAAAGGGCCAGCGGCGTGTTGCGGCCCCTGAGCCGGAAGAGATTCGATAGATACGGATTCAGTTCCAGGAGCGGAGCTGCAAGGTCGGAACACAGAAAATCAATTTCGGTCTGCGGCCGGAGCTCGTGGAGCATGCGCAGCAGGGGCGTGACCATGAGGGTGTCTCCGAGCGCACCCACCCTCACGATCAGGACCCGGGACGGGATCGAGACCGGCTTGCTTTCCGCTGCCATCACGGTAGAGTCTATCACGAGATTATGAGGGCAGCCCGAATGGCGGTCATGATTGTGCCAGGGTATCGAGCGCTGCGCGCAGGTGGTCGAGGCCTGCGGCGAACATCTCGGTTTCGCCCCCGATTCCCATGCGGAAATGATCCGGCATCTCAAAAAATCTCCCGGGCACAACCGTAGTTTCGTACTTCTCGCGCAGCAGGCTGCAAAGCTGGTCTACTCTGCCGCTCTTCAAGCGCGGAAAGAGTACCGTTCCGTAGGTGGGCCGGGCGCACTCCAAATCAGTACGCGAATCCAGGAACCGATTAACCAAGGGACGGTTCACCTGCAAAATCGCGCGGGCGCGCACGCCGACCTGCACCAGGCGCTTCAATGCCACGACGCTTAATCGTTCTGTGGGGTGCGAAGGTATGACGTCGAAGAGGTCATTCAGCCGCCAGATCTTTCTTGCCAGCTCCGGTTCTGCCAGAATCCAACCACAGCGAAGTCCGCTCAATCCGTAGGCTTTCGTCAGGCTGGCGGTAACGACAAACTCCTTCCCGAGATGAAATGCAGAACGGGTGCTCAGGCGCGGCGCTTGCGCACACACGGCTTCCAGGTAGACCTCGTCGACCAGCACGCGGGCGCCGACGCTGCGCGCGATCTCGCCCACCTGCTGGAGAGTGGCATCGTCTGTCAGCATGCTGCTCGGATTGTGCAGGTTGGTGATCACGATGAGCTTGGTCCGCGGTGTAACTTTGCCTTCCACTTCCTTGGGATCGATGCGGAAATTGTTCTCGAAATGCCGCTGAAAACGGGTGATCCGGGCCCCGAGATAATTTGCCAGGGAGAGGAGAGGCTCATAGGCCGGATGCTCGACCAAAACTTCGTCGCCGGATTCGATGAGTGCAGCCATCGCAAGGTGATTTGCCAGCGAAGTGCCTACCGAAGCCACGATGCAGTCAGCAGGCGCGGCGGTCTTGGCAGCGAGGGCATGTTGCAGTGGCTCGTAGCCGTAGAAACTCGGGCCGCTCAGTTCAATGTCATCGAGGCTTACTCCCAGCTCGCGCAATGAATAGGACATGATGCCGCTAGTAGCCAGATTGAACTTTGCGTGCGAGCGCGTCTTCGCCCAGTCGATGTATGCGGAATGGATGACTCTTTCGGGGTTGTTCAACTCGTTCTCCTCCGGTTCCAGAAATAATATACCGGTACCCCTGCGAGCATGATGGCCAGCCCGATGACCGTGTTCGCAGGATATTTGTACACCGTATTGATTACCACCAGCCAGCTGGCCGCGACAAACAGCAAAGTCGTTATCGGGTGGCCGGGAACATTATAACCGACTGCGCCGGTTTCGCCGCCTTTGGCGTCATGCCGACGCAACGCAAAGATGCAGGTCGCACTCAAGCCGAAAAAAATGAAATCCACCGAAACGACATAGTTCAGGATCTGTTCATACCTCCCTGAGAAAGCGATAACGGCAGCGCAGGCCCCCTGCAGGATGATCGCGATCGCAGGCACGCGTGTGCGTGGATGAACCCAACCGACTTTTTTGAAGAAGAGCCCGTCGCCGGCCATGGCAAAATAGACGCGTGGTGCCGTGAGCATGCTTTGGCTCAGGAATCCCAAGGTCGAAATGGCGATGCCCGCTGCGATCAAACGGGCACCTGTGTCGCCCAGTGCCGATCTCATTACGTCGGTGGCCGGAATCGTGGTGGCCGCCAGTCCCGAGGTCCCAAGGACACGCACGCAAACGAAATTCACGCCCAGGTAGAGCGCAACTACTCCGATAACGCCGATGATCAATCCGCGCGGCAGGTTCTTGCGCGGATCGTGCACCTCGCCGGCAATGAAACAGGCGGTCTGCCAGCCGCCATAGGCGAACAGTACCGGCACCATGGCGGCGCCGATCGCCGTCAGCAGATCGAACGATACCGGTCGATCGAGCATTGGACCTGCAAACGCGGGCGCTCCGGCGGGTTTGCCTCCGAGAAACAGTCCGCATGCAATCAATGCCGCAATGGCCACGATCTTCATGACCATAAGAGTGCTCTGCGTAGTGCTGCCCGCCTTGACGCCGAGGCAGTTGATCCCGGTAAGCACGCCGAGGGTCAAGGCGGCGATAAGCCATTCCGGCAATGGAACCCGTGTCAACTCCACGAAATAGCGGGCGAATGTCACCGCCACTGCAGCCATACCCCCTGTCTGCGTGACCAGAAGCAGCGCCCACCCGTAAATAAATGCCAGGAGCGGATGATAGGCCTCGCGAATGTAGGCGTATTGCCCACCCACCTGGGGCCGTCGTGCAGAAAGCTCAGCGTAGACGAAGGCGCCCGCAAGTGCAATCACACCCCCGATAATCCACACACCCAGGATCAAAGCGGGGCTGTGCACCTGGCGCGCGACCACGTAAGGATTCATGAAGATGCCTGAACCGACAATGCCGCCCATCACGATCATCGTGGCATCGAACAGCCCCAGCCGACGCGCAAGGCCTGGCGATGATTGTCCGGCAGCTACGACGTCTGTTTTCATCGGGCTCCACTCCGCAAGATGCTGGATTATAGCCGACCGCCCAATAAATCCAAATCGCTGTTGCATGCGGTTTTTCAGAACCGCAAAACACTAAACCTTTCCCTGTTTTTTGGGCTGCTTGTCATTCAAGGCTTGCCGTTAGGGCCCAGATCTCAACAGCTCTATTCACTCTTTTCAGCGGGTGAGTGTAGCGCGGCCGATCAACTGGCCGCCCTCAGTTTCGACATCCACCGTCAAAACGCGCCCCTGGAAGTCTGGGCTCCAATTGATTTGGGTCCAAACGCGATAACCGTCCTGGCTGCCCTTAAACGAGTAGTCCCTCGAAACCCAGAGGAACCTGCCGTCGATGTACCATCGGTGCCGCACACCCTCTTCCAGCCCCAGCGGAGCTTTGATGGCCGTCATCAAGAAGATTTTGCCGGGAGAGGCAGGCAGGGTCGTCAGCGGGTCTACGATCTGAAGGGCCCGAATGGACTTTCCGAACTGTGCGCTCGCGAGGGAAAGCGGAGCCGGTGGAATATAAGGTGCAAAGACGGTAATTATAGCCAGCAGCACGACCCCCGCCGCGCCCCGGAGCAACTTGGCGGAACGCCCGTGCAGGCCCGACAACCGGTAAAGCATGCTGTCGAATCCGATCAGCGCCAGGATGGCGCTGATCCAGAGTGCCCATCGATGGCTGACAGACCACATGACCGGCAGCATCACATTGATAGAAGCGAACAGGTTGAATGTGAAGAAGAGTGCAGTCAGTTGCCAGCGTACGGAAAGATACCGGTCATAGATAACATCCAGAGTCGAAAGCATGGCCGAAATCGAAAGCAAAATCAGAAACACCATGTTGCGCGATCCGAAGGTTGTGCTGGCGTAATAAATCGGCAACAGGAAAAAGAGCAGCTGCTGATAAAAGTTTTTGTTGAAATAGTTGATCACCAGGCGCACCCGCTCCCGCCATAGCGGCGAAAACCACGAGCGGTTGAGCAGGACCGGCAGGAAGAGGCTGCTTAGCCAGATGAAACCGATTTGGAAAACGATGATCCGGAGGTAGGTGAAATTTTTCGAGCCCAGCCACAGGACACCGAGGCCGAACAGAAGTGCCCAGGTACTGTGCAGCCACCACAACAGAGTCTCGTTGCCTCTCAAAAAGAATGCGAAGCGCGCTTTCGGAGGAACAGTCGGATCTGCATTCGTAGATGCCACAGCCACGAATGGATCCGGATCGGAGGATTCCGATGGCTGAGGATTGCTGTCCATGAGTGAAGCACACCTAATAACGCTGGATTCCTGGTTTGAACAGCCCACGCGCTCTCAAGATTGGAACGACGGGGAATCATAGCACAGGATCCGCTTGATCTCGCTGCCGCTGCCATTCTCCTCCTGGCCGGGATCCCAGATCATTGGATGCCGTTAGCCGAGGTGAGGAATCTGTTCCACCTTGAGGACCACGAGGGTGATATCGTCGCTGAATTTCTTGCCGTCCGCAAACTCCACTGCGGTCAAGTAAAGGGCTTCGGAGATGCCCCGGGCCGTTTCGTCGCGATGGTTACGCACGACCTCCAGAACGCGTGCCTCGCCAAAAGACTCGTCGTCTGGCGATGTTGCCTCGATGAGTCCGTCGGTGAAAAGCAATGCGATGTCCCCGGTCGTGAGGGCGATGGGGTCGCTGACGGAAAACTGGGCGTCGGGGAAAATGCCAAGCGGCAAAGACATGCTTCCAAGCACGGCCTTAACCTCCCCCTGTTTGTCGAGGAGGAATCCGGTAGGATGCCCTGCACTCGCATAGATGAGAGTTCGGGCGCGAGGATCAATTCGCGCGAACAGCATGGTGACAAAAATGCCTTCTTCCGTCCCTTTGACCAGGAGACGATTGGCCCGCGAGAGAATATCGTCAATCCCGGTGCAGATCTCGGCGAGGGACCGCAGATGGGCATGGATGGAAGCCATCACAAGCGCGGATCCCATACCATGTCCGACAACATCGCCGATCACCACACCGAGGCCATCCTCAGGGAACGTCAGGTAGTCATAATGATCCCCAGCGGCGAATTCAGCCGGATAACAGACGCCGAAAATATCAAAACCTGGCAGATTGGGGGGAGCGCCGGGGAGCAACCGCTCCTGGATTCTCTGGGCGGCCAGCAACTGGGCGTCCTTTTCGCGGAGCATCTGCTCCATTTGTTTACGTTCGGTAATGTCGCGGTGCGTGCTGAGGATCAGCAGTCCTTCCTCGGTTTCGAGCGGCCCGAGACTGATTTCTGCCGGGAATTCGGTGCCATCATTGCGCAACGCCCAGATCTCAATGACAGTCCCCATGGGTCGAACGCGCGGAGCCTGGCGGTAATCCTTGACATGCTGCTCATGTCGGGAGCGGTATCGTGGGGGGATCAGGACTTCCACAGATTGGCCGAGAAGCTCTTTCCTCGCATACCCGAACATTTGCTCGGTCTGCCTGTTGACGAGGACAATTCTCCCGCTGCCATCGACGATAATCATGGCATCCGGCGTCGACTCCAACAGACGCTGGAGCAAGATCTTCCCCTTTTTGTTCCCAGTCACATCCTGCGCAGCCGCCGAGAGGTCGCGCCAAAGCGATGCAGGCTTGTCTTTCTTTTTAGCATTCGTCATGGGTCAAGTCCGATAGTGTCACTTCAGGCTGGGCGCATCCGGACGGGGTGCATTCCGCTCGTTGTCCCAATAGGGAGACAGCTTGCGCAAGTTTGCCACAATCTGCGGGAAGACCTGGATGATCTTGTCAATTTCTTCGACGGTATTGAACCTGGAGAGGCTGAAGCGCACGGAACCATGAACCGCCGTGAACGGCACTTTCATCGCCCTCAGCACATGGGAAGGTTCAAGGGATCCGGAAGTGCAAGCCGACCCGCTCGAGGCGCAAATGCCGTGCTCGCTCAGCTGATAGAGCATGCCTTCCCCTTCGACATAATGCGAAGAGAGGTTTAAGGTGTTGGGAAGCCTGGGGGCAGCTTTGCCATTGACCTGGACGCACGGGATCTTTTCCACGAGCGCCCGCTCCAGCCGGTCGCGCAGATCTGCGATCCGGGCCTCATCCTGCTCACGCGTCTCCAGTGCCAGCTGCATAGCCCTGGCCAATCCGACAATGTAGGGCACGTTTTCCGTTCCGGCCCGCCGGCCGTCCTCCTGATGCCCGCCGAGCATGAAAGGCCGGCAGCGCGTCCCGCGCCGGATGAATAGAGCGCCAATCCCTTTTGGGGCATGGAGCTTGTGTCCGGAGAAGGACAACAGGTCGACGTAGGGCAATTCCCGAACCAGGTCCAGGGGGAGCTTTCCTACAGTCTGGGTCGCATCGGTGTGAAAGACAATCGCCGGATCGGTTTCTTTGACGATGCGTGCCAGCTGTTCGATGGGAAAAATCACGCCGGTCTCATTGTTGGCGTGCATGACGGAGACCAGCAGAGTATCTGGCGACAAAGCGCGTATGAACTCACCCAGGTTCAGGTTGCCGTTCTGGTCAACTCCCAGAACGGTTACCCGATAGCCGTTGCGCTCCATTTCTTTGCAGACTTCCAGGACAGCGGGGTGCTCCACGGCAGTTGTGAGGATGTGGCGCCGGTTCAGGTTGCCGCGGGCAGTTCCCATGATTGCCGTGTTGTTGCTTTCGGTGGCGCAGGCAGTGAACAGAATTTCCTTGCGATCCACTCCGCCCAGGCCGTCTGCGATGCATGTGCGCGCCGATGAGATCGCGTGCGCGGTTTGCCGTGCCGGCTCATACATGGAGCTGGGGTTGAAGTAGTCCTCAGTAAGGAAAGGTATCATCGCCTTATAGACTTCAGGCGCGATCTGCGTCGTGGCATTGTTATCCAGATAGATTGTTTTCATGGGATCTGTCGACTGATTACACCTGAACGACCCGGACATGCTCGTCCACCTGGTCCTTCAAGGTACGCTCGATCATCATTTTGAGGGTTTGGCCCGCACCCATGCAGCCGGTGCAGGCACCTTGCAGGCGGCAATAAACCAGGTTGCCCTTGATGTCGAGAATCTCGACATCGCCCCCATCCGCGCGCAGGGCCGGCCGGATGTACTCCTCGACCACCCTCTCCACTTTTTTTGCGAACTGGTAAGGAGAAAGTTCAGGGACATCGTGCACCTGGCCGGGCAGGATCTGAAAAGGCTGGGGCTCGGCGGGCGGCTTCTCCGGTTGCCCTTGCCAAACCTCATTGAGCAGGTCTTGCAGCCCACCGGGGACGTGGTGACAGGACATGCAGCCACCGCCGGCCTTGATGGCGTTAGAGATCTCAGGAATGGAGCGCAGGTTGAGTTCGCGGATCTTGCGCTTGATGTAGGGTTCGGTCAGTGAAAAGCACTTGCAGACGATTCTCCCCTCTTCGGTTTCCTGATCGTGGATGTCGATCCCCAGGCTCTTCAGGTCCACACCGCGGCGCTGCGCCCAATTGAAAACGGCGGCTTCCAGGGCTTCTGCTCCCATGACCGAACAGTGAATCTTCTGCTCCGGCAGCCCATGCAGGTAATCTACAATGTCGCTGTTGCGAATCTTGAGCGCGGTGATCGGAGTATAGTTTCCCTGCTCGATGATTGCGCACAAAGCTTCGGAGGAGGCAATTGCCGAGGTGCAGCCGAAGGTGAGGTACCTGGCTTCGGTGATAACATCCTGAGTTGGATCAGCCGGGTGGCGCTTGACCCGGAAAGTGAAACGCATGGCGTCGCCGCAGGCAATTGAACCATGCTCGCCCATGCCGTCGGGATCGTCGATCTCACCGAGGTGCGTACCCGGCCGGCCATGCACAGCATCCATAAACAACTGCTTGGTCTTTTCGCTGTATTCCCAACCCATGTCAAAACTCCAGAATATGAGGACGAAAATGCCGGCCCCCGCAGAAAGACTCACGAGGATTACCGGCCCATATCGAAAAAATAAAATCTTATTATATCCCTTAACAAGCATAAAACCAGACAGAAGGACCGCCGCGATACGGAGCTTGCGAATGAGAGAGTTTTGGTGCTGAATTGGCTTATCGAAACTATGAACTACAATGTTAGGAACTGAAGCCCGTGTGGCGCAGTTATGTCGGTCCGGGCAACCTCAAATGCGCCGAATTTCATTGCAACGCCGCATTGCGGTTGACCGCTGTCTCAATTACACCGGGAGATGGAATTCTGTGAAGAGATGGCACCTTGTGGATGGAGGATTAGCCCGACTTCCGCGGGCTTAATGATTGCGACAGGAGTCGTAACAACAGGAAGTCAAGAGATGGACGGCACTGTCGAATTGGAAGGAAACCGCATCCACGCGTTGGGGCTCCTAGGAGGATTACAGACCGAACACATGCCGCAAGTCACGTTCCAATCGAGGGACTGGAACGGTAACGGTCAGGGTGGAGTTCGGGCCCTCTTCCAGCACCGCAGGCCAATATTCATTAGCCCCGGCAGCATTCTCGGTCGAAGGCACATCTGCCGCTTCATCTACCGCCGGCTGTTCTTCCTGGTTCGGTGCAAGCAGTGAGAATTCCTCATCGAATGCAACCCTGCATTCATAGATGAGCTCGGATCCGCGCAAGGAGGATGCACGGGACTGCAAGACACGTCCCCGAAGAAAGAACAGGGCATCCGTGGCAACCAAACGTATGCAAATGCTGGCATCAGGCAGGATGCGCGTGTTGCTTTCGAGCAGGGCTCCGCCGCTGGAGAGGTTGATAAGCTGGACGTCAGGGCCTGCCACGAGCCCGGCGCTTTTCAGGGACGGGATGTGCGCAGGGTCTTGCCGCTCCCCCTTCCTGCGGTTAATTTCTGTTCCCTGAGTATCCTTTGCCCGAGGTCGCGGGTTGAAAATGCCCATGTCAGCACCCTTTCATCGGGCATTTACTGATCCAGTTCTTATACCCTCCTGGTGTCACAATGCCCTCGGCAGAATGATCGGCAAAATCTGCCAAAATATTAGTCTTGTCGGCGCGACATCGCGGTCAAGATCGAAAAGTGAGTACAGGAGAAACAACAAGCAGGCCGGAGGAGAGGATCTGGTGGTGGGTATTTCTATAGCCGAAAATGCTCTTTTAGGTATCTGCCGGTGGCGGATTTGGCATTCGCTACAATATCCGGCAACCTGCCCAGGGCAACGACATATCCTCCTTCATCTCCTGATTCCGGCCCAAGGTCAATGAGCCAGTCGGCATGTGCGATGATCTGCGGATCGTGCTCGATCACAAGCAGGGTATGGCCCTGGTCGGCCAGCTGATGAAACAAATGGAGCAGGTACTCAATGTCGCTGAAGTGCAGGCCGGTCGACGGTTCGTCGAACAGATACAAGATCTTCCCTTTCAATGGCTTAGCCAATTCGTATGCCAGCATCAGTCGCTGCGATTCCCCGCCGGAAAGGGTGTCCAGCGGCTGCCCCAACTGGATATAACCTAATCCCACTTTGCTCAGCATTTCGAGGTGGGCGGAGAGAGCCTTGTGGCTCTTAAAGAATCCGGCCGCATCGGCACCAGTCAGGGCCAATACCTCCGCAACATTTTTGCCCTGATAGCGGCAATTGAGAATTTCTTCCCGATATCGTTTTCCCTTGCACTGCTCACAGATCACATATACATCCGACAGAAAATCCATGCTTACTTTCGTCCGGCCCAATCCCTGACACCCGTCGCAGCGTCCATCCTTTTCGGTGAAGGAAAAGTGTTTTTTGCTCAGCTGGCGCTGCCGGGCATCGGCCGTTGCGGCGAACAAATCCCGGATGCGGTCGAACATGCCTGTGAAGGTGGCCGGCGTCCCGTGGACACTCGAAAAATAAGACTTCTGCCGAAGGGCAATCACTCTCGCAAAATGTTCAAAACCCCGGATGGATGCGCAACCGCACGCTTTGCCCTTTTCCCATGATTGATAGACAACGTCATTGACCAGGCTGGACTTTCCGCTGCCGGATACCCCGGTTACAGCAATGATCCCTCCGGACGGGATATCAAGTGCGAAGTTCTTCAGATTATGAGCACTCACATTCTGGAGGCTCAATCCCGGCTGCATCGCTCTTTGCCGGGTCCCGAAGGTGCGCAGATCTTCCGACAGGTATCTTCCGGTGACCGATTCGGCGTTGCCTTTGAGTGTTTCCGGCGCGCCCGAAGCAACGACCTTTCCGCCGTTGCCGCCTGCCCCCGGGCCCAAGTCGATCACGTGATCGGCTGAGAGAATGACATCCCGGTCGTGTTCCACAACAATGAGCGTGTTTCCTGCGCTCTGCAGCTTACGCATCATTTTCATCAGTCTGCCGACATCGGAGGCATGCAGACCAACGGTGGGCTCATCCAGCACGTAGGTGAGGTCGGTGAGGCCCACACTCAACTGCGCGGCCAATTTAACGCGTTGTCCTTCACCTCCCGATAGGCTGCTGGAATTGCGGCTGATCGTGAGGTAAGGCAAACCCAACTCGACCAAAGTCTCCAGGCACTGGATGATTTCTGCCACCAGAGGGGCGGCGATTCGAACCTGGGCGGGATTTCTTAGAACGGCTTCAATGTTGGTGAAAAATTCCAGGGCGCGGGCAACGGGCAGGGCAGACAGCGCCGCGATATTTTTACCGCCGATGGTGAATCGTAAAGCCTCCGGTTTGAGCCGCGATCCTCCGCAGGCCGTGCAAAGGTCCTGTTTCATGAGCGGCAACATCCCTTGCCCGCGGTGGTCGGCATGCTTGCGCGCGTATTCAATGTTTACCAGGCCTGTCAGCCCGGCCCATTTGCTGGTGAACCGGAATTCTCCGGCACGATTGCCGCGCTTATATTCCCAGACAACCTCATAGATTTCTTCGCCGTTTCCGTACAATGCGAGGTTTTTTCCTGTTTCTGGCAAGTCGATCCATGGTCTGGAAAAATCAATTTTGTGCCTGTGGCCAACGGCTTTCAGCGCGGCGACATATTGTCCATAGGGATCGCCGTAATATTTGCCGGTTTTGGTCCCATCCATGGCGCCCGCGAGAATGGATCTCTCCGGATTGGTGATGAGCGCGTCCGGATCGCAGACAGTGACCTCGCCCAGGCCGGCGCAGCCCGGGCATGCACCCAACTGATGGTTGAAAGAAAACAGCGAGGAAAGCCTGGCGGGTTCGAGGGTATCTGACGTCCCGATTCTGGAAAACAGGAGACGGTACAAATCATAAATGCCGGTCATAGTACCCACGGTAGAACGCGGGTTTGTCGTGATAGTGCGCTGATCGACGGCCAGGGTGGGAGTCAGACCGGAGATCTCGTCGAAGGCGGCTTGGGCGCTTGCGCCGATCTGGGTGCGGGCATAGGTGGAAAAACTCTCCAGAAAGCGATTTTGCCCTTCAGCGAAGATGGTGTCGAAAGCCAGTGATGATTTACCGCTGCCGGATACACCGGTGATCACGGTGATTTGATTGCGGGGAAAAGCAACATCGATGTGCCGGAGGTTATTTGTGTCGATGCCGATACATCGAATCTCCGAATGCACGCCGCTACTTTCCCTTGGAGTTGAAACTTGCGTTCGGGCATTTTCCCCAATCGCGCCGCTCATGCGGCCTTTCAGGTATCCCTGCAACGCTCGTCCGGTGTGCGATTCTGCGCATTGAATAATGTGTTCCGGCGGTCCCTGAGCTACCAGCTGGCCGCCATCGTTGCCGCTTCCAGGGCCCAAATCGACCACCCAATCAGCGGCGGCGATCAGCCCGAGGTGGTGTTCGACGACGATGACGGTGTTTTTCTTCTCCACCAAACCTTGCAGGGCAAGCAGCAGGTTGTTGACGTCGGCTTGATGCAGACCTGTCGTAGGCTCATCAAGGATGTAAAGTGTATGCTCGGATTGGGGCCGAGCCAGTTCTGTCGCCAGCTTGATGCGCTGAGCTTCGCCGCCGCTCAGGGTAGAGGAACGCTGCCCCAGCTTCAGGTAGCCGAGCCCCAGATCCTCGAGGGTTTTCAGATAGCGCAGAATACGCCGGTCCGCGGCGAAAAATTCTCGCGCTTCGGTGACCGACAGCTCGAGCACATCATGGATGTTTTCCCCCCGGCAGGTGATCTCGAGTGCGTCGGCGTGGAACCGTCTTCCGTTGCATTCCTCGCACAACACTTCCACGTTGCCCATGAAGTGCATGCCGATCTGCAAATAACCTGCACCCTGGCAGGTTTCGCAGCGTCCGCCGACGGTGTTAAAAGAAAACCTGCCTTTGTCCCACCCTCTCGCCCTGGATGCGGGCAAATCTGCAAAGAGATCGCGGATGTGGTCGAACAGTCCGGTATAGGTAGCTGGATTACTGCGGGGTGTGCGGCCGATCGGTGACTGGTCGATGGTGATTACTTTTGTTATGGCTTCCCAGCCCTCGATGGCAAGGCATTTGCCTGGCTTGTCAGTGGAGGCATGGAGCCGACTGCGCAGGAACTTGCCCAAAACGTCCACCGTGAGCGTTGACTTGCCGGCGCCGGAAACTCCAGTCACAACATTCAAGGCTTCCAGGCAAAACTGCACATCCATGCCTTTGAGGTTATTCGCCGTAGCACCATGGACCGAAAGCATCGGCTTTCCATGGCGGCGCGTGGCTGGGATTGGGATCCTCTCCATGCCCTGATAAAAGGAAAGCGTCCGGCTTTGACGGATCTGATCTGTCGGAACCTCTTTCATCCTTGCGGCGTCGATGTTCTGAAGCACGCGGCCGCCGTTGATCCCGGCGGCCGGGCCGATGTCGATCCACCAGTCGGCACAGCGGAGGAACTCTTCCTCATGTTCCACGACCATGACGGTGTTGCCCTGGTCACGCAGATCCTCCAATACCTCAATCAAGCGCTGCGTATCGCGCGCATGGAGTCCGACCGAAGGTTCGTCGAACAGGTATAGGATGCCTGACAAACCTGTGCTCGCCTGACCAGCCAGACGCATGCGCTGCGCCTCTCCCGCGGACAAGGTGGTTGATTCCCGGCTCAAGGTGAGGTATGCCAAACCCAGACGCTTCAGCAAATCCATCTGTTTGGAGATCCGGCTGATAATGGGGCCGGCGACATGATTCTCCCGATCTGAAAAGTGGAGAGTCTGCAGAGTCTGCTGAAGTTGGTCAAGCTGGAGGGCGGCAAGTTCGGCAATAGTATGACCATCAATTTTCACCGAAAGCGCGTCGGCATTGAGTCTTGTTCCCCGGCAAGCAGGACAGCTGGATGTGCACACGAAGCGCAGGATATTCTTGTTGCGTTTTTGCCTCAGGATGGCGTCCATGACGGGAATGATGCCTTTGTAATAGCCGGTTTCCCGCGGTTTGGCGGGTATGCCGCTCCAGCGCATGCGCGATGCCAGCGTATGTTTGCCATAAGGTATGGCTATTTTTTCGCTCCCATAAAGCACGACATGTTTTTGTGCAGGCGTCAAATCCCTCCAGGGAATGTCTGTGCCGAATCCTTCGGCCCGGCAGACCTCGTCGAGCACATCCATGGTGACCTGGGAATAGATGATGTAACCGTTGGGTGCGGTTATCGACATGCAGCCCTGGCGCAAGCTCTTGCTTTCGTCGGCGACCAGCAAGTCAGGGTCCAACCGGTCTTCGACCCCCAATCCTTTGCAGGCTGGGCAAGCACCCGCCGGTGAATTAAACGAAAAAAGGCTGCGCTCGATCTTGAAATCAGGCTCTTTGGCGTCGGTTTTTCCCAGTCGGGCAAAGAGCAATCGCAGATGGTCGTAGATCTCTGTGATGGTGCCCACGGTGGAACGCGCGCTGGCTGCGAGTGATTTTTGATCGACCGCAATGGCAGGCGACAGGCCTTCCACCTTGTCCACATTCGGCCGTCTCATCCTGCCGAGGAATTGCCGGGCATGGGAGGAAAAGGAGCCCAGATAGCGGATTTCAGCTTCGCGATACAGCACGTCGAATACCAGGGACGACTTGCCGGATCCTGATACCCCCGTCACTACAATGAATCTGTTTTTCGGAAAAGTGAGGCTTATCGCCTGAAGATTGTTCTCCGAGGCTTTGCAGACGATGATGTTGTCGTTTGGCATCGTTCCATGGGGCTGCAATCACAGGAACCCACGAAATCCATGAAAACTGCTTCATGTGTTTCTTGGTTTCTGCGTCGTATCAGCCGGTCTTGTCAAAAAGCCAATGGGACTTATTTGGCCGTTCTCTTTTTGAGAAACGATCCGATCCATGCCCATAGCGGTGCACCCAGGGCCGCTCCAATCGTGTCAATGCCCACGTCGATCGGGGAGGATGTACGTTCCGGCGTGAACGACTGGTGAAACTCATCCGTCACGGCATAAAGGCTTGCCAGGAGTATTGCCCACAACACTGCGCCTCGACCGACCTTTTTGGAGCATGTCAGACCGTGCAAATAGGCCGCAGCCAGCAGGGCATAGCCCAGCATATGCCCGCCCTTCTTCCCGATCAGGTCCCATGATCCGAACTTGGGCAGATCTTCCCCTGGTGTTCCTGAGGCCAGGAAAATCAGGGCCATCATGAGGAGCGCCGGCCCCCAGCGCCACAACAACCTGGTCACAGCATGCATTCAGTCGGATTCCTCTCTGGTGTCCTGCCCGAGGGAACTTGCACCCATTTGAATTGCCTGAAGCCATTCGCGGGCTGTCGAATAAGTGCACTGCCGGCCTATTATCGCAATTTTGTAACATCATGACGCCATAGATGCAATAGGTGGCCCAGGCTTACTTTGCCTGCCATTTACGGCTGCCATTCCATGACGTTCGAAATCTCCGGAAATCTACTAGTTCCTCCATGCCCATCGCTATAAAATTGGGTCTTGAGTTTTGTTCTGGAATAATCAATTTCTCAGCGAGGAAATTCATGAAGAATGCCCACAGGCTCATGATGCCTATGATCCTGCTGCTGGCTTCGTCCACCGTATTCCAGGCGCAGACGCAGCAGGCAGGACAGGAAACTCCAAAACCGCCAATCCCCAACTACCTTGAACTCTCTCCGCGCATCGGCACGGGCGGCCAGCCCACTGAGGACGGGATGAAACTGATAGCCGGTAAGGGGTACAAGAGCATCATCAACATCCGATCCGGCAGCGAGCCGTTTGATATCGCCGCTGAAGAAAAGCAGGCCCTGCAGCTCGGGCTGCGATATTACATGGTCCCCTTCGTGGCCAAAGAGCCGAGCGAGGAGCAGGCTCTCGCCTTCAATGCCCTGATGTCCGCACTCAAGGATAATAAAGTCTTCGTGCACTGCGGCAGCGGGAATCGTGTGGGCAGCCTGATGATGATTTATCTTGTGCTGGAAGAGGGGATGGAGCCGGATAAGGCCGAGCAGGAAGCCAAAAAGATCGGGCTGCGCGCCGCGGACCTCCTCGACTTTGCCAAGCGGGTAATCGCCGGCCATAAGAAATAGCAATCTCTGAGTACGCGGCTCCAGGCACTGCTTTTGCCTGCATTATAGATGTGCGGCATAGCGGTGTAGCATTCGTTTGCGGGATGCGGGCTGGACGCGGCATTCCTGGAGAGCCGTTGGATGGCGAGCTCGATCTAGCGACTGCGCAGAAGTGCGATGTCGGCAATCAGTTTTTCATCCGTTTCTGCGGATGCGGCCGCCGGGCTGCGATAGCGCAGGGGATCCGTTTGCAGGCGCACGCTTTCCTTGAGGGCATTCATCGTCATCAGAAACCATCGTCTGCACCTTGGCTGATACTCCTCAAGCATCTGCCGCAGGCCCCCTGCGGTCTTTCCCTCGAGTTCTTTTCGATAGTGCCGCGCGCGGCCAGCCGGGTTGGTGCGGGTCACGGTTCCCGGCTGAGCGATCGTCACGCCCTGCAGCGGAGAGGTCACTGGAATCGGCAGGGCCGAAGGGCGGGGGAGTTTCTGCGAAATGACGCCGGGCGCATGCGGGCCCGCCTTTAACTGGTCTATATCTGCGCTGACCCGGCCCGTGAGCTCCTCGTACTCCCTAAGAACAGGATGACAGCGTCCGACGGTCGCCCGGATGAGCGTGACTGCCAAAAGGTCCGGAGCGAGTCCTCCCGCCTGATCGGCACCGGCAGATGCTCCTGCTAAAATTGATGCCGCATGTTCCAGGATGTCTCCCGACCAGCCGGACATCCTGTCAAACTCCTTTTCCCAGTGTTGCTGAAATAATGCCAGGCATTCGTCCATGCGCCGCAGGACTTCCTCGGTCTCCCGCCCAAGCCTGCCGCCGGCAGAGGCGGGATTTGACCTCATTTCCAGAGTAGCGAGCAGAGAGGCGCGCAGAGATTGTGCATCCCCGGCGACAGATTCGATCATGGCTGTTCGGAATCGCTGAACCTGGGGGATCATCGTCTTCTCAAACCAGGCGTTCACGGCGGGCATCCAGGACGCGCTTGAACTGACGGGAATTACTTCAGGCGCCGAACCGAGGTCCCTGGCGATGGCCTTGCGCGTTTCGGCCTGGACCCGCTCAATGTCTGATGGGGACAGCGAATCACACCTGGTGAGCATGACTGCGCAGGGTATGTCGGCGGCGGCAAGCGCCCGCAGGACACCAAAATGCTCGGGATCAAGCGAGGCATTCGCATCTATCAGCACCCACCCGAAATCCGAGCCCGGCAGGCAGGCACCGGAAAACTCCATTCCATCGTCTGGGTAGCAGCCGAGGCCCGGCATTTCTACAAAGGCAAAACCGTCCAGCAAGCGCCCTGCGGCCGCGCAAGCTTCAATTGCGACCACCCTTTTGGAGTTTGCGGGGTTCGCCTTTTCGGTTGCGTGATTGGCCAGCTGGGCCAAAGGGAGTTCTTCGGTTCGATCCAGGAAAGTGACCCGGAGTTTCGGCTCAGAGCCGCCAACGATGCGGATCGGCGTCGCATCGATCGGAGCAGCGCCCACAGGCAAGAGATCAATTCCAAGGAAGTGGTTGATGAGTGTAGATTTTCCGGAATTGACCTTGCCGAAAACCGCGATTTCAAAACGTCGGGATTGAGTCTTTCTGACGATAGCGTGGAGAGCCGGCAGAAACTCCACCAGTCCGTGTCTTTCGACGATCTGAGCCATGCGCTCCAGCAAAGCTGCCAGGCCCGGCCCAGTTTCCATGTGAGCCGGCCCCCCCACCTTGGTTGAGCGTGTTTCCGACAAAAAGGTGAGGAGCAGGTTGATCAGCCAGCGAATCTCCTGAAGGTTCCAGGACAACTCGCGAGCAGCGGCAGCATCCATCTTGCCGTAGCCACGCATCTTCTCCGGGTAAATGTCCTCGAGGGTGAGATCGACGGAAATGAGACCGGTCCGTATTTTCCCGCTGGAAGGCATAGCCGGGGACGAACGCTCGATGCCGCAGTTCTCCAGCAGCCTGGCCATCTGCTCACGGATTTTCGCCGTATAGTTTTCGACGCAGCGAGCCTCCGAAGGCGAAAGGTCCTGAGCATAACCTGAGAATAGAGGCCTTGCGCCGGGCGCCAACACATGCAGGCTCTCCGTCAGCAGTTTGTCCGCATACTGGAGCGAGGTCAGGATTCTCCGCCTGTAATTGTCGTTCAGTCCGGTCATGGGTGGACTCCAACTTCTGTCAATACCGGCAGGGCAACATCGCCGGCCCAACGCAGGGGAATTCCGCCATGAGGATCAAGACGGCAACAGGCACGGCTCATATTGTATTTTCTCTGGCCCGACAGTCATGAAAAAACTCCTACCAGTGCGTAATCCAGTAGGAGTTGTCGACCTCAGCGTCGAGTGGAAATAGTTAAAGGCGAACTCCAGCGCGTCTCGTGGAAAATCTTATCTTGGGGTGGATGGAGAGTCAATGCAGCGCTGGGGGGAGACATCCCGCAGCGGACTCACAGTGCGGATGCGCGCACTTCCCCTGTAAAGACGAGCAGATGGCAGATCCTCTCCTGCGCAGAATCTTAGCGTCTCTTCCTTCTTTGATCTATTATTAGGAGTGTCTGCATGGCATGGGGTGTCAGACTATGACAGAACAGGAACCGCGGCACGTCGTACTTATTGCCGGAGCGGCCGTGTCAGGGGCCGAAGCGGCATTCCAACTCGCGCAGAAAAACGTCGTCTGCATTGTGCTCGAACAGAACGACTATCCCTATGGCAAGATCGTGGATGGGCTGCCTCGCTGGCACGAAAAGTTGCGCCAGCAGGAGATGCACAAAATTGACGGCAAGCTGAACCAGCCCGGCATCCATTTTGTGCCCCGAACCAGGCTGGGACGGGACCTCTCCCTCGAAGAAATTCTCAAGTGGCGCTTGAGCGCTGTGGTTCTTGCGAACGGTGCCTGGCGGGATCGTCCGATGCCGCTTCCCGGCATTGATCATTATATCGGGTGCGGCTTTTATTACCAGAATCCCTTCGTATACTGGTTCAACCACTACCTTGAGCCTGGATATACCGGGCCGCAAATTGAGCCGGAGGACGGCGCCATTGTGGTGGGAGGTGGGTTGGCTTCGCTGGATGTAGTCAAGATTATTATGCTCGAGACGGTGGCCCGCGCCCTCCAGACACGGGGCCGCCAGGTGGATTTGCACGAGCTCGAGCAGCGCGGTATCCACACCGTCCTTGCGGAGCAACAGACGACGCTGTCCGATCTGGGCCTCAAGGGGTGCACACTTGTCTATCGCCGCCAGGTCGAGGATATGCCCCTGGCGGAGCCCAAGGAAAATGCGACACCGCAACAGATGGAACAGACGCGGGCTACGCGCCGGAAACTGCTCCGCATTTTCACCGAAAAATACCTATTTGCTTTTCAGGACCGGCACGTTCCGGTCGGCTATCAGGCCCGAGACGGCCGGCTGGCCGGATTGCGCTTGGCGGCCACCGCGAATCGAGCTGGGGATATGCACACCGTCCCGGGAACTGAGCGCGAAATTGGCACACCTCTGGTGATAAGCTCCATCGGCAGCATTCCCGAACCGATCCCAGGGATACCCATGGCGGGCGAGCAGTACCGGTTCAAGGACATAGCGAGCGGCGAGTTGGATAGCGCCGGCGGTGTCTTTGCGGTCGGCAATGCGGTGACCGGAAAAGGAAACATCCTGGTCTCTGCCAGGCATGGGCGCGTGGTTTCGCAGCACATGCTCGAACATTATCTGCTGGGGACAGGAAGCGGATATGAAGAAGTGCTGGCAGACGCTGTGACAGAGGCGGAAGCTAAGGTGAATGCCGTTGCCATGCAGCTTTCTTTGCAGGTTGCGCTCGGCGGCGAACATGTAGCTGCCATCCTAAATCGGGTGAAAGTACTTCAGGAGCGGGTCCAGTATCCCGGCGATTATCGCGCCTGGCTTGACCAGGTCCGCCCAGTGCATGCTTGAGGTATTGGCAAAGCACTGACCTTGCCCACTGCCCTATGAGTTGGGAAGTGGGCTCCGTGCGCCGCTCGGTGCTCAGAGCCCAATAGGATTTAGTCGCAAGCCCCGTCCGGCGGCCGGGGCCTACTTGGCGGTTTTACCAATTTGCAAAGCAGGAGAGTTGCCAGATGAAGCGGACAGTTTCTATGATCGCAATCTCAACCGCGTTTCTTTGTCTTGCCGTCGCTCAAACTTCGAACTTGACCCAGGCTCCGCCTCCGGGAGATTCCCTCGAGCGGTCGTTCATGCCCGGCGGATCCGTGCGCATGAACCTATCTGCCGGGGCGTACGAGATTCGGCCCGGGTCCGACGAAAACAAGATCCGCATGCATTGGACTACGAAGCGCCCCGAAGAGCTGAAGAAGGTGCAGGCCAAAGTGGACCTGAAAGGATCTGAAGCCGTAATTACCACCCAGGGTTCCAAAAAGGATTTTCATGTGGAGATTGAACTTCCCGCTCGCACAGACCTGGTTGTGCGACTCAGCGCCGGCGATATCGACATCCGCGGTATGGAGGGCAACAAGGATGTCGAATGTCATGCCGGCGATATCAGCATTGATATCGGTCGCGCTCAGGATTATCGCCAAATTGATGCGTCCGTGAAGGTCGGGGACATCGAAGCTCCTCCGATCAGCGTTTCCAAAGGTGGATTTTTCCGCTCCACCACCTGGCCTGGGACAGGGAAATATTCGTTGCACGCCCATGTCGGCGCCGGAAGCTTGACCTTGCTGGGCGCCAAGTAGCCTCGAGCTCACGAATCGACACCTTTTTGTGTAAAGTTCATTCAGTGACTAAAAGTGTATAAGTTATAGTTTTAGAGTTACTTGCCTGTTGTGCTCCTCCCAAGCACCAGCACGCTCAACGCCTGCCTTCAGCGCGAATCTCAATACGAATAGGATCAGATGATTACCGGATGGGACAAAGCTCCGGATTTGATGACCATTTCATGGGATCGCACGCTACGCGAATCCGGATACTTATCCCATTTTTTGCACTTCTTCTCCGAGATACATTGGCCCTGTAGAACGGATCGGAACCATGCACGCGCGGTGAATCACGGAGGAAGACGATGAAGGCATTCAAACCAATCTCTCTGATGCTGCTGACGATTACTTTTCTGGCTGTGCCTAGCGCATCGGCTCTGACCTTGATCACCAATTTTATGGGCGGCGTTCCTCCTGCCAACGCGACGGGCAGCGGCAATCTGGTGGACATCGTAAATGCGGCGGCTCGAATCTGGGAAGCCGCCTACATGGATCCGGTCACGATCACGATTAATTTCGGCTGGGCTCCGATTGGGGATGCCGGGACACACACTCTTGTCGAACAGGGAGGCATGCCTAACCGGGAAATCACCGGCATCATCCTCTTGGATAACAGCGGCGCGGCAAAGTTCTATCTGGACCCGACCCCGAATTCCAATGAAGAGTATCGACGCCGAACGGAGGAATTCCAGGATCTCGGCGGCGGTTTGGTCAATGTTGCCCGTCTATTCGATAAAGCCGTGGGTGACGCCGCGGGCAGTGTCGACCTGCTCTCCGTGGTAGTACACGAAATGGGGCATGCCTTGGGGATGTGCGCGGCGAACACGGCTTTCCGGCAGGAAGGTGTCAAGGGCACGATCCGCATCGCAGGGGACCTGCCGTTTGCTGGAACGGTGATACCGCTGGCAACCAATAAGGCAGGCATTACTTCCCATTTTGACGCGCTTCAAGTCACCTATGGCTCGGTCATGGCGGGAATCAGCGCGGACGAACGCAGACTGCCCTCAGCTTTGGACATTCTGGCCAATGCCGAGATCAGTGGCTTCACGATACTGAACCTCGATCCGCAGCAGGAACCACAATCCAGGATCGCGCCCTCACGCAGCATCGGACGACTGGAAACGAGCGCTCCGGTGCGTCGCACCTCTCGATAGCATACTCCTGGCTCAGGTAGACCGAATCAGATCCCGGGAATGCGCTGCTGCAGCGGGCCGATGTGCGTGCGGTGATAATCCAGGATGATCTGAACCGTATCACTCATGACCTTGTGGTCATGATACGGCACCTGATCTTCCCGCAGGAGTTGAACCAGTTTTTCGTCGATCGTCTCCTGGAACTCGAAATCTACGGAACGTACACCATCAGGCCGCAGGTACTTGCGGGTGAACGGCACTTTGAAAAGCAAGTCGTAGGTGCGCACCCAATACCTCGACAATCCATGCAGCTCCGCGATGTGACCGAACTTGTGGTAAAGGTACACATAATTATCCAGCACGGAACGGTCGCAGATGATGTTCGGGTAGATCTTGTCCAACTCCAGCTCGCGGCAGATGGTAGTGGTGAGGATCCAGGTCTGGGCTTCCAGACTGGTTTCCTCATTGATCGGGAAGGGGCACCTGCGTGCGATTTCATCGATGAAACCGACGTCGAGGTGCTGCTTCTTGAGTTCATTGCATAGTTCGTAGGCCAAGGTTGTTTTTCCCACCCCGTGGGTGCCGATGAATGCGATCTTCATACCTGTCCTTTTCTGTGGATCTGCATCTGCGGTATTGCGTACGACTGTTTAGCGGCCGATGGCGAAAAGATTGTGTTCCGCGCGGAATATAATCCTGCCGTCGGATAGCGCCGGGGTAGCCATTAAGCGCTCGCCCATTGGGTTGGTGGCGAGAAGTTCAAAATCCTTTCCGGCCTTGACGACAAATACATCGCCATCTTCGCTGGACAGATAGATCCGGCCGTCGGCGGCAACAGGGGAGGCGCTGAAGCCGCCGCCCTGATGCGGAATGCGCTGGCGATAGATTTCCTTCCCCGTTCGGAGCTCATAGCAGTCAAAGATGCCCTGATTCGCGATTACATACAGGTATGCGCCATAAATAAGCGGGGTCGGCATGTAGGGGCCACGCTGCTGCCTGCTCCAGGCGATCTGATCGCTGGCAGAGATCCCCTTTCCCAACGTTATGTCTCCGGATGCTCCGGCGCGAATGACGAAGATGGGAGCTTCCGGCCGGCGTCCGCTTGCAACCACGATCAGGTCTTCCGAGAAAATCGGCGTGGGCGCAGTAATCTGGGAACTCCCGCCGAGGCGCCAAAGTTCCTTACCGGTTTCCGGGTCGTATCCACGGATGAAATTTGACGCATTGGTAATAAGCTCAACGCGCCTGGTGCCTGGATAGATGTTCGGCGTGCCCCAGGAGGGAAGCTCATTGCGATCGGCTTTCCAAACCGTGGCTCCGGTTTCGATGTCCAGTGCCAGGAGGAAGTCCTCTTTCTGCGTATCGCACTGGAGGATGACCTTGTTCCTGTAAATGATCGGGGAACTGGCCGTACCCCACTCGTACTCCGGGGCATCGTACGCACCCAGGTCGAGAAAACCGAGGTCCTTCTTCCAGGTCAGTTTGCCATGGGTGTCGAAGCAATACAGCCCCTGCGAGCCGAAAAAGGCGATGATGTGTTGCCCATCCGTGACCGGCGTGGAACTGGCGTAGGTGTTCTTGACGTGTCGTTTCTCCTTGGGCACGCCTTCGTATGCGGTGCTGTCCCACACGATCTTCCCGCTGCGCTTGTCCAGGCTGATCACCTTCCACTTTTGAATGGAAAGGTCCGTGGAGGCGTCTCCCTCGCCGAAAAGTCCATGCTTAAAGGTAGCGTTCTCCAGACTGCTCACCGCAGTCGTGACATACAGCCGGTCTCCCCACACGATCGGGCTCGAGTGTGCCAGCCCGGGGATCGGCGTCTTCCATTTGACATTCTCGCCACGGATGCCATCCCAGCGGTCAGGGAGGTTTTGCCCCTCGGCCACGCCGCTGGCCTGGGGGCCGCGAAAAGAGGGCCAGTTGCCGGGGGAAGCTGCTGCGCCGGCGCAGAGAGCCGTGAATATGAGCGTCAGTGGCCAACGTAGCGCGCCTAAGTCTGAAAATCTCATTCGATTCAAGCTCCCGGAGTTTTCATTTTTCACAACGCTGTACAGATTATCACTTGCTGGTGAGCTCGACCCAGATGATGCCTGCTTTGAGCGGCACAATAAATGCGTCGCGTTCGGACTTGAAATTCATCACCGGGCGATACGTTCCCACCCCTTTCACTTTGGCCGGCTGCTCCAGGCGCAGACGTGCCACGGGAGTGAACTTTGTGGCGGCGGCGAGCCCTACTCTCACAGCGCCCGTCTTGGCATTCACCTCCAGGCCGGTGAATTGGCCGGCATCCAACGTCATCCAAAGTCCAGCCGATGCCAAGTATATGCGCATGCGGAAGGAATCGAGCGGCGTGATTTTGACGATGCCGCCCTCGGCTTTGAGGTTGCCGCCAAAGGCCTGCCACCCGAATTCGGGATCATTCACGACATAGGTGGCGGTATTAAACGCATGACCGAAAAAGTTCGGACCGTAGTCGCCGGAGTAAGGATCGAACTTGAGCGTGTCCGGGAATGAATGGAACGCGGCGGAGGCGAACCCCTCCTGGTCGATGTCCGTGATTGCGCCCATCGTGCCGCCATAGCCCACGCGCAACAGGTAGAGATCTTCAGGGTGGCTGCGATATTCGCTCAGCACGGGGATGGCATTGATGCCTGAACCGTAGTGATGCAACTGGCGCTCAATGCGCGTGATCTTGCCGGCATACTGGAAATCCCAATAGCGGCGGGCGCTGCCGTTGTAGCCCCAGTGCGGCAACGTCGGCATATAGCCGAGAATCGCATTGAGCGACACTTCGGATTTCACGGTGTCGCCGAAATACTTTGTCCAGGCATAGACTTCTTCCTGTCCCGTGGAATCCCATGGCATTTCGCTGCCGAAAGGATAGGCTTGACTGCGCCAGCGATCCGCCCGGGCCTTCATTTTCGCTTCGAGGTCCGCGGCCTGTGCCGCCATGCCTTCGCGCTTGAGGTCCGTCAGAATCTGGACATAGATGTCACCTTCCATCTGGCCGAATCGGGCGTAACCGGCGGCGTATTTCGTCATGGCCATCGCGGTCTGGTAAGCGTTGATCAGGTACCAGTCCCAGGGATGGTTGGTGACGAGCCCCTCGTCGTTACGCGCCAGGCGATACATCACCCAGTGAAGCGCCGCAACGTGCGGATAGTTGAATGACCGGTCGACGATTTCAGCTGCCTTCTTGTTCCAACTCGTCCAACTTCCCCAGTTGAGGTCGCTCCGATAGTAGCTTTGCGGCATCTCATCGGGTTGATAATAGAAGAGGCTCTTGCGCACGCCAAATTGCAGCGGCCCGTCTTTGTACTGCAGTCCGCCCCAAATCACGCCGTCGATGAATTGCTGGTATTTGTCGAGCTCCTCCTTACTGGGCTGGCCGAACTCCTTCATGATGGCGGTGAGCCACGATCCGGAGCCGCCCTCATCCCCTAGGCCGGCAATCCAGACGCGGCTATCCTGCATAACGATCTTGTCCGCCTCGCGATCGTAGCTCATCACAGAAGGGCTGCGTTTGAACGGATCGTTCGGGTCGACGAACCACTGCTTCGTGGTCAGGAATCGGCCGAGATCCGTGACGGTTGTGGCTAGCGGCTTGATCACGAAGTAATGGATGGCTTGAACCTGGCCATCCTCGTAGGTTACCAGCATGCGGGCTCGACCCCAGGTCTTTCCAGACAGGGTGTAGGATTTCCAGCCGCCGGCGGTGGGTTTGTTGCCAGTGATCGCGATCGCTCCTCTTGGCTCGATCTCAATTGACTTGACGCCCTTCCCATATCTGAGGAACAGCCGCCCATCGACATCCATGGGCAGCACATAACCGGGGATGCCAACCGCAACCGGCCGGCCGTTGGCTGCGAGGGTTTTCTCGATATTGCGGATTTCGTCAGACACCAGAAACCTGACGCCATAGGTTTTCGACGCGCCTGGAGCAAGGGTCACCGATGTCGGTGTGTTCCAGGGCGTCGCCTGCTTCCATTCGTTCTCGGCATAAGCCTGGCTGTGGATCATCCAGTCGAAGAAGCCTTCAAAGGTCGTGCCGCGCGGCGTGGGATCCGTAAAAATCGGCACGGCTCCGCCGGGCCCGCGGCGGCTCAAAATCGGGTTATAGGCTTCGAACGGCGTTTTGCCGTCCGGCACCACGACGAGCGCCGGGCCATGGCCACTGAGGCGGGTCACCTGCAGGTAACCGGCATCCTCGCCGATGTAAGGATCGTAGAAAGAGCACATCGTGTGCGCCTGGTCCAGCGAGCGGTTGTTGAGTACGTTGTTGAAAATCATCGGAATGCCGAGCGCTCCAACCTGGATCGGGTTCGACGTTTTGTTTTTCAACTCGAAGCGCAGGACGAGCTTGTCGCTATCGAGTGCCCAGGTGCGGATGACCTGGAGCGGAAAATCCGCGGGGAAAGTCGGAGTCAGATCGGCGGCGGCCAGGGTCTGTGTCGAAGTGGGTAGAGGCATGACGGGCGTGCGCGCGACGGCGGTCGAGTAACTCTTCCACTCGGCTGAATTTCCTTGGCGCAAGCGCAGGTCGAGATCGCCCAAGTGATAGTAACCGTTCTGCGACCGCTCGACGAGGATGTCGCCCGGCGTGAAATCAAAACCGTTGCTGTTTTTGGGCTTGAGGCCGGCCACCGTCTGCGATGAACGCACGAGGCTCAGGTTGAAGTCGGGCGTGCTGAGTTCCAGCATGCCTTGCTCGAGCATGGGTCCCGGAACCGGCGGAGTCGGTGCCTTCTTTGCCTGGGCAAAAACTTCATTTTGCAGCCCGAGGATCAAACACAGCAGGAGAAAAAAAGTAGCCGACCGATATAAACCGCTTCTCATATGTCCACACTCTCCCAGAACAGGACCGCAGATTCATGCGGAGGTTCACAAAAACAAAGCCACGTTCTCACGCATGAGTGCGCAGTCTCTGAAACTTCCCCTTTGCCCTAACGGCACGATGGCAAGCCTATCCTTGCGCGCGTCATTATACGACAAGTCAGGAGATTTGGTTTTGCAGGATCTCCGCGGATCAAGGCTTTCAATGCAGCGCGAAGCTCGTCGATATCCACTCCATGCTTGCCGGTTTCGTCCATCAGGCCTTTGGCCGGTAGCGGATTTCGCGGATCTCGACGTTGCCGGCAGCAGCGTTGAAAAATGGCTTGCCGCCTTTAACCCCAACGGTACCGTAGCCGGTTGCGGTCGCCAAAAAGCCCCGGAAATCCCCTTGCATGCCGGGCTCCAGAACCAGGACCTTTTCCACGGCATCATAACGTGCACCCGTGATTCCCTGCAGCAGGGCATAGGAAGACATGGCTCGGGCGTACCAGTGACCGCATTCATATTCGTTGAATGGATTGCGAATCCGGCCATCATAGCGATCGCGGCAGGCGCGCACGATGTCGATGCCTTCCTGGACCATTCCCAACGCCATTAAATGCGAAGCCACCTGGTACTCGATTCCGGTCCACACCTCGTTCGAGTAAACGAAGGGCAGAGAAAAAGCCCCGCCTTTGGGCCAGGTGCACAGGAGCAGCCCGCCTTCCTTGCCGCATGCATAGGAGGGGCGCTGCGGGTTCGGGTGTGAGGACAGATCCTTCTTTAGATTGTAGCGATGGACCGCTTTTAGATGGCTGGCGACCTTGGCGCGATCTAGCACCTGTCCCACGCCGCAGACAAGTGCCAGCCATGATCCGAGCACGCCGTCTGACAAGCAGCCGTTGCCATACTGATACTTGGGTCCTTCTTTTTCGAAGAGAGCCACGGCCTCGGGCGAATAGTTCCCTACCATGCTCTTGTTCTCCAGCGGGTTCTGCGCGCGCAGGTTCTTCCATTCGATCCGCTGGATGAAGTACTCGCCGTTGTAGAGCTCGCTTTCGGCCAGGGCCCGGCCCTTCTCAACCAGCTCGGCATAGAGAGGCACATTCTCACCCAGCGCTTTGGCCATGAGCACGGCCGCCTGCAGCGCGCCGAGATAGAAACTCGTGCACATGCCGTCCGGTCCCCAGAACTCGATATCATAGGTATTGTGATGCGGTTCTTCCACGACACCTTTGTGCTTAGGATCCCATGTTTCGATGCAGTAATTCAGGCTCCTGATGATTTTCGGCCACAGGCCGCGCAGCCATTCCGTATTGCCGCTGATGCGCCAGTCGCGAAATACCTTCATAATGCCGCCGAGCTGGCCGTCCGCGGCGGCATAAAAATCATGCTCCAGGATGCGGATCGGCAGCGCGCTGCGAAACTGCTGGTGGCCTTCTTCGTTCTGCGACGGGTCGAACTCCGTTTCCCTGAGCGACCGTTCCAGTGTAGGGAACAGGTGGGGAATGGCCTGCGCATAGTTCCAGACGTGAGTGCAGGAACCGGCGCAGCAACCGGCATTATCGGAACATCCTTCCCAGGCCCATAGCCTGCCGTCGCTCTGCCGCAGCACGGTTGGCGACTTCAGAATAGTCAGATTCGCCGCCACGGCCTCCATGACTTCGGGCGGCAAAGTCGATTCGTAGAAGCAGTCGCTGAAGCGTTTCGACTTCTGCCGCAGTTCGTCATAATGATCTTTCCAATAGGACGCAACTTCCCCGATATCGGAGAAGCGGCCTGCATACCATGACCGGTAGGTAGGCGCGGTCCGCGCATCGGCCGGCGCCGAACTCGCCGGATCCTTTCCTGTGCGCAGGCTGGTGCGGCCGACATACCAGGAAAGTTGCAGGACGATCGTCTTGGTTGCGCCCGGCTCGAGGCGAAACGGCACAAACAGCGTGGCTCCGGGCGCAGGGTCGCCGCTCGTGACTGAAGGCCGGTCATAACAGGCGCCTTCTACCACGTCCTGCCATGCCATCGTGAGCGCGTCAAACCAGCCGCCACGAAACCAGGCGGCATTTACTTTGGCTTGTGGGTCGGTTACCACGGCGGAAAATGCACCTTCTTCGTACGGCCGGTCGGCGGCGCTGCCGCCCCAAAGAACAAACCCGCCGGATGCGGCTCGCACCGCTTGCGCATTCCTCCCCACTACCATGAAGTTTCTAGCATTGAAAGAGAACACGGTCTCCTGCACCTTGGCCGACCGGTTGACGAACCGGTATTCCAGGCCGGCCACAGGGAGCGAGGCATGGTCGGGATCGCCCGGTTCGAAGGGGCTCCAACCGATGATCTGCACGTCCATGTTTACGCGCTCGTCCGCCAGAGCCACCGTTGCGAACGGAAAACGTGTCTGAAAGGAAGCAGCTGCAAATCGCGGCAGCCCGAAAGAGCTTCCTGATGCGCCATTGCCGGTTCCGGGAGCGCCGAAGATCTTCCATTTGGGGACGGGTCCTTCGAGCACCAACGCGGTCTTGTTTTCTCCTTTGATGGAAAGCGCCGCAAAGGTGAGGGGCTCATTGAATACTTCCGGCCGGTTGCGCAGAGAAAAATGAGACAGTGCACCGGTTCCCTCGAGGCAGATCATGCCCGCCCCCATCCCGCCCATGGGAAAGGCGACTCGATTCAATCGTTCTCCGGAGTAGGGCGCGCCGTAACCCCGTTGAGCGGCAACGGGTGCCGATCTCTGCTGCGCCGCTTCCGACGTGAGCGATCCCATAGCCGCAACCGAAACGGCAGATGTTTTCAGGAAGTCCCGTCGCGGCATCTTCAAGTGGTTCTTCGCTTTTCGTGCCATGCCTGCCCCCTGTCATATTTACGGTCGTGATAACTTCATGGTCATACGCCGAACTCGATGCCTTTCTTCTCTCTCCCTAACGCCACCACAAGTGCGCAGATCAGGAATACGGTAAGCGCGGTGACCGCCATGGCGTTGGCATAGTTCATGCGACGCGCGAAGATGGCCTCGAGATAGGCGACGCTGCCGGCGATCAGTACCCCGCATTGATAGGCGAATCCCGGCAGGAACCCGCGCACGCTGTCAGGGGACAGCTCTGTTATATGGGCCGGGATCACTCCCCAGGCGCCCTGCACCATAAACTGCATCAGAAACGCGCCAAGCATCAAGAGACCCGTGGTCGGTGCATAAGCCCAAAGCGGGATCATGACCACCGCCAGCAAGAGCGAGAGGATCATGCCGCGGCGCCGGCCGAACCGGTCGGAAAACAAGCCGACGCAGATGCCTCCGATCAACGCCCCGAAGTTGGCGATGATCGTAACCGCAGCCGTCAGCTGGGGGGAAAACCCGCGCTGAACTTTCAGGAAGGTCGGAAACATGTCCTGGGTCCCGTGCGAAACGAAGTTCATCATGGCCATCAAAGCCACCAGGTAGAAGAAGAGCTTGCGATGACCTGCCGCCATATGCCAGGTCACGTCGGCCATCAAAAAGACCAGCGCAGCCACGATCAGCACAGCGGCGGCCCTCAGCAACATGGCCGGCGCGCCGGCGCGCGCATACACGGCTGAAAAGGGATAAAGATTCGCAGCGACCAACGCGTAATCGAGCAGCGCGATCGCCGCTGCGCCGGTGAAGTAGAACATCGTGTGAGACCGGACCGACTCCCACAATGCGCTCCAGTCC
>JBGQNR010000027.1:0-41244 GCA_041501225.1 Acidobacteriota bacterium
ACCCACCCCCCCCCCCCCCCGCCCAAACACAACCTGACCCCCCCGCCCCGCCACCCCGACAACCAGCCGAATCATCAGCAGCCCGGCGAGTGCGAACATGGCATCCCCTCCTTTAGTTACTCTATTAATACGAATCCGGGCCTGAATTGGTTCAATCCTGACGACTGGAATAGCGGTGGCCGTCTTGCTACTATTTCTTCAGGTCACGGGTAGACTAAGGGTGAGTAGACAACGTTTCTGCATTTCCATCCTGGCGGTTGTTTTTCTGGCCGGTGCATGCGGCCAGTCGCTGTCCTCGTCTGAGTCAAACGCAACCTCGCGGGAAAGCGGGGAGGGAGCGAAAAAACCAATGGACGCTGATCTCGAAAAGCAGGGGCTGCGATTGGCCACTTTTGGAGCCGGCTGCTTCTGGTGCGTGGAAGCCGTTTTTCAGCGGCTGAGGGGTGTGGAGAAAGTCGTCTCCGGATACTCCGGAGGGCAGGCGGAAAACCCGACGTACGAGCAGGTGTGCACGGGGACCACAGGGCATGCGGAGGTCTGCCAGATCACCTATGACCCGCGGATCGTCTCCTACGACGAACTCCTGGAGGTGTTCTGGAAAACGCATGATCCGACGACCCGGAACCGCCAGGGAAACGACGTCGGCACGCAGTACCGGTCCGTGATTTTTTACCATGATGAGGAACAGAAAAAACTGGCCGAGGGCTACAAGGCAAAGCTCGGAGCCGAGCACATCTGGGATCGTCCGATCAACACGGAGATCGTCCCGTTCAAGAGATTCTGGCTCGCCGAGAACTATCACCAGAACTACTTCAACAATCATCCAGAAAAGGGATACTGCTCGCTGGTCATCCATCCGAAAGTGGAGAAGTTTCAGAAGATCTTCAAAGACAAACTCAAGAAGTAATACACAGCCGCCGGATTGCCTTCAGCGGTCCCAGCGCCCTTTGGCGCGCAGCTGGTCTATCTCCTGACGGGCCAGCTCGCTGAGTCGGACATAATCGATTTTGGCGACGCGGTTGAGTGGCAGCTGTCCCGGCTCCAGGAGCACATAGTGGAATGGCCTCATGTAGGACGCCATGCCACGAGCGTGCTGTTTCAGCTCTCCAACCGAAATCTCGGCTCCGGGCTTTTTCTCCACAAACACTATGATGGCTTCCGACAGAAGCCGGTGTTCGGCGCCGACGGCGCCGCAGGCGGCCACCTTTTGCTCCAGCAAACAGAAGTGGTTTTCAACGTCGCCCGGAAAGACCTGGTAGCCGGCCGGTTTGATCACCCATTTGGCGCGCCCGGAGAAATGGAGGCCCTGATCATCCTTGCAGCCAAGATCACCGGTATACAGATAGCCGTCCTTAGACACCGTCTTCGCGGTCGCGGCAGGATCGTTGACATAACCGAGAAAGGTCTGCGGTCCATTGAAGCAGATGTTGCCGACTTCGCCCTCGGGCAGAGGCTCCCCGGCGGCCCCATCCTCTTTCATATCGCGGCGGATGGACATGGCATACGCAGGCATGTCGTGCCCAATGCCCGCCATGACTTCATCCACTTCAGAGGTCATGGGCGTATAGGTGCAAAAGCCCGCGGTTTCCGTCAGACCGAGCCCGGTCGCGATCAGGGGCGCCATTTGGGCCATGCGTTCGAGAAACTGCCGGGATACCTGCTGTCCCCCATACACCACTTTGCGCAGACTGGAGAGATCGAATTTCGCGAAGTCAGCCAGGCGCCACTCGAACTGAAACATCGCCGGGATCTGGCCGACCATGGTCACCTGATACTTCTGAATGGCATCGAGCGATTTGACCGGATCAAACACGTCGAGCGTCACGGCCGTGCCGCCCCAGAACAACGTGGTCATCAACACTTCAGCCTGCCCTCCGACATGCGAGGGGGGAAGGTTGAGAAGTATCCTCTCGTCTTTAAAGCCGAAACCGGCTCCCAGGCAGAGATTCTGGCAGGTGATGTTCCGGTGGGAAAGCAGCGCAGCCTTCGGCGAACCCGTCGAACCGGTGGTGAAGATCACCTGGGCGCCATCGTTCTCACTGACTGCAGCCGTCGCCTCTGCATGGGCAGCCTGCAACCCGGGAGAGGCCTTGCTGCCGCTTTTCGCGATCAACTCCACCAGATCCGCCTGCACAAGGCCGTGTTCGATCCAGGGGCAATTGGTCCTGACTGCCGACGCCAGGTCGGGGACGAAGCCGACGAATCCCTTCGGCTTGAGCATCTGGAGACAGCGCAGCACCTCTGGAGGCCGCAGCCGCAGATCAAGCGGTGCATGGATCACGCCGGTTTTGAAACAGGCGTATTCGAGAAAGATGTGATCCAGCGACAACGGCAGCGAGGCGGCGAAAAAATCGCCTTTACGGAAGCCCAGGTGGAGCAGCTCAAGGGCGAGGTCTGTGGAAACGCGGTCGAGGGTGGCCCAGTCGACAGCCTGCCCGCGGTCATAGCTGATGATCGCGGGATCAGACGGTTTGCGGCAGGCCCACCAGGCAACCACCTCGTGCAGAAGGTGCCTGCCGGCAAAATCGCACTCGTAATTCGCCAAGGTGCATTGCGGCACCCCGCGAATTTCAGGGAAGTTCATGCCAGCAAAATATCACAAAACCTGAGACGCGAATAACCTTAAGCAGCAAAAAGCTCAACGCAGAGCACGCAGAGGGTGCAGAGGGCGCAGAGAAAAAATGGTCATGAGCAAAAATCCTCTGCGGCCTCTGCGTTGAGCTCTTGCTGTGCTCGCCTGATTGGCGACGATCCGGGAATCCGAGGACGAATGCGTCTCAGATCCACTTGATCACGGGGTCCTTCTTTGTCGGCGGCTGCGGCACTTCTTTGGGGTAGCCCAGAAGGATGGGGCCGTAGATTTTCTCGTCTTCTTTGAGCCCGAGGTGCTGAACGATTTCCTGGTTGTCCGTGACCATGGAACCGAACTTGACCCAGCAGCTCCCGATGCCCAGCGACTGCGCAGCAATCATCATGTTCTCGCAGGCCAGGGGGCAGGATTCGGCCGCGTGGGCCCCGGTACCGATCACAAACACCATCGCCGGCGCCCCATAATAAATAGGATCTTCCAGCTCTTCATACCGTTTCATGATCAGTTCATAGCGCACCGGATTGACCGGTTTGACATAATCTTCGAGATACCTCTTGGCATTGGGAATCGCAGCCTCGAGCAACTTCTTCTTGAAACCCGGGTCCTCGACCACCACGAATCGCCAGGGCTGCGTGTTCATCCCGGAAGGCGCGTGATTCGCGACTTCGATGAGGGCAAGCAGTGTGTCCTTGGGGATCGTCGTGGCTTCGTAGGATCGGATGGATCTCCGACTCTTGATGATATCTATGATTTGATTCATGGCATCCTCATATTCTGCATGGAATCGTTCCTCAGATTGTGTCCGGTGACGATCGATTGTACACCGAGCCAGGGCGGATTTGCATGATTCAAAAAATGTCCGATCCACGCCCTGCACCGTCAAGACGACAAGCCTCCGCTCCGCGCAGCACCGGCGCGGAACTTCCTTCCATGCAGGGAGTCTAAGTAGGCTGCGCGGCTCTGCCGCATGCACGGCAGCGGATCCCGATCAGATCAATCGAAAATCTGGAGGAATGGTATATGCGGGGGAAGTGTGTCTTCTATTACCTGATGTTATCCGGGATTTTCTTCTCCCACTTCATCATCGCCGGGAGAAAACCCTTCGCAGCCGAGGCTCCTGGAACCGGGGAATCGGCAGGCTGCCTTGTAGCCCTTGATACGGCAGGAAGATCTTTGGGCCCCTGCCCTCTGGTCCATACCGATGTGAAAGCGGAGATCAGCGGCGTGCTTTCGCGCGTCACGGTGCGCCAGGATTTTCAAAACCTGTTCAAAGAACCGATCGAAGCGATCTATGCCTTTCCCCTCCCTCAGAACGCCGCGGTGGACGACATGACCATTCTTATCGGTAGCAGAACCATCCGGGGAATCATCCGACGACGGGAAGAGGCCAGAGCGATTTACGAGCAGGCGCGCGCCCAGGGCCAACAGGCCGCACTGCTCGAACAGGAACGCCCGAACATCTTCAGCCAGCATCTGGCCAACATTCTGCCGGGGCAGAATATCGAGATTGTGATCAGTTATGTGGAAACGCTTAAATACGAGAACGATGGGTACAAATTTGTTTTCCCCATGGTCATCGGTCCGCGCTACATCCCGGGAATGCCGATCGGGAGAGAGGCCGGAGGATGGTCGATGGACACCCATAAGGTTCCCGACGCCTCTCGCGTCACGCCACCCGTCACGCCCCCGGGCACTCGCACCGGGCACGACATTTCGATCGAGGTCAGCATCGATTCGGGAGTTGCGTTCACCAACCTGCGGTCGACTCATCATGAGATGGCGGTGCTGCGGCGCGATACGCACAGCGCTCTGGTCCAGCTGGCCGACAGAGTGACAATCCCAAACAAAGATTTCATCCTCTCGTACGACGTCGCGGGCGCTACGATGCAGGACGGGCTGGTAACGCACCGGCTGGGCGCCGACGGCTACTTCATGCTCATTCTCCAGCCGCCGCGGAGCTTCGTGCCTGCAGAGGTGGTGCCCAAGGAGCTGGTTTTCGTGCTCGACACCTCGGGTTCGATGCAGGGTTTTCCGATCGAGAAGGCAAAAGAGACCATGAAGTTGGCGCTTGACGGGCTGTACCCCCAGGACACGTTCAACCTCATCACCTTCTCAGGGGACACGCGCATTCTCTTCCCCCAGCCCGTGCCGGCAACCACCGCAAATCTGGCGCGGGCTCTGGCGCTCCTGGATTCGAGCCAGGGAAACGGCGGCACGGAGATGATGCGCGCCATTCGCGCCGCCCTTGAACCTGCCGACGAGCAAGGCCATGTGCGCATCGTCTGTTTCATGACCGATGGGCTCGTCGGCAACGACATGGAGATCATCTCCGAGGTGCAGAAACATCCGAACGCACGCGTGTTTGCGTTCGGCATCGGCACCTCGCCCAATCGTTTTCTGCTGGATAAGATCGCCGAAGAAGGCCGCGGCGCCGTCGAGTATGTCACCCTTGCCGGCGATGCGGCAGCGGCAGCGCTGCGCTTCCACGAACGCATCCGCAATCCCCTGCTCACCGACATCAAGCTCGAGTGGAGCGGTGTGCCGGTCGCAGACATCTATCCAAAGAGGATTCCGGATTTGTTCAGCGCTGAACCGGTGGTGATTTGCGGCCGTTACGCCCGCGGCGGGAATTCCCTGCTGCGTTTGCGCGGCAAAAGCGGTTCGGACGACTTCGTCCGGGATCTCCGCATACCGCTACCGGAAAATGAGCCGCAGCACGAAGTGCTGGCGAAGCTGTGGGCGCGCAAACGCATCGACGCCATCATGGCCGAAGACTTCGCAGGTATGCAGAAAGGCAATCCGCGCGCCGACGTGCGCGAGGCAATCATCGAGCTCGGTTTGAGGCATCGGCTGATGACGCAATTCACTTCCTTTGTGGCGGTCGAAGAGCGGATGGTGACGGAAGGCGGCCAGCCAAAACGAATTGAAGTGCCGGTCGAAATGCCGGAAGGCGTCAGCTACCGGGGAGTCTTTGGAGTTGCAGGGATTGTCTCGATCCCAAGATATGTCGCGCCGTCGGCCGGCGGAGTGGTCGGGGGTGTGGTCGGGGGAGTGTCCGGAGGCATCCTGGGAGGCGCCCCTCCTCCGCCGCCGCCACCGCCGCCGCCAAATCCACGTAAGGTCGCACCGATGAGTGTTGGGGGGAATGTCCAGGAATCAAAAATCCTATTGCGGGTTGACCCCGTATACCCTGAAGCCGCGCGCAGGGCCCGCGTGTCCGGCATTGTCATGGTGGAGATTTCGGTGGACGAAAATGGCAACGTCGCACAAGCGCGTGTCATCAGGGGGCATCCGCTGCTGGATGAGGCTGCGGTCAATGCCGTGAAGCAGTGGAAATACTCCCCGACCTTGTTGAATGGAGTACCGATACCCGTGATCGCAACCGCCACAGTAGTGTTTAATCCCTCTGATCCATCCACTCTCAATGGCCGGCCCTCGGCCCGATCAAGGCTCGATCCCGCCGTGTCTCAGGCGATCGCTCGGTTTAAGACGGGTCAAGCGGCCGGCGCGGGAGAGAAGTTGTTCATCCGCAATGGGGCAGCCGAAGTTGAACTCACCATGGATCAAAGGTCCGACCAGGTAATGGCACAACTCCGGGCTCTCGGCTTTGAGGTAGTCGCGTGGCCCGAATCATCCGCGATCGCCATTGGCCGGATCGCAATTGACAAGCTGGAGTCGGTGCTAGGCCTGCCTGCCGTGCGTTACATCGCACCGCATTACCGATAATCACCAGGGGAAAAAAGCAAAAGATCAACGCAGAGGGCGCAGAGAAAAGTCATTCAGAAAAAAAATCCTCAGCGGCCTCTGCGTTGAGGTTTTTGGGATGCGGAGGTGGCGCTTTGTGCAATTCGTGGCTGCTTTTGGCTGAGAATGGATATAATTTCGCCGGAGTGATCTATGCGCATCAGGATTCAAGCCGGCATCACAACGTCGCTCATGTTGTTGGTTCTGCTGGTGTCGAGCACAGCGGGTACGCAGGCGAGCAAGTCAGGCACAATCTCTGGGATTGGCGCGGGCTGTACTGGCGATTGCGATCTTCCCACTTTATGGCGAAGCGTCGATGCCGTCGTGTTCTTACGCATTCAAAAAACATTGGGAACACGGACACAGACTCTGGATGGACGAGAATGCCTGTGGATCGAGCACCGGGCTTCAGTCCACGAGGTGTTCCGGAGATTCCGCGGCAAGCCCCAGTCGAGCGTGGATCTGCTGCAACTACGAGATGCAACAGCCCCCACAGATCCCGGCTACATGCCGGATCAGGAATTCGTGGCCTTTTTGCGGTGGAACGATGAGGAACAGATGTTTGAGCCCTACATCATGATCCCGGTAAGGGAGGGTCAGGTGAAATCGCCCCGCATTCAGGTACTCGAATCCGGCATGAAATTTGAGGCCTTCCTCAAAATATTACGAGCCATGATGGAATGAATCGCGGCATGGCCACGCCCCCGCCTGTCTTCATTGCATTTTGCCCCCATTGGGTGCGGCGTCACGCCGCCGCATTACGAAGGAAGAAATTGCTTTTTTAACTTTGCCGCCCGATGTAATCTGGGCTCATAAAAATGTGATCTTCGAGTGGGTGCCGGTCATCCCTGAACCTTCGAAAGAGGAGGCCCCGGATGGATGAATTTCAGCTGCTGGAGACGGTGGTTGCCGCGGTGGATATTCCCGAAGAAGGAATTCTCACGGGCGACCTGGGCACGATTGTCGACATTTATGTCGAGGTTGCCAAAGCCTACGAAGTTGAGTTCCTAACCGCAAACGGATCCGAGCGCGCACTGGTCACACTTGCTCCCAATCAGTTCCGGCGCTTGACGCCGGCCGATGTGCTGACCACCCGACAAATGCACTGACCGGCCGATCGGGAGCGCTTCCAAAAAAATGCCCCCCGCCACGGCATTCTGGAACGCTCGAAATATATCGCCTGATCGTCTGCTCTTGTGCGCTATAATCTCCGCGCACCAAAGGAAAGTCTGCATGAGTTTGTCAGGCGGCACGATCGACCCGCACTACCGCAAGAGCCTCCAGGCCGTCGTGGCCATTACGCTGCTGTTTGTCCTGTTTGCCTCTTTTTTCATCTTCGGGCAGTCCGGATTCGGGAATGTTAAAAAAACGATCCTCAGCGGTGGAGCTCTCGCCTTCTCCAGTCTGATCCTGTTCCTGATTTTTTACACCGGCCGTGTCTATCGCTGGCGCCGGATCTTCTTTGCCACCTATGCCGTGGCATTTGCCATTTCGTTCGTCTGGATGACGGCCGGCGATCGCGGTCACATGTGGCTGCTCGATCAGGAGATGTTGTACTCCCAGGCCCCGATGTGCCACATCGTGGTTCCCATGCTCATCCTGCCCCTCGTGGTCAAGCAGGAGATCATCTTCCCCACATCGTTTGCCGGCGCCGGTTTCATGCTCCTCATCGTCGCCGCCGTCGGCCTGGTCTTCGGACGCGCCTTCTGCTCCTGGGGTTGCTTCTTCGGCGGCCAGGACGAGCTGTTTTCCTCGTTATCGCGGACAAAAAGGTGGAAGATCAGAACACTCAAGCCGTTCGTGCGATATTTCGCGTTCGGACTGCTGGCCTTCATCATCCTGCACTCGTTCGCGACGATGAGCCCAACCTACTGCTGGTGGTTCTGCCCTTTCAAGACCAGCAGCGAGTTCATCGAAGTGAATTCATTTCTGCGGGTGATTCAGACCTTTACCTTTGTAGTCCTGTGGGTTTTGCTCGCTGTCTTTTTGCCTCTGCTGTCCAAGAAACGAATTCAGTGCGGCCTGTTTTGTCCGATGGGCGCCTTCTTGAGCTGCACCAGCAAGATCAATCTGTTCAGCCTCAGGATCGACGGGAACACCTGCATTGAATGCAACCGGTGCATCGAGGCCTGTCCGACTTTCTCGCTGACCAGAGATTCATTGAAGCGAGGCGAACCGTTGATTGGGTGCAGCAAGTGTGGCGCCTGTATGGAGAGTTGCTCCGAAGGCGCAATTGGCTTTAGCGCGCGCGGGGTGCCTTTCATCTCCAAGGGACAGCACGCAGCTCAGCAGGCAGGCAAGCCCGGCTTCTGGAAGAAACTGGGGAGAGACCTTTGGGATCCTGACGTCGTGTTCGTTACCGGGATATTTACGGTGGGCACGGTCATGGCGTCCCATTACTTCGTCGATTCTTTGTCGCGGTTGCTTAAATATTTTGTCGGGATCTGAAGCATGAGTCAGGAAAACACGCACGCGAAACCGTGGTTGGGAAACCTCATGATGGTTTTCTCCATCCTGGTGGTTTTCGTCGGTGTCCCCATGGCCTTCGTGCTCGCCGGATCGTTCTCAGAATGGCTGAGTACGACGGGCGTGCATGCGAATCCTAACTTTGCCGGCGGCTACCCGATCGCAGAGTTCTCCGTCTTTGAAAGGCATTTGCGCGGGCAGGCGTCGTCAGCCGACATCAGCGAGGTGGCAAAAGCCCTGGCGGTCAGCAAATTCAGCGTCAAGAAAGTCGCGTTTCGCCCTATGTCGGGCATGGGAATCGAGCCCCGGCTGAACCTGATCTTCGAATTTGACGGCGAATTGCCGGATCCTCACAATTCAAGCCAGAAGTTCAGCGCCACGGTCATGCATGTCTACATCAAGGTGCCCGGGAAAAAAGCGGGGACGGTGACATCGGACAAAGCAGCCGCGGTCGATTTCGGCGATGAAGGGTGGAATTACCAGGTAATCATCGACGGCCTTCATGAACAGGCGCGTGTCTTCGACCTGAGTGGCAGTCTGGTCGCGCGCGGCTTGGGTCTCTTCGTCAATTACGAATACGCATCGAAAAGCGGGAATAACCAGCAGGCAAAACGCCAGGCAGCTAAGACCATTCTCACCGCAGCCCTGCCCCTGGAGTCGATTGGAGATCCGGCAGTGGGAACTTGGCAGTACTATGTCCTGGTCGGCATGGCGGACTCCCGCCATCCTTCAATGATGATGCATTCGGCGCCGGACGGCGGACTGGCGGTCTACAGTGCGGCTGCGCCTGGGGAGCCGGGTCAGGTATCGGCAGCCGGCGCAAGGCCGCGCCTGCTGCCGCTCGTCGTGTCAAATCGCAACTGAGACACCATCCATGCTGGCCCAACTCTCCGAAGCATTTATCCTCGGGTTGTCGATGGGACCCGCATGTCTGGGCTACTGCTCTCCTGTCTTTATTCCGCTGGTCGCATCAGAAAAACACTCCAATTGGCAGGGAACGGCGCGGGTGGTGGGACTTTTCCTCCTTGGCAGGCTCGCGGGGTACAGTCTTGTCGGCATTACCATCGGAATTTTGGGCACCTTTTTCCTGACCGGCATCACCGCCCCGGTCTGGGGCGTCGTGCGCATGATCATGGGAGTTCTGCTGATCGTCTTCGGAATGACCGTGGATGGCGCCGGCATGAAGTGGTGCTCGGAACGGTGGAAAGGCAGGAAGTCTTTGCTTTTTTCGGCGACGCTGGGATTGCTGACAGGCCTAAATCTGTGCCCGCCCTTTGGAGCTGCGATCGCAGGAGCAGCGGCCACAGCTTCGATCGCGAAAGCGCTTTATTACTTTTGGGCATTTTTTGCGGGCACAGCGATCTATTTCGCCCCGTTTGCACTTATCAGTCCCATCGCCAGGAGGGAGGCGTTTCGTCAAGTTGCGCGCGTCTGCCTCTTCCTTGCCGGAATCTGGCTCATCCTGGAAGGCGTCGGCTTGATTTGGTTCAGGCACTAGCCACGAACGGAGGCGCGCAAGATAGTAGCCCCGGGCAAGCGACAGCGCAGCCTGGGGTTTATGGGGATGAGAAAAAGAGCCCTAAAGCGGCGCCAGATGAATCTCGCCTTGTTTACGTGCCATTCTTGCATGGCTTCACATACCAGGAGACACACGAAATCGGCTTCGCATTTCGTGTGTCTCGTGTCTATAAGCCGTCACTTGCCGCTGACGGCTTCAGCTGTGCGCATGATCGGATAGATTTGGGGATTCTGAGCCAGGACATCCTCCATCAGGCTCCACGCCGCCAGGCTGTCTTCCGAACGCGGTTCAAGCAGCATCAGGGCCAGCCGGCCCAACGGCTGGTCAAGGGAAATCACCAGCGTGCCGGCCGGCACATTCAGATCCGCCGGCTCCCACTTTCCATTGATCGTGCGCGCTTTGTGACCTTCATATTCCCGCTCCGCCACAGTCGTGGATTCGATGCGGAACTGCTCGCCCTTGATCGTGAGAGCACGATCCAGCTTGGTGAATGGTATCCCATGTGCTTCCAGGCGATCCTGGGCGTAGCGCGTCGCCGGCACCAGGTAGGCCCGCGGCGCGATGGTGCTTTCACTCGCTTCAAAGGAAATGTACTGATCCACCTTAACTGGATTGCGCACACCGGTGCTCTGCCGCATGGACTGGCCTGTATACGGATTCTTTACGGTTGTCAGCTCCGTCAGCAGGAGATCGAACTTTTCCGGAGATTTAACTAATGAACCTCTCAATCCAATCTGCTGGCCAACAATGGACTGTTTGTCGGCATCGTCGGTTGCTTTTCGGATTTCCGCACCATGCAGCTGGGCGTAATTGACGATCTCTTCGACGAAGCGGCGCGCTGCCTTGATGCGGTCCTGGAAGGTCAGGTAGCTGAAGGTCTCGCTCAAGATCCCGAGGCGGTTGCGCAACCCGATCATGTTGATCCCATAGCGCGCAGTGCAGTCTGTGGTCGTAAACAGAGGCTCCGTGGAGACCGGGCCACGGGCTCCAGGCATTTCACCCCGGCCGCCGGCAGCCGCCTGGCCACCTGCAGCATTAGCGCGGTCACCCGCGGCTGCTCCTTGTCCTCCTGCCGCATTGGCTCGGCCGCCCATGGCACCCTGCCCCCCAGGCCCTACTGGACCGCCGGGTCCGCCCGGACCGCGCCCGCCCGCCATGCCGGGGACGTTCCTGATGCCGTTGATGTAATAGTAAAAATCCATGTCATCTTTGGTTTTGATCGCCTTGGTCACGGCTGGGAGCAGGCCGTTGCGCAGCGCGTCGACAACGCTGGCCGGCGTCGCTGGATGCAGTGGCGGCGCGTAGGTAATCTGGTAGGCGTGCGCCGAACCATCGGTCGTGTGTAAATCGACGACAATGTGCGGATCGTAGCGCGACATCATCATTTCAAACGAGCGCGTTTCCGGAGCGTCGAGCTTCATGAAATCCCGGTTGAGGTCGTAATTCTGGCCATTGGCGCGCTGTCCCATGCCGCCGATCGGGCCGTTCTGCGATCCGCGATTGGTAAGGCTGATTTTCTCGTTGCCGTCCGCATTGAAGATAGGATTGATCAATAGGACCACCGAATTGAACCAGGCGGCGTGCTCCCCTTGCGCAATCGCGCGCAATATTTCGAGACAGGCCTCCTTGCCTTCCACTTCCCCGGCGTGGATGTTGCCCTGAACGTATATGCGCACCTTTCCTGTCGCCTTGACCGCTTCCGGGCTGGCATCCTTGGCGCCGATCACAGCCAGCCGCAGCGCGCGCCCTTCAAAGGTATAACCATAGGTGGTCAGGTGGATCTGCGGCGAAGCGGCGGCAACCGTTTGCATGAAGTCGATCACATCCTGGTACCGGCTGGTTTCTTCATAGTTGGTCCGTTCGGGCCTGGTCTTAAGCGCGCGCAACGCCGGCGAAGCCGCAGGAGCTGCCGCCTTGCCGGCGCCCTGAGGCATTGCCTGAACGCAGCATAGTGCCAGCAACGCCGTGGCGATTGCACATCGAACAAGAGTTCCTCGCATCTGTCTCATGAAACCTCCTCCTATTTGCCCATTCGTTTGATGAGGTAGCGGTTCAGGTTCAGACTGCTCCCCTGCTTCATGAGGGCTTCCACTTCCTGCAAAGCCCTGGGAACTCCGCTCGTGATCACCTCATGCCCGCTGTCGGTCACGACCACGTCGTCCTCAATGCGAATGCCGAAACCCTCCGCCGGCACATAGAGACCCGGCTCGATCGTGATGACCATCCCCGGCTCCAGCTTTCCGAGCGCGCCAACATCATGCACCTGCAAACCGATGGAGTGGCTGAGGCCGTGGGTGTAGTACTGGCGCAGCCCGCTCTGATCCTTGATCAACCCAAGCTTGATCAAACCTTCGGACAGGACGCTGTTGACACGGCTATTGATGTCACGCATTTCCACGCCCGGGGCCACCATCTCGATGGCTGCCTGGTTTGCTTGAAGCACGATTTCGTAAACGTCACGCTGCCGTTTCGTGTATGTGCCGCCAATGGGGATGGTCCGAGTGATATCCGCGGTATACATCCGATATTCAGCACCGACATCCAGCACGACTAGATCCCCAGCCCCGGTCTGGCGTGTGTTTTCGCTCCAGTGCAGAATGCAGGAATTCGGGCCGGATCCCACAATGGTGGAGAATCCGGGACGCGCCGCGCCATTGACGGCAAAAATGTATTCGATGATCGCCTGGAGCTGGTATTCATACAGGCCTGCGCCGGCCGAGCGCATTGCCTCCTTGAGCGCTTCGGCGGTAATTGCAGCGGCGGTCTTGAGAGTCTCGATTTCCGCGGTTGACTTGATGCGCCGCAAGGGATCGATCAGAGGGGCTGTCGGCTTGACCGTGAAGGACGCACCTCGATCGCGCGCCCTTTTGAGCAGCTCCTCGTCGGCGGTCAGAGGCCCGTTCAGGTTTCGTGAACGCTGATAGTCAAGGTATAAAATCTGAGTATTGCCGAGGAGAATTCGCTCGAGGGCAGCCTGAAAGTCCGCCGTCCGGCGCACTGCCTCGAATCCCGGCTTTTCGGGCGGCTTCTGCGCTTCCGCCGCACCCGCACCTGGCGCCGACCAAAACAGGATTTCCTTTTGCCGCATGGCCTCGCCCGGCCCCCGCTGCGGCTCTCCTGCCGCTGCGTCGGCATATAGGATCAACGATGTCCCCGGATCATTGATGCCGGTCAAATAGAAGAGATTGTTGTCCTGGCGGAACGGATCTTCTCCGATCCTGTCGCGGCCTCTCAGGATCATGACGCTGTTCGGCTCCATCTTTGCCCGAACCGTCTGCCGCCGCTTTTGATATTCTGCAGGCGCCTGTGCAGGAGCCAGTACCGCGAAAAAGCTCGAAGCAAGCGCAAGAAAGGCCAGAATCCTTCGAATACCAGCATTCATATTTCACCCCCGGTATGCGAAAGCTCGATCACGCGGCGATCCATTCCCTAGGTGAGCTGAGATTGCACCTGTTCGCGAAACTGAAGGGGGCTCGCGATATCCTTGAAAGGCTCCTTCGTCCCGCCTGTACCGGTTATGATAATCGTGCCGTAGTTCAGAATCCGACCGAATATGGTTTGTTCGACACCGATGGTTTCGACCTTCGTCAGCACGAGCTCGAGCGTCTGCCGCTGAACCAGACCGACTTTGACGATCACCCGCTTGTTGGTGACCACAAACTCGGAAGAGGTGTAACGGATGAAGCGGGGGAAGGCAAACACGAGCGCCACAATGAGGAAAGCAACACCCGTTATGCCTGCGACCTGAGGATTTTTCAGATAAACATCGATCAGAATGGCCACGATAATGCCGAGCAAAGCAAGGGCAAGTGGGGGCACAAAGATAATTCGATGCAATCTGGCCCGGTATACTACCCTCTCCCCCTCCAGCAAATGCTTATCTACGTAACCCATGACCCTTCCCTCCCGACTGAGTTTCAGCCCTGGACCAGACCACAAGATTGGCATCATAGCGCGATTCCCCAGGACCAGCTACCGGAATCCGTGGACGAACAAATTCGATGCATTGCCGGGGCTGGCAGGATTATAGTGAGCCTGGTCGGCCAGGCTGGTGTGCAGGGGAGGACGCCTGACATCGCCTGCCGGAATTCCCATTCTTCGCCCCGAAAAATGAAATGGCAGCTTTCGTGTTCTTCGCGGCTGCCTTTAAAAATTCTGGTTGCGTGCACTTCAGGCTGTGGAGAGGCATGTACCAGTGACCCGGAAATGAAAGGAGAGCAGCATGGCAGCTCGGAGATCAATTATGGTGATTTTGCGGGTGGGATTGATCCTGTGCATCGCGCTGGCCGCACAGGCGCAACAGAAGGGAATGAATTCGATCACGGTGGAAGGGTTGCGGCTTCATCTGAACGTCATAGCCGGTGACGAGACTGAGGGCCGGGATACGCCCTCCACGGCGGACAATATCGTGACGCGCTATCTTGCCACCATGGCAGAATCCTATGGGTTCAAGCCCCTCATGCCGAACGGCTCGTTCTTTCAGAATATCCCGATGGAAATCACGACCGTCTCCGAATCCAAATCGCGCCTGCGCGTAATATCGGCTACGGAAGAAGAGCTTTTCTATTGCCCACATAGCTTCGGCGGGACCTTCCGCACTTCGGGAGCATGGAGTGGAGACATCGTTTTTGTCGGATACGGCCTGAACGCCCCCGACAAGGGATGGGACGACTACGGTGATCTGGACCTGGCGGGCAAAGTGGTCATCATGTTGGAAGGGCAGCTCCCGGAAGGCAATCCCTTGCGTGCGGACCGTGCACTGTTGGGCACTCGCACCTCCATTCCGCGCGCAAAGGGAGCGTCTCTGGTCCTGACGGTGATCAGTCCGGAACGCGAAAAAGACATGACCACACGGGGGGTAGGATTTCAGCTCGCCCAGAGGCCTGCCTTGTTCAGCACTTACCCGACGCAAAATCAGGCGCGCATCAGCGCCCCTGCCGCCAAGCAGCCGCCGCAACCTGCGGCCACAACGAATCCACAGCAGGCAGGTGCGCGCGCCGCCATCCAGGCCATCCCGCCCGGGGCGGCTGAAATCCGGCACGAGGTGGCAACCAAAATCCTGGGCATCCGCCAGGGCGAGTTGGATGCGATGTTCGCCTCCATCGGTCGTGGCCAGCAGGTGCCTCGCGTTGTGGTGAACAAGCGGCTTGAGTTGTCCGTGGTTACCGAGAAACACACGGGCAGCTCACCGAATGTGCTCGCCGTGCTCGAAGGCTCGGACCCGGTGTTAAAGAGCGAGTACGTCGTAATCACCGCCCATCACGACCATCTGGGTATGCGCAATGGCAAGTCGATGAACGGTGCGGACGACGATGGCTCCGGCACGGTCGGCATGCTTGAAATAGCGAAGGCATTGGCTCTCGAGCGACCAAAACGCTCGGTGATTCTGGCGTGGCTCACCGGCGAGGAAAAGGGGCTTTGGGGTTCGCACTATTTCGTGAACAACTGCCCGGTTCCGCTCGAAGAAATCAGCGCGAACCTGAACCTGGACATGATCAGCCGCAACGATTCGAACAGCCTCTACCTGATCGCCTCCAACAATTTGAGCACGGAACTGGACAGTTCTATCCTGAGCATGAACGATAAGTATTCCAAGTTGAAGTTCGACTACGTGTATAACGACCGGGCTCATCCCGATCGTTTCTATTATCGCAGCGACCAGTATCCGTTCATCCGCGTGGGTATCCCCGGAGTATGGCTGTTCTGCGGCACGACCCCGGACTACCACACAGTGAATGACACCATCGAGCGGGTGGACTTTAAGAAGATGGAGAAAGTGGCCCGGCTTACCTACCTGGTCACGCTCGACATCGGCAATAGGCCGGCACTCCTGAAACTGGATGCCAATAAGGAGGTAACCACGCGCGGAAAGCACAACACCGCGGTCGACAGTATCCGGTAGAATGTGACAACCTGACCGGGGGAATGTGAACCACAGTTCTTGACTTTTTCTTACCCAGGAGGCGGTTACAGCCGATAAAGTCGTCGTGTAAGGGCTTTTTCTGGGGGATTAGATCGTATGAGCATTCCGGACAAGATACTCGATGGGATCGACCGTCTCGAGCCATTGCCAATTACGGTTCAGAAATTAGTGGTGGCTTTGAACAGCCAAACCATTGACTTCAATGAGATTGCCAAAACCATCGAATATGACGGCGCCATTACTTCCAACATATTGCGTACTGCGAATTCGGCTGCCTTCGGCGGCCGCACACGCATCGAAACGGCCCGGGATGCCGTGGTGCGCCTGGGGACGGTCACGCTCCTGGACCTCTTACTGATCGGATATCTCAAATCCATGAAGGTTGCTGCTCCCCTCTATGAACTGACCGAAGATGATCTCTGGCTGCATGGCGCCACGGCCTCGCTCGCGGTGAAGGCGATCACGAAAGAGACCCGCAACCGCAAGATCCCCGAAGTGGCGAATATCGCGGCTCTGATCCACGACATCGGCAAGCTGATCATGGTGCGCTATCTCAAGGCCGAGGCATCCACGATTACCAATCTGTGCGAGGAAAAAGGCCTGACGTTTGTGGAAGCGGAAAAGGAACTGTTCGGCTGCGACCACGCCGAGGTGGGCGGCGCCATGGCCCGCAAATGGGCCTTCCCGGAGCCCATCACCAATGCGATCGAGCGCCATCATGAAGCCGAGCCGACAGAACCGGATCTGATGCTGGACGCGGTAGTGCTGGCGAACCTAACCACTAAAACCGTCGGCGTCGGGCTGGGCGCGGCAGGAATGACCTATCGCGCCGATATTGCCGGCGCCAAGACGCGCGTCGGATTGACGCACGAAGGATTCGACCGGGTCTGCATCCAGACCGCAACCTGGGTACAGGACCTGAAAGATACCTACGGATTCCGAAATTAATCCATCTTCCAGGAACTGAAAGAAAACTGGCCCTGTAATTTTGGATTGCGGATTTTGGATTGAGTGGTCTTGCCAATCCAAAATCCGCAATCCAAAATCCAAAATCCCCCCTTCCTCCTCAAACCAGTGACCTACTTACCTCTCCCAAGTTCCCTGGAGTTGACTCTTTTGCAGGGCTCTGATATCAATGCCAGGCGTTGGAGCCCTTATGAGTGTTCTTGCAGAGCAGTCCGCGGTAGATGAGACCGGCTGCTACGACAAATTGCAGATCATTGCGCATGAAAAGACGCACCGGAAGGTGTTGGAGATTTTCTCACGCTTCCCGCGCCGTGGAAAGTTGCTGGAGATACCCGCCGGCGAGGGCGCCCTCGCGTGGCAACTGCACAAGCTGCGGTATGAAGTTACCGGCGGCGACATCGATCCGAGCTTCTTCAAGGTTGCACCGATCCCGTGCGTCCATCTCGACATGAACCACGTCTTTCCGCTTCCGGATAAGCAATTCGATTTCATCAGCTGCATTGAAGGGATCGAGCATCTGGAAGACCAGTTTCAGTTCGTGCGGGAGTGCTACCGGGTGCTTCGGTCGAACGGTTTCCTGGTTTTGTCCACCCCCAACATCCTGAACCTGGCCTCGAGATTGAAGTTCTTCTTTTCCGGCTTCTATTCGCTTGTGCCCCGGCCGATCAACGAATTCAGCCAGGTTCCGGTCTTCGACCACATCCATCCGGTCACTTACTATCAGCTGCGGTATATGCTGCACACTCAGGGGTTTGTCATTACCGAGGTCGCGACCGACCTCGTCCGGCGCGGTGCGGCGCCATTCTATCTCCTGAAGCCGCTGATCCAGTTCTACAGCATCCGCACCATGCGCAAGGAGAGCAATCCTCAGCAGCGCGCCGCCAACCGCGACATCCGCCGGGTCCTAACCTCCAGGGAACTGCTCCTCGGCCGCACCCTGATCATCGTAGCCCGCAAGAAGGATCGTCAGGCCATCCCCACCATTCAAGCTTCCGAGATATAAAAACCGCTTTAGCAATGCAAAGGCAGCCACTAAGAACACGAATCAGCGCTTGTCACGGCATTCAAGTTCTTCGTGGCTGCCTTAAAAAACCAGCGTTTAGGGGCTTGAGGCGCGCAGCCTATCGGCCTTTGAAGACGGGCTTGCGTTTTTCCAAAAAGGCGCGGACGCCCTCCTCCTTGTCTTCGCTGGTGAAGCAGAGTATGAAGAGGTCCGTTTCGGCTTCAAGCCCGGCCACCAGCCCCAGGCGTGCCGCATTTTTCACCGCTTTTTTTGCCATCTGGAGTGCCACCGAACTCATCTCGGCGATCTTGTTGGCTATCTCCATGGTCTTGGCCTCGAGTTGGTCAGGCGCCACCACATGATTCAACAAGCCAAGGCGGAGGGCCTCTTCCGCGTCGATCATGTCGCCGGTCAGGATTAGTTCCATGGCCTTCCCCTCGCCGATCAGACGAGGCAGCCGTTGGGTGCCGCCACCCCCGGGAATGATACCGAGCTTGATTTCCGGCTGGCCGAATTTTGCCTTGGTGGAGGCGATGCGGATGTCGCAGGACATGGCAAGTTCACATCCGCCTCCCAAAGCGTACCCGTTGATCATGGCAATGACCGGCTTCGGAAAATCCTCCATGGCATCGAACGCCCGGCATTTCTGCATAATCTCCCGTGTCTCGAGGGGTGACTTACCGGTAAACTCGCTGATGTCGGCACCCGCGATGAAGGCTTTCTCGCCCGAGCCGGTAATCACCACCACCCTGACGCTCGCATCCTGCTCGAGTTCCTTAAACACTGCCAGGATCTCTTCGCGCGTCCGGACATTGAGAGCGTTCATTTTGTCCGGCCTGTTTACCGTCACCAGGGCCAGCGGACCGCGCTTTTCCAAAATGAGGTTTTCATAACCCATACCACCTCCTTGCACGTGACGACGGGATTCAGCCCGTCAGGAGCCGCGCTGCTTGACAGAGCCACAACGACCCTGATCTGATAAAATATATTAGTCGAGTTATGAGTAAAGATCTCCATGAGATTCTCGGAATTGCCCACTTTTTGTCTTCCCTTCACGCATCCAGTATAATGAAAAATCGAATTTAAAGTGCGAGAGAATGAGCCCGTGGACGAGACCGAGAACAAGCCGGAACGTGAAATAAGGGGATTGCTCGAGCTCAAGGACGATGCCCTCGGAGCCGACGCCACGAAGCTGGCTCCCTATGACCCGCTCAGGCGATATCTGTACGAAATCAGCAAGTTCAGCCCTTTAAGCCGCGAAGAAGAGCACGAGCTGGCCGTGCTCTATCATGGGACCGGGGACCGCGAGGCCGCCTATCGCCTGATCACGTCGAACCTGAAGCTCGTCGTGAAGCTCGCCATGATTTACAAGAAGGTCTACCGGAATCTCATGGATCTCATCCAGGAAGGGAACATCGGCCTGCTTCAGGCGCTGAAGCGTTTCGATCCCCTGCGAGGAACCCGTTTGCCGACTTACGCCGCCTGGTGGATCAAGGCGTACATCATCAAGTTCCTGCTCGACAATGCGCGACTGGTCAAGATCGGGACGACCAACGAGCGGCGCAAGATCCTGATGAATCTCAACCGCGAGAAGCGCGAACTGGAAGCCAAAGGAATCACGCCTACCACCCAGCTGCTGGCCCAGAACCTGGGGGTCGAGGAGGCCGAGATCCTGCAGGTAGAGCAAGGGATGACGGGTCCTGAGGTGTCACTGGACGCTCCTATCGGGGGGGACGGCAACGGCCTGCGCATCGTCGATAGCCTCCACGCCATGGAGGAAAGCGTCGACGATAAGATCGCCCAAGGGGAATTCCACGATTTGCTGGAGAGCAAGTTTGCCGAGTTTGAGGGGACTCTCTCTGAACGAGACCGGCTGATCTTGAAACAGCGGCTCATTGCGGAAGAACCGGAAACCTTGCAGCAAATCGCCGACCGGTACGGGATCTCCCGCGAGGCAGTGCGCGTAGCCGAAAAGAAGCTGATCGCCAAGCTGAAGAAATATATGACCGAATCCTTCGGCGATGTCCTGGACGTAGAGTTCAGCGGGCGAGGTAAAGCCACGACCTAAAGCTGAATCACAACAGCCACGAGAGTGATCAGCCGCAAACAAAAGCCTCAGCGCAGAGGGCGCAGAGACCAAAGAGTACTTTTTGTTTTTGAATGACTTTTCTCAGCGCCTTCTGCGTTGAGCTTTTGCTTTTCCCGCCATTATCGGTCTGGGATTCAGCAGCAACGCGTCGGGCGGGTGTATTTTTCTTCCAGGCGCGCTAGGAAGAATTCCTTCGCCGAAGGGATTTCTCGATCGGGATGGTGCGCGCGCAGGTGTGCGCAGTACCGCCGGTAATCCGCTTCGCCCGAGAGCTCAGTCAACACGGTCCAGACTGCACGCAGGAATTTCATCGCTATTCTCCCGCCAACGCCGACACCACATATTCAGACTCGCACAGCACGGCAGTCTTGCGCCGCCTGAGGATCGCCAGCCACTCGCGTGCCGAATCCAGTACGATCACGATCACGAGCAGCGCGAACAGGGCTGTGACTGCCGCATCAAGCCGGTTATTGAAGATAAGTCTTTCGGTAGCCGCGACCTGGCCGGCGGCAACCTTGCCGCTCTCGAGCATGGCGCTCAGCCGCCCGGCTTCGGCCAGAAAACCAACGCGCGGATCAGGATGAAACATCTTTTCATAACCTGCCGTCTGCGTGGCCGCCACAAGCCAGATCATCGGAATCAGAGTCACCCAGGCAAAGCGCGCCTTGTTCATCTTAATGAGGATCGTGGTACCCACACTGAGAGCCACCACGGCAAGCAGCTGGTTGGCGATACCGAAGAGTGGCCACAGGCTGTTGATACCGCCGAGGGGATCCGTCACTCCTTGATACAGGAAGTAGCCCCATGCGCCCACGATGAGACCGCTGGTCAAAAAGACGCTGGGGTACCAGCTTGTGCGGCCGAGCGGTTTCCAGAAATGCCCGAGGAGATCCTGGAGCAGGAACCTGCCGACCCGGCTGCCGGCGTCCAGAACCGTCAAAATGAAAAGCGCCTCAAACATGATCGCAAAGTGATACCAGATCGCCATGAGCGTCTTTCCGCCGAGGGTCCGCGAGAAGATGTGCGCGATGCCCACGGCCAGGGATGGAGCACCCCCGGTGCGCGCAAACAAGCTTCCCTCTCCAACCATGCCGGCAAGTTCCGCCATTTGCGGAGCGCTGACCGGATATCCCCAGGAGGAGATGGTGGCGGTCGCGGTGGTGGGATCTGCCCCGACAATGGCGGCAGGGCTGTTGATGGCAAAGTAAACCCCGGGCTGCAGGACGCAGGCGGCCACCATCGCCATAATCGCGACGAAGGATTCCATGAGCATGGAGCCGTAGCCGATCATGCGCGCCTGGCTTTCCTTGGTGATGAGCTTGGGAGTGGTCCCCGAGGAAATGAGGGAGTGGAAACCCGAAACTGCTCCGCAGGCGATGGTGATGAATGCAAAGGGAAAGATCTTACCTGCGAAGACCGGACCCGTCCCGTCGATGAAGCGCGTCAGCGCGGGCATCGCCAACATCGGCCGAACCGCCAGAATCCCCAGCGCCAGCAGGAAGATCGTGCCCAGTTTGACAAAGGTGCTCAAATAGTCGCGCGGCGCCAGCAGCAGCCATACCGGGAGCACGGAAGCAGCAAATCCATAGGCGATGATGAGCAGCGCCAGATGGCGCGCGTCGAAGGTGAACAGCGCCGCCAGCGTGGGAATGCCTGCGATATATTGACCGCCGATTACGGCAGCTATAACCAGCACGAATCCGAGCAGCGAGGTTTCCAGCACCTTGCCGGGACGCACGAAACGCATATAGATCCCCATGAGCATCGCGATCGGGATCGTCATCGCCAGCGTGAAGGTACCCCACGGGCTCGATTTAAGGGCATTGGTCACCACGAGCGCAATCACCGCGAGAAGAATCGTCAAAATAGAGATGATGGCAAAAAGGGCGGTAAAGCCGGCCAGAGGTCCTATCTCTTCCTTGGCAATCTGCCCAAGCGATTTGCCGTTGCGCCGCATGGAAGCGAACAGGATGACGAAGTCCTGGACGCATCCTCCCAGAGTCGCGCCAATCACGATCCAGAGAGTGCCCGGCAGGTAGCCAAGCTGCGCCGCCAGTGTCGGGCCGACAAGCGGTCCGGGCCCTGCGATCGCCGCAAAGTGATGCCCCAGAAGCACCCACTTGTTGGTTGGGACAAAATCGCGGCCATCATCGATCCGCTCCGCCGGCGTGGCCCGCCGGTCATCCAGTTCCACTACTCTAAGCGCGATGAAACGGCTATAAAACCTGTAGCCGATCAGGTAGGTACAAACGGAGGCAACAATCAGCCACATGGCGTTGATAGGTTCCTGCCGGTAGAGTGCAATCGCGCCCAATGAGCCCGCGCCCATGAGACTGATGATGACCCAGACCGTTCCACGCGACAGCCGGTGCCACATTCCCTTATCCATTGCGCTCATGCCGTATCTCCTGTGATTCTTCCTAGAGAACCCAGTAAGCCTATTCGGAACCAGTTCCCGATTTCAATCAAGAACTGGGGTTGTTTCATTGCGACCTGGTTTCAATGCACAGAGGCGCAAATTGGGCGCGGTGCGCTGCACGGTGCTCTGATCCTGGTGATGAATAGCCCCAAGCCCCCTCCGGCGGCCGGGGCTTACTGGCCGGCGGGTCACCGCGCGTCCGTTCCCTAACTTTTTGTCGATTGACAGGGCGGGTGGAACGGGAATATTCTGCGCCTTCTAGAGTGGGTGTAACGGCGCAAGGTTTCCCAGACCACGCGCAAGATTTGGCCTGAAGATAAGGAAGATTCATTGTTCATACCTGCATTTCAATGCAACACCCCTCAATCTGGGAGTCGTCAAGGAGCACATAAAGCATGCAACAGATAACTCATGATGTCGTAATCCTAGGAACCGGGCTTGCCGGCCTGCGTGCCGCCGTGGAAATTTGCATCAGAACCGGGGGCAAGGCGGATGTTGCCGTCGTATCCAAGGTGCAGATCATGCGCGCGCATTCGGTGTGTGCCGAGGGGGGTACGGCGGCTGTGATGCGCCCCGAGGAAGGTGACAGCCTCGAGCTGCATGCCTGGGACACCGTGAAGGGCGCAGACTTCCTTGCGGATCAGGACACGGTCGAGCGATTCGTCAAGACCTCTCCGGATGAGATCCGCCTGTTGGAGCATTGGGGAGTCCCCTGGACGCGCCGCGAGGATGGCCGCATCATGCAGAGGCCCTTTGGAGGTCATTCCTTCCCGCGGGCTTGCATGGCCCTTGACAAGACGGGCTTCATGGAAGTTCAGGCGCTCTATGACAATCTGCTTCGGTACAACAACTTCAAGCGTTATGACGAATGCTTTGTCACTTCGCTCATCGTAGAAGGTGGAAGGTTCGCCGGACTTACCGTCTACGATGCGCCGAATGGCCAGTTCTACGTGTTACGCGCCAAGGCGCTGCTGTTTGCTTCCGGAGGATTGGGCAACCTGTACGGATTCACCACCTACTCGCAGACGGTCACAGGCGATGGCCAGGCCATAGCCTACCGAGCCGGCCTCGCCATGGAGGATCCGGAATTCCTGCAGTTCCACCCGACCGGGCTGGTGCCGTCCGGGATCCTCATGACGGAAGGTTGCCGCGGTGAAGGGGGCTACCTGCGTAATAACAAGGGTGAACGCTTCATGGAGAAGTATGCGCCCAAGATGATGGAACTCGCGCCGCGCGACATCGTCTCACGCTCGGAAATGACGGAGATCCTCGAGGGTCGCGGCTTCCCCGGCCCCGAAGGGCTCGATTACATCGAGCTCGACTTGACTCATTTGGGCGCCGAACGCATCAACAAACGCCTGCCGCTGATTCGCGAAGTGTGCATGAAGTTCCTCGGCATCGATCCGATCACGAAAGCCATTCCAATCCGTCCTGTAGCCCATTACTCCATGGGCGGCATCGAGGCCGACATCAACGGCCGGACGAAGGTGGAGAACATCTGGGCTGCGGGAGAGGTTGCATGCCACTCCATGCACGGCGCCAATCGACTGGGCTGCAACTCGACGGCTGAATGTCTGGTTTGGGGCGGCATCACGGGGAACGAAATTGCCAAATACCTCGGCCAGAATCCGAAGCCGAGTCCGATGCCGGAGGCCAAGGCCCAGGCGGAGGAAAAGCGCATCTTCGAGGGATTGCTGCGGAAAACCGGCAAGGAAAATCCCTCGCTCATCCGCCGCGAACTCCGAGTCTTGATGGACAAGCATGCCGGCGTTTATCGCACCGGCGCGTCCATGAAGGAGGGTCTGGATAAAATCGCGGAACTCAAAAAGCGTTTCGAGAACATTTCGGTCCAGGACAAGAGTCGCATTTACAACTCCAATCTGATTCAGACCCTGGAAACCGAGAACATGCTCGATTTGGCCGAAGTGTTGTTATTTGCGGGGCTCTCACGCGAAGAATCCCGCGGAGCTCACTCCCGCACCGACTGTCCCAATCGTGACGATCAGAAATTCCTGTCACACTCCATGGTCTATTACACGGGCGGCAAGCCACGGTTGGAGTACAAGCCAGTGACAATCACGATGTGGAAACCGGTTGAGCGCAAGTATTGAGGTTGGAAGTCAGAATTTCAGATGAATTCGTTTAACCGCCTGGCTGCGAGAGCAGGAAACCCTCGTAGCCAGGCCTTGATGAACTGAAGGAGGCCGGCATGGCCGAAATCAAGAGATACGACAACCGGCTCGGGCTATGGGGATGGCTAGGCGGCGGGCGCTGGGGCGTGGAGCGATACGCCTACATTCTGCACCGTCTCACCGGATTGGGCATTCTTCTCTACTTTCTGATGCACTCGGTGGTTACCAGCATGCGCGCCACGGGTACTTACTTGTGGGTCGAGGGCGCCTTTTTCGACAAGCCGATATTCAAGTTCGGCGAGTTTCTTGTGTTTGCAGCCTTTGCCTATCACGCTTTCAACGGGATCAGGTTGGTGCTGGTGGAATTCGGCTTCGCAGTCGGCAAGCCGATCGAGCCGGTCTACCCCTACAAATCGTCGCTGAACGTCCAACGGCCGCTGCTGATCCTCATGATGTTGCTAGCAGCGATCCTGCTGGTGGCGGGCGGCTATGAATTCCTGGGACTGGGAAAGTAGGAGGAGCGATGCGCGAGACGAAATATTGGACCTGGCATATGGCTGCGGGAGTCGTGATCCTCTTCCTGCTCGGCCTTCACATGCTCATCATGCACCTGGGTGGGTTCACTCACCTGTTTGTTCAGAATCCCGGCCAGCTGGCCGTCTCCAAGGCTAACAGCCTGGCCCGGGACGGGAATCTATTCTTTACCGTAACGTACATCATGCTCCTCGGAGTGGCCCTCTATCATGGGCTGTATGGCTTACGGACGATTCTGTTCGAGCTTACCCTCAAGCCTGCGGCGGAGAAGGCCATCAGTACTCTCCTCCTGATTCTTGGATTGGGATTGTTCGGCCTGGGCACCTGGGCGGCCATCGTGGTGCATTTCACTGCGGTAAGGGGGTAACCATGGCAGACAGCAGCAAGATTGTGCGCGAAGTGAACTTTCACGTCACCCGTTATAATCCGGAGAAGGATCGTTCCATCCATGTGAGAGTTTATAGGGTGCCGGTACGCGAAGGCATGACCGTGTTGGATGGCCTGCACTATATCAAGGAGAACCTCGACACATCCTTGGCCTGGCGCTATTCCTGCCGCATGGGAGTTTGCGGCTCGTGCGGCATGCTCCTGAATGGGCATCCGACGCTGGCATGCAATACCCAGATCCTGCACATTGCCACCACGGATCTCACCGTCGGTCCGTTGCCCAATTTCAAGATCATCCGGGATCTCGTGCCTGATCTCGCACCCATGATCGAGAAGCACGTTTCGATCAAGCCGCACATCGTGCGCCAGAACGAGGCCGAGATCAACAGCACCGAGGGCGAGTTCTACCAGACTCCGGAAGAGCTCGAGGCCTATCTCCAGTTCACCTACTGCATCAAGTGCGGATGCTGCATGGCCGCGTGCCCCACGCTGGCCACCGACGTGGGTTACATGGGACCGATGCCGTTGACCGCTGCGCAGCGCTACAACATTGATACGCGTGATGACGGCAGGAAGCAGCGCAACGAGCAGACGGGAAGCGCGCACGGCGCGTTCCGCTGCCACTATGCAGGCGAGTGTTCGCGCGCGTGTCCCAAGGGAGTGGATCCGGGCAAGGCGATTCAGCACCTGAAGCGCCGCCTGGTTCTGGATTACCTGCACCTGGGTGGCCGGAAGAAGCCGTGCACCAAGATGCATGGACCAGGCGAGGGGAAGCCTCTGCCTAACATCGCGCCCGCTCCCGCCAGAACCGTATAATTGAGACCTAAGCGCGAAGGCCTCAGAGATGAAATTATCTTTGAGGCCTTCGTGTTTATCGCCCCCGCCTCCCTCTTCGCCCGCGTGGGCAGTTTCCGGGAGAAATCCGGTACATTCGGCAGGGACTCATGCTATCCTGAGTTCAGGTCTCAAAAGCCGTTGACCGTTCGCTTTTCCCGAGCGGCGGCAAAAAAAACAGGAAGTGAGGAAGGCCAGCATGCCTCAATTTGGCATGAAACACCTGGGACGGCAGGCAGCCGCAAGTGGATTGCAGCATGCGAACGCCCTCCTGCACCTGGTCATCAAGCTACGCTCTGGTCGTCCATTTATTCCAAAGGGCGTGCATCGGTTTTGTAGCTACGAGGAGGCACATCAGTGGTCGATTCGGATGCAAGCGGGGAGGACCAGTCCAGACCACCCACTTTAGAAGACCTCCTTCATCTCTGCCGCGAACTCAACGGTGCCGGCGCGAGCTATATCGTTATCGGCGGCATGGCTATCATCCATCTTGGCTTCACGCGAGCCACCGAAGATATTGACCTTCTGGTAGATCCCTCGCCTGAGAACCAGTCAAAAATCCGCAAGGCACTCATGGCTCTTCCTGATCAAGCGGTCCGAAAGATGACCGAGAGGGACCTCGACGATTACCAGGTGGTCCGGATTGCGGATGAGATAGTCGTTGACCTGATGAAATCAGCCTGCGGCGTTGGTTATCCCGAGGCCAGCGGAAGCATTGAATGGGCGAACGTCGAAGGTGTTCCCATCCCGTTTGCCAGTGCCGAGTTGCTATGGAAGCTGAAACAAGCGCCTCGAGCAAAGGATGAAATCGACCGATCGTTCTTACGCGCTTTGCTCGGGATAGAGAGCAGTTAGCCGGCACGACTTCCCATTTGTAGCGCTTGTCACTGGTTTTCCTGCTTCTTCGAGATCAATTGGGAGAGATCCAATGATCCCTGGCGCACGTACACACTGAGATTGGATCGTCCCTTGACTGATGCCTTAACCCGCATTATCCGCGCCCATTCCGAGAACACCAGGACTTTCACGTCCGGGTTGTCCCGGCATTCTTCCAACAGCTTGCCCAGCTCATCGAGCTTCGGACAGGCGCGGTCCTCCGGATCGAGGATGTAGTTTGTGTCGCAGATCATCCGCATCATGTTCAGCTCGCGCAGGAGCTTATCCGAGCATCCAGGTTGGCCACGCGCAACTGCTCGGACTGCGCCCGCTGGCGGCGCCTGGCAATCTCGTCTTCGTCGCTCGTGCGCCAATCATGCTGCGAGGGCACACTGGCTTTCCCTTTGCTCTGCGATGATTTCATGACGTGCTCCCAGCGAAAATAATTGATGCGCCGATAGTATCAGATCCTTTTCCTATTCGCGACCACGGCTTTGAGGTCGCGGGAAATCCGCTCTCAAAACCTGAATCAGATATATGGACAAAATGAAAATCGGCTAGTATTCTGCGCCGATCTGGAATAGCAGGTTATTGTCTGTCATTTTCGGAGAAGGGGTGAATATGAACGATGGGATGGCACGCGCCGGTTGGCTTTTCATTTCCGTTCTCTGTCTTTTGCCCTTTGCGCCCCTCCTGGCCCTGGCCGCGCCCCAGGCCCAGGCACCTGCGAGGTTCCAGCTCGAGGAAGCCACCATCGCGCAGGTCCATGCCGCGATGAAGGCGAAGCAGTTGACCTGCCATGATCTGGTCGATCAGTACCTCAAGCGCATCGAGGCCTATGACAAGCAGGGGCCCGCGCTGAACGCCATCGTCCAGATCAATCCGGATGCACTGAAAGAAGCGGATGCGCTGGATCGGCGGTTCAGGCAAAGCGGCCTGACCGGGCCGCTCCATTGCGTGCCAACCATCGTCAAGGACAACTTCGAGACGGTCGGACTGCAGAGCGCAGACGGATCGCTCTCGCTGAAGGGGTTCGTGTCGAACAAGGACGCATTTCTCGTCAAGCGGATCAAGGCGGCCGGCGCGATCGTGATCGCCAAGTCGAACATGGCGGAGTTTGCGTTCAGCCCGCTCGAAACCGTGAATTCGATCCTGGGCACGACGAAGAACCCTTACGCGTTGGACCGCGTCCCGGCCGGATCGAGCGGCGGCACAGCGGCGGCGGTCGCGTCCAACTTCGGTCTGGTCGGTCTCGGCTCGGACACCGGCAATTCCATCCGCGGGCCGTCGTCGCACACGTCGCTCGTCGGCATCCGCTCTATGATGGGGCTGACAAGCCGAGCCGGAGTAATCCCATTGAGCTACCTGGCCGATGTCGCCGGGCCAATGGCGCGGACGGTTGCAGATGCAGTAGCGGTTTTTCAGGTGATCGTTGGCGAGGATCCGGATGATCCGATGACGGCCCGCAGCCACGGACGGGCGATACCGGACTATGCAGCTGCGCTCGTGCGCGACGGCCTGAAGGGCGCGCGGATCGGCGTGCTGCATCAGGCATATGAGCGCGCCAACCTTCCCGTCGATGAGGACGTCGCCAAGGTCTTTGCCAAGGCGCTCGAGGACCTGAAGGCGGCGGGCGCCGAGATCGTTGATCCCGCGCCGGTCGATCTCAGCCAGGTCCACCGCAGCCCGGGCGCGAACACCTGCCGCGGGTTCAAGTACGACATCAACGAGTACCTGGCAAAGCAAGGCGATCGTGTGCCGGTGCACAGCCTGGAGGAAATCCTCGCGTCCGGCAAGTTTCACGAGTCGGTTCGAACCCGGCTGGAGCAGGCCCAGCGCGGCACGCCGCAGGGTCCGGAGAGCGACACCTGCAAGGGGGACGCGGCCTACCGCGAAGCGTTCGGCGCCGCCGTCACGAAGACGATGGATGACTTGAAACTGGACGCCTTCGTGTATCCGACGTGGAGCCAGCCGCCGCAGCTCATCAGCAGCGTGAGTCAACAACAGGCGGGCGACAACAGCCAGGTGTTTTCGCCGACGTCGGGTTTCCCCGCCATCAACGTGCCCATGGGCTATACGCGCGGTGGGACCTTGCCGGTTGGCATGACAATCTTCGGCCGGGCATGGAGCGAGACAACCCTCATCAAGCTCGCCTACGCGTACGAGCAGGCAACGCACCACCGGCGGCCGCCCAAGTTCTAGGCGGGCGCACTCCGGTGCTCGGCAGGGAGCGCTGCACCCTGCCAGCACGGCCTTGAACAACACGGCGCGGCATAGCCGCAAACAAAAGCTTCAACGCAGAGGGCACAGCGCGGCCGGTGGCCGCAACCAAAGGGTGAAGCCCAACAGTCGTGATGGCCGCTGGCTGCGCTGAGCTTTCAGCCGTCAGTTTTCAGCTCTCAGCTTTCAAACGACTACCAGCAATAATTTTGGCGGGGACCTTCTCCTGTTGGCAAACTACATGTACAAAGCCGCATTAAATGCGGCCCGCAATAGGGTCCCTGGAAAAAAAGTGTTAAAAAAACAACATTTCGCAACTTTGCTTAGCAGAGAACTTCTTGCGAATGACTTTTCTCTGCGACCTTTGCGTTGATCTGTTGCTTTTCTTGCCTAAATGGCAAGGATTTGTACGTAAGTAGTACGGCCTTGAACGACAGGGATGGATCACAGCAAAGTGGGGCGAGTCTGCGAACAATCGCCGCACCAAGTATTATTCGGTAACGGCGGCGGGCCGCAAGTATCTACATCAGGGGCAAGCGCATTGGGACGGGATCCTATATCCAAAGTGGGCATAGGAAGTAGAACCCCTCTCACGTTGTTGATTAGCCGGATTCCTGATCGCGGGATGCCAGCGCCTCGAGGTCCGCGAGGTCTTTGGATCGACCCAGTGCCTTTTTATTCTTGACGAAAGTCCGCTTGCCTAGAAAAAAGACATCGCAAGAGCCGATCTTGTGGGGGACACGGTCCTCCCAGGCCTCAGGAAAGGAGACTCCTGTGAGTTCGGTCAGGATATCTATGCGTCGGGGTGCCACGCCAATTTGGAATACCGTCCCTTGCCTAATGAAATCGGATTCGTTCACTTCCGTGAGCGGAGCGCCGAACCGCCTCAATGCTTGCATTACTCGACCTGCGTTCTGAGGATCCGGTTCCACCCATAGGTCCAGGTCGCCGGTGGCCCGGGGCTTGGCATGCAGGGCCAGAGCGTAAGCGCCGACGACCAGGAAGCGGACGTCAGCCTCGACGAAGGCTTGCAACAGATTGACAAAGTCCTGGTTCATCGCTGAACTCGTTTCGTAAGCGCCAGAGCTCTTCGCTCAGCCGCCAGGTTTCTTCGATGCGTTCCTCCGGGGTCAGGCGCTGCCAGAACTCCCGATCCGCGGTTTCCTCATCAGCGGCCGTTCGGCAGATTCGGATAGTGATATCTTGTCTGGTGGTCATCAGAGAGTATTATACCATTTCCACTGAGGCGCCCAATTCGTCCAGACCTGCTCTTGCCTGTGCCGCAAGAAATGAAATTGGGACCAAGCACTTTGATGGTGTTCGTGGATGGGGATTCCCGATTCAGGCCCCAAGGAATAGAGGTTTGATGTGCCGGTCGTATAGATTTTCGGTCACGTTCTTCGAGACAGAGGGCTCAGAAATGGACAAGAGATCCAAGTATTTCTGCCCCACCTGGGCAGCCACCTTGTAACCGACATGGAGCAGCTGACGGAAGTTGGGATTGAAATCCGGGCAGCGGGAATCATGGCGCAGGGAGCACACAAAGTGTTGGGATGACCAGGCGCGCACCCTGCCCGGATCGGGCAGCTTGCCATAATCAATATCGATCACGGTGGCATACGGAGCGCATAGCGCATCGCGCAGTTCGTGGGCCCGGCAATAGATCTCCTTCGCCAACTCCAGGCCGTCGCCCCCCGCTTCGGCCAAACCGATCAATTCTTCCAGCCAGGTCGTGCCCGCGGTCTTCAAATGTACGCCGGCATCGAAATGCAATAGCGCGCGGCGCATGGGGCCATAGATGGAAAACTTGTCGCTGCCGGAATGCACGCTGAGCTTCAGATTGGGATGCAGGCCGTACTGCCGGATGGCAAAGGCAATCGCTGCCACGTCGTTCCAAAATTCTTCGCTGAATTTGGCTACATCACCCACGTAGTCACAGCCCTTGTTGAACCGGCCCGTAAATTTCGGTGCGATGGTCTGGATCGGAACGTGTTCGTCGGCGATGGCAGCAAGAATGATGAGCAATTCGATCGGGGTCTGCGGAACATCCGTTTCATCCATGGATACTTCCGTAATGAATTCTCCTTTTCCTTTCCTCTCTTCGATACCTCGATAGATCCGGCCTGCTTCCCGCACCGCCGCCAGATATTTCCTAGCCACTTGGGCGACGAAGTCGCGTCCGATGCGAAACGGCGTTTCAATGCCGGGGATGGACAATGTCCCCGTAATCTCAGGATGGCGCCCGACGAAAGCATCCACCGCTGCGGCCTCGGCAGGCTTCCCGATTTGTTCGGCAACATCGATGGTGTAGAAATCGCAAGCCTCGATGTAGCCTTCCCACGTTGCCATCGTGATATGGTCGGCATCGAGGAAGTAGGGTTTCATCCACCCCAGTTTTTTTATCGCTGCGTCCGCAGCCAACCGGGATTCCATCGGCTTGGAGCCAACGATGCTGTGTTCCCGATGCGACTTGTTCCATACCGGGATTACTTCAACGCCATTGCCGGCTGCAAGCATACAGGCCCGCAACTGGGCCTCGGCCTGGTGGGCAAACCTGTCCCCTATCCCCATCGAGTACTTCGCAAGTATGATGCCTTCACTCATATGAAAATCTCCCTTCCATTAATCTGCTCAGAAAAAAACCGACTTTCAACCTCCGACTTCCGCAAAAGCGTGGCAAGTAGGCCCCGGCCGCCGGACGGGGCCTGGGATCCAAACATCCCGAGGCTCGATCGCCATGCAGCGCCCAGCATCAATGGGCACAGGAGATTGTATCTTGACCAGCATCAGTAATGGCAAGTAAAGCGATATGAAAAATTTCCGCCGCAGGCAACCCTTGGAGCAGCTCCCTGTCAAATCCCAAAAACCTCCGAACGGTTTTGCTGTCCGATCTCTCTCGGCGAAGCACAAGCCCCGCGGCCTGAAGTCATTTCATCGGTAAAGACCGATCCATCGGAATTCGCATTGATTTCCCCGTAAATTGCGAATATCTTAGACCTCAAAAAAGTTCTCGCGGAGGATAGGTTTATGGATCATCAAGCCATAGAGCGGGCAAAGGAGCATTTCGGCAAGATACTTCAAGTCCAGATGAAGAGGATGGAGGTAGTCAAATCCGCTCCGGACTGGATAGACTATGCAGCCATTCATCCCATCAGGATCGGCATTCTGGCCGGCGATGGCATTGGCCCGACTATCGCAGCCGAGTCCAAGCGGGTACTTGAACATCTGCTGCAAACCGAGGCGAAGACGGAAAAAGTGGAGATCCGGGATATCGAGGGCCTTACGATCGAGAACCGCGCCGCTCATGGCAAGGCCATCCCGGACGATGTCCTGGCTGAGATCAAACGATTTGACGTGACGCTCAAAGGACCAACAACCACACCACGCAAAGGTGATCCATGGCCGAACATAGAGAGCTGCAATGTAGCCATAAGAAAGGAGTTAGACCTCTTTGCCAACGTCCGGCCGGTGCGGGTTCCCCAACATGGAATTGACTGGATCTTTTTCCGCGAAAACACCGAGGACCTCTATGCACTCGGCCCATATGGAATCGAAGTCGATGCGGACATTGCCATCGATTTCCGTTTAATCTCCAACCCGGGCTCTGACAGGATCTGCCGGCTTGCCTTCGAGCATGCCCGGAAAAACGGCCGGACCAGAGTCACATGCGTCACCAAGGCAAACATTGTTAAAACGACCGATGGCAGGTTCCTGGACAACTTCTATCGCGTCGCCAAGGAATATCCGGGCATCCAGGTCGACGACTGGTACATCGACATCATGACTGCCAAGCTGATCGACGAAAAGCGTCGCCGCGATTTTCAGGTACTCGTCCTTCCTAATCTCTACGGGGACATCCTCACGGATGAGGCCGCCGAGTTTCAAGGCGGCGTCGGCACGGCAGGCAGCGCCAACATTGGCAAGCGTTACGCGATGTTTGAAGCAATTCATGGCTCGGCGCCTCGGATGGTCCAGGAAGGACGTGCCCAATTCGCCGATCCGGCATCGATGACGCGTGCGGCAGCGATGCTTCTAGCCCACATCGGCTTTCCCCAGAAGGCAAAAAAACTGGAAATGGCGCTCGATATTTGCGGACAGTATGAGAAAAAATTCGTAGTCACGGGTCGTCCTGGAGGTTCCACAGGGACAGTTTTTACGGATTACGTCCTGGAATGGCTGAACCATCCAAAGCTACAATCTACTTGGGAAGGCTACATCAAGGGCTGAGGCCTGCGATGTCGAGCCAAACATTAATCCGGGCACCCCGGCAGTAGAAAGGGGCGGCTCCATAATTGAAAGGACTTATCATGCGTAAGAAGATTGCGGTAATCGGCGGCGGCCAGATCGGCCAGGGCGTAGCGATGCTCGCCGCTCAGAAAGAGCTCGGGGACATCGTGATCATCGACGTTCCCGGGTATATCAATGTGGTCAAGGGAAAGGCCCTGGATCTGATGGAAATGGCGCCGAACGGCAACTACGACGCCAAAATCACGGCGACCACCGAATATCAGGAAATCGCCGGAGCCGACGTCGTCATTATCACTGCCGGCAAGCCGCGCGAGGCCGGAATGACCCGCGAAGATCTGCTGGCGGTCAACCTCAAGATCATTTCGGATGTGGCCGCCGGCGTAAAGCAGTACGCCCCCAAAGCCTTCTGCATCGTCCTGACCAATCCGCTTGATGCCATGGTCTACGCCTTCTACAAACTGACCGGATTCCCCAAGCACCAGGTCATCGGCATGGCAGGAACGCTGGATACCGCCCGATGGCGCGCTTTCATCGCCATGGAGTTGGGCGTTTCCGTAGCAGACGTCGCCGGAACCGTTCTTGGCGGTCACGGCCCCGACATGGTCCCCCTGCCCCGGCTGACCACGGTCGGTGGTGTTCCACTAGCCGAGATTGCCACGAAAGAGCAGATCGAACGGCTGGCCACGCGCACGCGTGAGGCGGGCACGGAGATTGTGAAACTCTTCGGCAAAGGATCGGCTTACTTCAGTCCGGCCTGGAGCGCCATCACCATGGCGGAGGCATTCCTCCGTGATAAGCGCCGCATCCTCGCCTGCGCAGCTTTGTGCGAAGGGGAGTACGGAGTCCACGGCATGTTTATGGGAGTGCCCTGCTTGATCAGCGCCAAGGGTCTCGAAAAGATCTACGAGATCCAGCTCACAGAAGATGAGAAGGCGATGCTCAACAAGACGGTCGGCTCGGTCCGGAAAACCATCGAAGAGACCAAGCTGTAAGAGGGCATATAACGAAAAGAGCCACGACGCCGCGAAACTAAATTATCGCGGCGTCGTGGCAATGACTTGGCTTTGCAACCTCACCCATCGGCTAAAATTGAATCTATTTGATGGGCATTGGAGCGTCGACTCCAAACTTGCCCTTCAAGGCCTCAAGTTTCTGCAATATATCGTACGGCAAGGTAATGCTGATGTCGAATTGGCTTGCGCTCTGCGAAATCTGCACCCCACGCGCGAGATCCGCAAGGACCGGGTTCTGACCGCCGGCCAGGTTCCCGAGAGCTATGATTCCGCGCGCGAAATCAGCCAGCTGACCGGCCGCCGTCGCATCTCTTGCTACCACGCTGACTTTGCCGCTGATGGTGCCGTTCAGGTTGAGGGTCCCAAATACGCTCTGGATCTGGATGGCAGACAGGGTGGGCGCCAATTGCATGTTCGCGGGCACATTGGTTAAAACACTGCCATCCCCGGCAAACCAGAACATTTCCTCTGGACTCACCTTGTTCAACAGATCCTTCATAGTAGTGTTATTGAGGATCCCCAGTGTCCCGTTGCGCACGTCGAGGACGGCCTTCAGTGACTCCAGATCGCCAAGCGCAATTTCCTGGTCGCTAAGGAAGGCAATGCCCTTCTCCAGCTTGTTGGTCTCCGGCACCATCAATACCGTAGCGCCGGCATAGTCGACCTTGATCGGCGTCACTTTGGAGTTGATGAAGTTGATAATCGTGGCAGGAGTGAATCGTCCCACCGCGATCACAACCCCGGCGCTTTTTGCCTGAGACGGCCGCCCGGCGCCGATGATGTAATCGACATCTTTGCGAGGGTCCACCCCTGTCATGGTGATGAACTCGGTCAAATCCTTACCGATTTGCTGTTCATGTTTCGCCATGATCTCGGCATAAACTGTTGAGCCGATAAATTTCTGCACGTTGATCCCGAATACCGCCTTGGTATCGGACGGCAGATACCGGATGGAATTCGGCACGCCTTGAACGAATGCTTTGGCGGCAAAGTCCGAGTAATAGGCCAGACCGGCGATAGCAGCGGTGATGACTAATAAGGATACCGTGGATGTGACGACAAATCTGCGGCGATTCATAGGATGCCTCCCAGGCATTTTGTCCCTTGCGCTTGCTCTATCGAGCTTTCCCCCAATCTCATCTCCAGATACGTATCGGAGCCCGGAAAGGTTCACAAAAGATATTTAGGTTAGGGACGCGACCAGCAACCGTCCGGGAGATTTTTTTACTCGACCTTGATCATTAGACTCCAAAAAGTCCACAACTGTCAAAGAAATCGGAGGTCCTCGCGGTTCTGCAGCATGGGAGCGCGTGGATTTTTACGATTTCCCTGCTCCTGGTCCTGCGAGTTCGAATGCATGGGCCGGCTTGGCCTCATACCGGGGAACAGGTGTGTAAGTAGTAATGATCTATATGGGATAGCGCCACTCGGATACGGACGGCAGCGGGTTCGGACGACCCGGAAGGCCGTTGCTCCACGCAAGCTTTCGTGGCGAGGAGGTTCCTGAGTGGTGAAACTGAGACGCATGTCATGAATCTTTCTCTGTGATAGAATGGTAGATCAAGGAAGGTGGACATTGATGCTGAGGGGGTCCGAGGTGCGAATTCCAATCATGATTCTTCTGGCGGTCTGCCTCTGCATCGGAGCCTACCTTCAGGCACAGGTACAGCAAAACGTTCCCACTTTTTCAGTCTCCGTCGACCTGGTCAAAGTTCCGATTACCGTCTTTGGAATGGACGGCGCACCTATCCAGGAACCCAACCGCAATGATTTCCGTGTCTATGAAGATGGCCAACCGCAGCAGATTCGCAACTTCAACATAGACACAAATCCGGTGTCGGTCATCCTTCTCCTCGACTCGAGCGGCACGGTCACAAAAGAATGGAAACAGATCAAGGAAGCGGCGGGAGGGTTTGCCGATGCCCTGGCCACTCCCTCGAAAGGCGATCGCATATCGGTAATAACCTTTTCGGACGAAGTTCAACTGGTGATGGATTGGAGCCAGGATATCCGGCAGGTCCATCGGGCGCTGGGCAAGGTAAAGCTCGGGCTGCGCACTGATCTTTACGATGCCATGCTGGAGGCTGCCCAGGATCAGCTCAAGAACATCGATGGGCGCAAGGCCATCATCCTCTTGACCGATTTCCTCAACAACCAGAGCGTCGTCGGATACCAGGAGGCCGTGCAGGCCATTATTCAGTCCCAGGCTTCTTTATATATCGTTTCAAAGACCATGATGGTGCGCGAGGAGGCACGCACGCAGCGGCGGGTTGTCATCCTCAACGATATTTATCAGCGGCTCTTCGGAGATTCCAATTACATCGATGAGTTCTTCGCGAAAAAAGAGGCCCAAATGACCGATCTGGCCGAGAAGACCGGCGGGCGCTGCTACTTCCCCACCGACTACAACCAGATCAAGGGCGTATACAGACAGGTCGCCCAGGAATTGAGAAACCAGTACTACCTCACTTACGTTTCGGAATCCAACAAGGCCAGAAATTCTTATCACCGTATCACCGTCGAGTATCTGCCCCCCTCGAGTAAGCTCATTTATCGAAAAGGTTATTATTTTAAACCTGATCCCATTATCGGCCTGCGTGAAGGGATGCGGCAGCGTTGAGCTTCCACACGACTAATGCTGAACCGCCTGTTTTATCGTTGGGAAGTCAAGCTCGCAGAAAAAGACCAGAACCGCACGGTCGGACCCTTCGAATGGGGTACCGATTTTGTCGGGAACGGCCTGACCTCGGCAGATCCGCTGCAGCATCTGAGGGAGTACGCGGCGGCGGCACTGAGGGATAGCGACCTCTACCATGCTTACCCGCCGGTCGCAGAGTACCATCAGGAGGGCGGCCATTTAACCTTCCTGTCTCCGCTGTCCAGCCGATACGAGAAAAACAACCTCGTGCATGGCTGGCACTTCCCCGTGGATTCTGGTGGCCGGGTGGTCCTGGTTCTTCCTCAATGGAACAGCGACCTGGGCGGCCACATGGCCTTATGCCGCCTGCTGAACCGCTTCGGTCTCTCCGCCCTGCGCCTGAGTCTGCCGTATCACGATCTGCGTATGCCGGAAGAGCTGGTGCGGGCCGACTATATGCTCTCTGCTAACCTTGGCCGGACACTTCAGGCGGTGCGACAGGCGGTCATGGATGCACGCGCGGCGCTGGACTGGTTGGCGTCGATCGGATACACCAAATTCGCCATATTGGGCACAAGCCTGGGCTCCTGTGTCGCCCTGATCACGCAGGCCCATGATCGCCGATTGCAGCTGTCCGTCCTAAACCACGTTTCCACTTACTTTGCGGATGTCGTTTGGACGGGACTGTCCACCCGGCACGTGCGCGCGGGGCTCGAAAAACACATCGATCTGGAAACCTTGCGGGAGATCTGGCTGCCGATCAGTCCGCGGGCCTATTTTGAGAAACTGGTCGGAACAGGCAAAAGCTCGCTGCTCGTACATGCGCGATATGACTATTCATTTCTCCCCCGGCTGTCCCGGCAGGTGCTGAGCGATTATATTCAGCTGGGCATTCCGCATTCGACCTTGGCACTCCCGTGCGGCCATTACAGTTCGGGGCAGTTCCCCTTCAATATCGCGCTTGGCCTGGCCATGGGCGCCTACCTCCGCAGGGCGATGCGATAGCCTGAGGATTGTGAAAACCTCAACGCAGAGGGCGCAGTGAACTTCTAATCCTTGCATGACTTTTCTCTGCGCCCTCTGCGTTGATCTTTTGCTTTTCACCCCGAAATGGCAGGGACGACAAAAAAATGCCCCTCCGCGGTGCTCCGCTGGAGGGGCATGTATTTTTCCTACTCGGTATGAACTACTCGGGTTTGGTAACGTTTTCGGCCTGGAGACCCTTGGGGCCGCGGGTCACATTGAATGACACCGCATCTCCTTCTGTCAAAGTCCGAAATCCATTCATCTGAATGGCGGAGTGGTGCACGAACACGTCACCACCGGATGCTCTTTCGATGAATCCATATCCCTTGGCGTTATTGAACCACTTTACTTTCCCAATTTCCTTTTCCATGGGAACCCTACTCCTTAGTTTCTATTTCACAGCAATATCGTGTCCTTTCCATGACGCTTCAAATGAAAAAGCCGCCATGGTTTGTTCTGGCGGCCGTCACCCGAAGAATCCGGCTACAGGATACACAAACACAGAGCCTATAATATTTTCTATCGGCCGGAAAGTCAATTTCAACCTTATGAAATATTAATGCAACCGCATCAGTTGACACGGGAACGCTGAGATTGGAAAAAGGGCACGAAATTGCGAGCGAACGCCGCCCAGTAACGGCGGAACATTTTCGGGCTGCGCATTTTCACCAGAATGCGGACAAAACGCAGACGCGTCAGAAAGAAGAGAAAATAGGCTTTTTTCTGCAGCCCCCTCAATCTTTTGTTGTCCCACTGCGCCGATTTGATGCGCACCACGCCTTCCCATTCGTCGTGAATATCGTGTCCGCCTTCAAAACTTCCCGTGGCCCGCACTATGTCGTTCAGCTCCGTGCCTGCATAAGGGGTTGCGATCGAGAACAGGGCTTCGTCAAAGTGGGACTTGCAGGCAAAACGTATGGTCTGGTTGATCTCGGCCACGGTCTCGCCGGGAAATCCAAGCATAAAGAATCCTAATGTTTCGATGCCGTAGCGGCGTGCCCAGTCGAGTATTTCGTTGGTCCGGTCCAGCTTTAAGTTCTTGCGGATCAGTTTCTGGATGCGGCCGCTGGCGGATTCAATCGCAATCGCCATGTGATGCGTCCCCGCCTGAGCCAGCTTCTTCATTAATTCTTCATCGAAGCGTTCGAGCCGCACGCCGTTGCCGAACTGAAATCCAAGCTTGACACCGCTCGCAATGACCAGATCGCAGATGCGCTTTGCTCTCCCGATATCCATGTTGAAGATATCATCCTCGACCATGAACTCGCGGATCCCGTAGGTATCGTGCAGGAACTTGATCTCCTCCCAGACAAATTCCGGGTTGCGGCCGCGGAACTTCTTGCCGAACAGGTCGTGGCAATAGATGCAACGGTAAGGACAGCCCCGGCTGGTAAAGATCTGGATCGCACGCCGGTCAACGGTGGGGAAACGAACGAAGTCGATGTCGAAATAGCGTTCGATCTCGAGTAGATGGTAGGCCGGCATTGGAAGGGCATCCACATCCACGTAAGTCTCGCGCTTCGGGTTGCGCACAACTTCCCCGTCGCGTCGAAACCAGAGCCCGGAGACACCCTCGAGGTCCTCTCCTGACGACATCCGGTCGAGAAATTCGGACCAGACGACTTCACCTTCACCCAGGCAGATAGAGTCAAGGCAGTCGGATTTCATGGCCAGCTCCGGCATGATGGTCGGGTGCTGGCCGCCGAAAATGATGTGAGTCGCGGGGGACAGTTTCCGAATGGACTGAGCAGTCTCCAGACCACCCAAAAACTCGACGGACATGCAGCTCAGACCGGCAATATCATAGCGCTCAGAGGCAATGGCGCGTCTCAGGGCATCCTCGGAATCCGCTTCCAGTCCGATGTCGAGGATGCGCACCTGATGTCCCTTACCCTCGGCGACGGCAGCCAGGAGCGCCAATCCGATCGGGATCCCCGCTACTACATCGGCATAAACCGATTTTGGCCGGATCAAGAGAATGTTCAAGCGTTGCGTCAACTCTTTTTACCGCCGCGGAGGACGTGGTCCAGGCTCAAGGGTCCGGCTCCGCTAAAGACAAGATAGAAAAAAACAAAACAGTACACCACCGCCAACTCGCCGTGATTCACAATCGGCCAGAGGCCGTGAGAAGCATGCGACATGAAATAAGCAACGGCCATCTCGCCGCACAGCACGAAGGCCACAGGGCGCGTAAACAGGCCCGCCAGAATCAGAATACCACCGATCAATTCGAGATAGCCCCCGAATCCCACGAGGCTCGAAATTGGAACTGGTTTGCCGCCGAGCAGACCCAGCGCCTTCTGCAGCCCATGAGACATAAAGGTAAGGCCTATAACCATCCTCATCACCGACAGGGCATACCCACGAAGAGAGTTCAACAAGGAATCTGCCATTTTCGCCTCCGGCCTAGACATCTTCTAAGGGTGAAATTGTAACGGATGAAGCAAGTTTTTTGAGCGGCCTCAAAATCGGCATCGGCGTAGATCCTCTGAGAACGCCATGATCTCTTGTCGGTTTGAGGCGAAGCTTCGCTAGGAGCCCGTCCGAGAATTAGGAGGGGCCGCGTTCCGAGCGCCGCGGGGGCAGATGCAAGGCGGCGCGACGCAGGCGATGTCTC
>JBGQNR010000028.1:0-40738 GCA_041501225.1 Acidobacteriota bacterium
CCGCAAGGGCCGCGGGATTTTGAGTCCCGTGCGTCTGCCAGTTCCGCCACTTCGGCACGCTGTGTGGCTCACATGCGCGCTGCAGGCGGTGCATGGTAGCGTAATTGGGAGGCGGGAGTCAATCCATGTCGTAGCTATGGTAATGCGATGCCGAATTGCAACGCCCGGATTAGGGAATTCCGATTCTGTGGATCTCTTGTGGATTGGGATGAAAGCCATAATTAATGTATGTGGAGAGGCAGTGGGTAGGAAATTCTCAGTTTAGAAAGTCGAGATTATAGTAGGGGGTAGAGGTGAGTCGGGGTTCTATGGAGCGTCCTTGATCTAAGCCTCTGATAAATATGGACATTTTATGATTGCTCGTGTTTTCGGTGGCCCCCTTTCCGGGCTTTTCCCGGTGTGGACATCTTCCCCAGGGCTTTCACCCTGAGGTAGCGCAATGCCACCTTTAGGGGCTGGGTTTGTCGAAATCGGCTCCTCGGGTGTGTTCGCGGCCGACCTGAATTGCCTTACCCGGAGCTTCCGTTTTGACTATGGAAGGGATTTCCGGTAAAATAGAAGATTCCCGGAGGTCTTATGGAATTTCGTGTAGGCGAAAAAGTCGTTTATCCCAACCACGGTGTCGGCATCATCGAGCAGGTTACCAGCCGCCCGGTGAATGGAATCCCCGAGGAGTTCTATATGCTCAGGATCCATTCCAACGCGTCGCTTGTCATGGTCCCAACCGCCAATGTCAAAAGCGTCGGCATGCGCAAGATCAGCCGCAAGGTCGACTGCGAAGGCCTGTTCAGACTCCTCGAAGAAGATTTCTTCGAACCCGCTACCGACTGGAAAGGCCGCTACAAAGAACACTGCGACAAAATGCGCACCGGCTCCATCTTCCAGGTTGCCGAAGTCCTGAAAAATCTCGTCTACCTCAGCTTCAAGAAGAACCTCTCTTTCCGGGAAAAGCGCATGCTGGATCGCGCCAAGCAACTACTCATCAGCGAGATTGCCTGCGTTCGCGGTGTCAGCGAGAAGTCGGTCGAAGATCACATTGACAGGTCGTTAGCCGAAGCCTACGCGCGTTCGGTGAAGGCTACCGCTTAAGCCATTGCAAGCGCCTGCTGCATACTTTGCCTTACTGGTATTTTTCCTGGCTCTCTCTGTCTTCTTTTCGGCGTCGGAGACTGCCTTGATGGCAGTAAGCCGTCTCCGCCTCAAATACCTGGCGGAGACCGGCGACAAGCGCGCCGATTTCGTCAAGCGCATCGTGGCCAATCCCGACCGCCTGCTCGGGGTCATCCTGATCGGCAACACAATCGCCAACATCGCGGCCGCCAGCCTGGTCACCTACCTCGCCGCAACCTATTCGCCGCCGGACAAAGTCCGATGGGTGAGCCTGCTGGCCACCGTGGCCCTCACCATCGTGGTTCTCATTTTCTGCGAGCTCACGCCCAAGATCATCGCCGCAACTCACGCCGAAGAGGCCGCGCGCAAGCTGGCCTGGCCAATCCAGATGTGCCTCTGGATCCTCTCCCCCCTCGCCGCCCTGGCGTCGTTCATCGCCAACAGCCTGGTCAGATTGGCCGGACTCGCCACGCACGCCAGCCCGTTCACGCACGCGCTGAGCGAGGATGAGATCCGCTCCATTATCGCCGGCTCCTCCGGCGCCATCATGGCCGAAGAGCGCAAGGAGATGCTCCACAATGTCTTCGAGATCGGCGCCACGCAGGTGCGCGAAATCATGATCCCGCGCACCGACGTGACCGCGGTCGACATCAATGACCCGATGCCGGAGATCCTCGCCGTATTTCGAAAATCCAGCTACTCGCGCATCCCCGTCTACCGCGAGAGCTTCGACAACGTCGTCGGCATCCTCTACGTCAAAGACCTTCTCCAGCCCATGCAGCGCCCGGGAGACATCAACCTCGAGGTCCTGCTGCGCCCGGTTCATTTCGTGCCCGACACGGCGCGCCTCGAGCCCGTCCTGCGGCAGATGCAGTCAATGCACGTGCACCTGGCGATCGTGGTCGATGAGTTCGGCGGCGTCGAAGGAATCATCACGCTCGAGGACGTGCTCGAAGAAATCGTTGGCGAAATACGCGATGAGCATGACACCGAGACCGAACCGGTGCATGAGCTCGGGCCCAACCTCTACTCGGTGACCGGCAACCTTACGGTGCGGGATTTCAACCGCTTTTTCGATATCAAGATCCCCGAATCGCGCGAATACACGACCGTGGCCGGATTCCTGCAGACCCGCGCGGGACGGCTGCTCAAGGCCGGGGAGAGCGTGCGCTACCTGGGACTGGAGTTCTTCATCGACAAGGTGGATGGGATGAAGATCGTGCTGGTGCGGGTGCGCGTCCTGGCGGCAATTCCTACGAAGCTTTAAAAACCTCAACGCAGTGGCCGCAGAGGGCGCGGAGAACTCTTTTTTGTCGGATAACTTTCCTCGGCGCCCTCTGCGTTGATCTGTTGCTTTGTTCGCTTACGTGGCGAGCAGGTGGAAGGCTTCGGAAGCGGCGCGGATCGTGGTGGCGATGTCTTTGCGCGTGTGGGCCAGGGAAACGAAGCAGGCCTCGAATTGCGACGGCGCCAGGTAGACTCCCCGTTCCAGCAGAGCATGGAAGAATTTGCCGTAGCGGGTCGTGTCGCTGGTGCACGCCGACTGGAAGTCGGTCACCGGAGCTGCCGTGAAGAAAACCGTGAACATTGATCCCACCCGGTTGATCTCGACCGCAGCGCCGGCGTGGCGCGCGGCTTTGCGCAAACCCTCCTCCAGCCGCGCCGACACCTCTTCCAGCTGAGCATAAGTTCCCGGCTTCTTCAGCGCCTTCAGGGTCGCGATGCCCGCCGCTACGGCGAGCGGGTTGCCGGAAAGCGTCCCGGCCTGATACACCGGGCCCTGGGGCGCCACCCAATCCATGATCGCGCCGTTGCCACCGTATGCGCCCACGGGCAACCCTCCGCCGATGATCTTCCCCAAACAGGTGAGATCCGGCTTGATCCGGTAAAGCTCTTGCGCGCCGCCATACGCCAGCCGGAAACCGGTCATGACCTCGTCGAATATCAGCAGCGTGCCGTGCTCGCGCGTCAATTTGCGCAGGCGCTGCAGAAATCCCTTCGCCGGCGGCACGGTACCCATGTTGCCCACCACGGGCTCCACGATCACGGCAGCAACCTCGGAGCGATAACGTTCGAGCGCGCGCTGGACCGCATCGCCATCGTTGTAAGGGAGCGAAATTGTCAGCGCGGACGCCTCCGGCGGAATGCCGGGACTGTCGGGCAACCCGAGCGTCGCCACCCCTGAGCCCGCCTTGACCAAAAGGCTGTCCGCATGGCCATGATAGCAGCCATTGAATTTGATGACCTTGTAACGCCCGGTAAACGCCCGCGCCAGCCGGATCGCGCTCATGGCCGCTTCTGTGCCCGAATTGACCAGGCGAACCTTCTCGATCGAGGGCACGGCCTGGCAGATCATCTCAGCCAGGATGACCTCATTCTCCGTCGAAGCCCCGAAACTCGTGCCCAGCGGGATCTGCGCGCGCAAGGCAGCCTTAACAGGCGCGGGCGCGTGCCCGAGGATCAGCGGCCCCCAGGAGCCGACATAGTCGATGTAGGAAACACCGTCGACATCTTTTATCCGGCTCCCTCGACCCGACCGGAGGAAGACCGGATGCCCGCCCACGCTGCGAAACGCCCGGACCGGACTGTTCACGCCGCCAGGTATGCGACGTGTTGCGCGATTGAATAATTCATTCGAACGCTTTCCCACAGCAACTCCCATCGGAGGAATGACGATTGACGATTGTCGGATGACTCGAAAAGAGGATAAGCCGGCAAACCTTCAACTATTCGAATTCTGTTTTCAATTCGTCAATCGTCAATCGTCAATCGTCAATGATTTATCAGTTTCGCTGCTTCCTTGGCAAAATACGTCAGGATGATGTCGGCGCCGGCGCGGCGAATCCCGATCAGGGACTCCAGCATGACCCGGGGCAGATCGAGCCAGCCCAGGCGCCCCGCGGCCATCAACGCCGAATACTCGCCGCTGACCTGGTAAGCCGCCAGCGGCACAGGATACCGGTCCCGCAACATGCGGATGATATCCAGGTACGGGCCCGCGGGTTTGACCATGATGATGTCGGCGCCCTCCTCGATGTCCAGTTCCACTTCCCGGATCGCCTCGCGCGCATTGGCCGGGTCCATCTGATGGCTGCGCCGATCGCCGAACGCCGGCGCCGATTCAGCCGCCTCGCGGAACGGGCCGTAGTAGCCCGAAGCATACTTGACGGCATACGACAGGATCGGCGTGTTCGTGAACCCGTTTTGATCCAGCAGCGAACGGATCGCGCCGACGCGGCCGTCCATCATGTCGGACGGGGCCACGATATCAGCTCCTGCCTTCGCGTGCGACAGTGCCATCCGGGCCAGCAAGTCAAGCGTGGCGTCATTGCGAATTTCCTCGCCGTCCACCAGTCCGCAGTGGCCGTGGCTGGTGTATTCGCACAAACAGACATCCGTAACCACGAGCAGGTCCTTGACTCCGCGCTTGAGCGCGCGCACGGCCTGCTGGACAATGCCCTGGTCGTCGTAGCCGGAAGACCCCCGTTCATCCTTGCTCTCGGGGATGCCGAAGAGAAGCACGCCGCCGATGCCCAGGGCCTTGACGGAACGAGCCTCTTCCACCAGGGTATCGACCGACCAGTGGTAGTTGCCGGGCATCGAAGCAATTTCCCGTTTCACGCCCGTGCCCGGGCAGACAAACAGGGGGTAGAGGAACTGGCTGGGCGACAACCGCGTCTCGCGCACCATGCCGCGGATGACCTCGTTCATCCTCGTTCGCCTCAGCCTTGTCGACGGAAAGGTCATGGAAGCCTCCTTACGGCAAAGTAGATATTATAGCAAATGAACTTTAGGGCCGCGGTACTACTTGGCTTGCGCGGGTCGCAAGGATCCAAAAAGGTCAACGCAGAGGGCGCAGAGAAAAAACTGAGGACTCAGAGAACTTTAACTGCAGATGAACGCTGATGTTTTTATGGGTTGGCAGGACGAGGTCTTGCTACGACCCTCTCAGGCGCGGCCTCCGGCCACGGTCATGGTTCGGGTGCCGTGGGAAAGAGCGTCGACCGATCGTATTTAGACATAAGTAATACCTGGGGCGCGAATGTGGTAAAAGTTAGGGTAACCATGGGTAAAAGGTCTGGGCTGGCGGCACTGGAACTGAGGGTGCTGAGGACAATCCGGAAGTTTGACATGCTCCGGCGCGGCGAGCACGTCCTGATTGCAGCCTCGGGCGGAGCCGATTCCATGGCGCTGCTGCTCTGCCTGCACGACCTCGTGGCGCGCATGAACCTGAAGCTGACTGTGGCGCACCTCAACCACGGCCTCCGCGGCGCCGAAGCGAATGAGGATGAGGAATTCGTGCGCCAGGCGAGCGCGGATCTGGGTCTTGATTTCCTTTCCGAATCCGCCGACATTAAGGCCATGGCTGCAGCGGCCGGGAAAAATCTGGAAGAGGCGGCCCGCGAGGCGCGCTATGCATTTCTGGAACGCGCCGCGGCCAGGGCGGGAGCCGACAAGATCGCCACCGGTCACAACCTCAATGATCAGGCCGAAACCGTTCTTTTCCGACTGCTGCGCGGCAGCGGTCCCGGAGGGCTCGAAGGCATCCGTCCCGTAATCCGTCGCCGGATCATCCGCCCGATGCTGGAATGTTCCCGGTCGCAGATCCTGCAGTACCTCTCCGGCCGCAACGCCGGCTATCGTGAAGACTCGAGCAACCTGGACCTGCGCTTCCGACGGAATCGCATCCGGCACGAGCTGATTCCCTACCTCGAAAAACACTTCAACCCGCGGCTGGCCGCCACGCTCACCCGTGAAGCCGCGCTGGCGCGCGCTGCTCATGAATTTCTCGAACAACAAGCCTTTCCGGAATATGAAAGGCTGCGCATCCTGCTGCCGGATGGAGTCACGCTGCCGGCTGAGCGTCTGATCGAACTGGCCCCGGCCCTGCGCACCCAGGTCGCGCGCCGCGCGCTGCGCGAAGTGCTGGGATCGCCGCGCGGCATCGAGACGGTTCACATCGAAGCGATCCTCCGGTTGTGTCAGGCCGGGCAGAGCGGGCGGCGTATCGAGTTGCCCGGCGGCGTTGGAGCCCAGCGCAACCTGGAGCAGTTGGAATTACGCAGGGGGCAGAGCTCTGTCGAAGTGAGTTTTCAATACCCGCTTACCTGGCCGGGATGTTGCCGTGTTCCGGAGGCTGGAATTGAGCTTGTCGCCTCGATCCATGAGGAGGGAACTCCGTGCGAATGGGTCGGCGTCGAACCGGCAAGCTGCGCTCTCCTCAATCCCGATGCATTGCCCCCCATCCTGGTCATCCGATCGCGGTTGCCAGGGGACCGATATGGGGGCGCGGGGCATCGCAAGATCAAGAAGATGCTGCTGGCCTCGAGAATCCCTCTCCCGGCCCGGGCGGCTTTGCCGATGGTAGTCGCAGGAGACCGGGTGGTGTGGATCCCTGGTTTCAAACCGGCAAAATCTTTTAGAGCGAATCCCGGTTCCGGCCGATCTGTTGTAATGGAGGCAAGACGGATCGGGAGGCAAACAAAGTAGGCAGGTGGGCGCCGTGCGGCGCACGGCGCTGCGAGCCTTGGAATTATCAGATCCAAGCCCCGTCCGGCGAGACTGTCTCAAAACTATGCGGCTGGTTGAAACGAAAGCCCCGTGGGGGCGATCAGGCAATAGCCCCGGGCGTGAGCCCGAGGTTTGGCACGATGAGGCGAAGAGTCTCGAAGGGGCGAAACATCCAGTGCCTCACGCGTTTCGCCCCTTCAGGGCTCTTTCCATTCGCATCCTAAACCCCTGGCTCACGCCCGGGGCTATTGTCTTCCGCGCCTTTGGCGCTCCGCTTTTGCAACAGTTTCGGCGGCCGGGGCCTACGGGTCGGAAGTCTGAGGTCGGTTTTTTCAAAGCAGCCCCAGTCGGGCGATTGTTCGATTTGTGAGCAACTTCTTGGCGGATTTGGCGTCTAAATTGGGGAGCGCGGCCGCCCGGGCGAGGAAAAGTGCAATGTCCTGAAAACATTGAAGCCGCGCAGGGTTATATTAGGCAACGCTTCAGGGTGTCTGGTATAATGTTAGTTGTGGGCTTTGCGGCCGGGATACTTGTTTGTACCCGAAGGAGTGCGGGTAGTCGCGTCGCATAACGCGAAGAGACCCATCGGAGGTTTCGGATTTGAGCAGCAATCTTAAAAACATCCTGGTCTGGTTGGCCGTAGTGGTGTCCCTCGTCCTGCTATGGCAGCTCTTCAACAACATGCGCGATGGCAGCATCGAGGATCGCGATTTCTCGACGTTTTACCAGGACATGCAGGCAAAAAAGATCAAGTCCGTCACAATCGCGGGTGAGGATCTCGAAGGCCAGGATAACAACGGCAAGAAATTCAAGACGGTTGTCCCCGGCGATCAGCAGTTGGATCTGTCCAAGGAACTGCTGCAGAACGGCGCCATCGTGAAGATGGAAAAGACCTCCAACTCCTCTTTTATGTATGTTTTCCTGTCTTCCTGGCTTCCCTTCATCCTCTTGATCGGGTTCTGGATCTTCCTGATGAGGCAGATGCAGAGCGGCGGCAACAAGGCGCTCTCCTTCGGCAAGAGCCGGGCGCGCCTCTTGTCAAGCCAGCAGAAGAAGGTGACGTTCAAGGATGTTGCCGGCGTGGAAGAAGCCAAAGAGGAGCTCACCGAGATTATCGAGTTCCTAAAGGAGCCGCAGAAGTTTCAGAAGCTCGGCGGCCGCATCCCCAAGGGTGTGTTGCTGATGGGGCCTCCCGGCACCGGCAAGACCTTGCTGGCGCGCGCCATAGCAGGGGAAGCGAATGTGCCGTTTTTCTCGATCAGCGGATCGGATTTCGTTGAGATGTTCGTCGGCGTCGGTGCCAGCCGCGTGCGCGACCTCTTTGAGCAGGGAAAGAAGAACGCTCCGTGCATCATCTTCATCGATGAGATTGACGCCGTCGGCCGCCATCGCGGCGCCGGATTGGGCGGCGGCCATGATGAGCGCGAGCAGACGCTCAACCAGCTGCTTGTGGAGATGGATGGTTTCGAATCGAACGACGGCGTGATTCTGATCGCCGCCAGCAACCGGCCCGACGTGCTCGACCCGGCGCTGCTGCGGCCCGGCCGTTTTGACCGGCAGGTGGTGGTGCCTCTGCCCGACATCCGCGGGCGCGAAGGCATCCTGAAGGTGCATACGCGCAAGATCCCGATCGCGGATGATGTCGATGTAACCGTCGTGGCCCGCGGCACGCCCGGATTCTCCGGCGCGGCTCTAGCCAACCTGGTGAACGAGGCGGCGTTGAACGCCGCGCGCTATAACCGCAAGGTCGTGGCGATGTCGGATTTCGAGGGGGCCAAGGACAAAGTGCTCATGGGTAAAGAGCGCAAGTCCATGGTCATCACCGAGAGCGACAAGAAAGTGACCGCCTATCATGAAGCCGGGCACGCGCTCGTCGCTTTTTTGACGCCGGGATCGGATCCGTTGCACAAAGTCACGATCATCCCGCGCGGCATGGCGCTCGGACTTACGCAGCAGTTGCCCGTGAACGACAGGCACAACTACTCGAAAGAATTCGTCGAGGGTCAGGTCACCATCCTGATGGGCGGGCGCTGCGCGGAAAAGATATTCCTCGACACCGAGACTACCGGCGCGGCCAACGACATCGAAGTCGCTACCGAGAGGGCGCGCAAAATGGTGACCGAGTGGGGAATGAGCCCGGTCATGGGGCCGCTGGCCTTCGGGAAAAAAGAGGAACAGATTTTCCTGGGCCGCGAGATCTCTCAGCATCGGGATTACAGCGAAGACACCGCGATTCAGATTGACCGTGAAGTGAGGCGCATCGTGGAAGAAGGATACAAGCGCGCCTCGAACTGCCTGGAGTCCAACAAAGAGAGCCTGATCCGACTGGCCGAAGCGCTGCTCGAATTCGAAACTCTCGACAGCTGGGAAATCGAGGCCCTCGTCAAGGGCCTGCCCATGGCCAAGACGAAGCCTGTCTCTACCCCTACCCCCGACTCCGAGGGCAGCCCGGTTAAGGAAAAAACCACATCTCCCCACGGGCCACTGCCGCAGCTCATCAATCCCAAAGGCAAACCGGCGCCGGCCTGATCGTTCTTTCGGCGCCGAAGGCGCTTTGGAGTGCGGCAGCACAACGCCGCTCTTAAATCTGGCAGCACCCTGAAGCGGCGGCATGCCGCGGCATTACAAATCCGTCAACCCGTTTGACCGCGACCTGGGAAGGGCGCGGGACATTGCCGAATGACTTGCATGCCCTACGCCAGCTCCCGCAGGCATTTTCGAATCGAGGCCCGTAACCAGATTCTGGATCTTGGATCCAGAACCCTGATCATGGGTGTACTCAACGTCACGCCGGATTCGTTTTCCGACGGCGGCGCGTTTTTCGAAACCGGCCGTGCGGTGGAGCGCGCCTGGCGCATCGCGGAGGAGGGCGCGGATATCCTGGACCTTGGCGGCGAATCCACGCGGCCCGGGTCACAGGGAGTAAGTGCAGAAGAGGAGCTGAGCCGCATCCTTCCCGTACTGGATGCGCTGGCAGGCAAGTATCCGCTGCCGATCTCGATCGACACTTCGAAGTCCGAGATCGGCCGGGCCGCACTGGAAAGAGGCGCAGCTTTGGTGAATGACATCACGGCCCTGGGGAAGGATCCGCGGCTGGGAGAGGCAGCCGCGTCCTGTGGAGCCGGCGTCATTCTCATGCACATGAGGGGGGAACCCGGCACCATGCAGACCCTGCCTCCGAGCCCCGACATCCTCGGGGAGATCGAGGTTTGGGCCGGCAAGGCGGTCGCACATTCGCAGGCGCTTGGTGTAGCCCGGGACAAGATCATTCTTGATCCCGGAATCGGCTTCGGCAAAACGGCGCAGCAGAATCTGGAGATCATCCGGAACCTGGACCGTCTCGCGGCTGCCGGCTTTCCGGTGCTGATCGGAACCTCCCGGAAAGCGTTCATCGGCAAGATTCTGGCGGACCCGAAGAAGGATCGGATCTGGGGAGGCGCCGCCGCGGTAGCGGCATCCATTCTCTTCGGAGCCCATATCGTTCGTGTCCACGATGTCGCGGCCATGCGCGATGCGGCGCGCGTCGCGGACGCGCTCCTCAATGAAGGGGGCAGCGAGTGAGCTCGTACTCTGACTTCATCTCGGGATTATCACAGTACGCGCCCCACTCGTTCCGCGACGTCCTCGATATTCTGATCGTCGCTTTCCTTGTCTACCGCTTCCTGCTGCTTCTGCGCGGGACGCGGGGGGCGCAGATGACGCTCGGCCTCGTGGTCCTGCTGGGCTTTTATGCCCTCACCCGCTACTACCGCCTCCGCACACTCGATTGGCTCTTCACGAATCTCTTCACTTACGTCGTCTTCACGATCATCGTGCTCTATCAGAATGAAATCCGGCGCGGGCTGGCCGGCATCGGCAGGACGCCGTGGCTCGGGGGGAAGCGCCGCAGCCCCGGCAAAGAAGACTTCGAAGAGATCATTCTAGCGGCCACCACCCTGGCTTCAAAAAAAATCGGCGCCCTGATCGTGGTGGAGCGCGACATCGGATTGAAGAACTATGCGGAGAGCGGGATCGCTCTCGACGCTATTCCCACGTACGATTTGCTGGTGACAATCTTCAGCCCGAACACGCCGCTGCACGACGGCGCGGTCATTCTGCAGCAGAATCGGATTATCGCCGCCGGCTGCTTCCTGCCGCTGACGCTGGATCCGCACCTGAGCAAGGAATTGGGAACGAGGCACCGCGCCGCCATCGGCATCACGGAGGAAACGGACGCCGTCGCCATCATCGTTTCCGAAGAAACGGGCACCATCTCCGCTTCGATTGAAGGAAAGATCACGCGCAATCTCGACGGCGCCGGTCTGCGCGATGTGCTGCTGGCAGCGATGCACGGGGAGCGGCCGGCAGCCCTCGAGGAACAATTAACGGAGCGCCAGGAATCTGCGTAAGGATGAAGCGGGATGAGGACACTCCTTAACTATGCCCGGGAATTGCTGGTGCGAAACTGGTGGCTGAAGTTTGCCGGCCTCCTTCTGGCCTACATCCTCTGGCTGCTGGTGCGCAGCGGCGAAGGGGAACGAATCATCACCGTGCCGCTGGTCGTGCAGATTCCGCGCAACATGGAAATCGTGAGCGAGCGCCCTGCGACGGTGGAGGCCTCTGTGCTGGGCGTCCCCAATCTGGCGGGCAACATGCCGAATATGGCCTACGCCATTAATCTCCAGGCTGCCGGCGAGGGGGAACTGACGGTGCCCTTAACGCCTCAAGGTATCCGCACCAGCCCCGGGTCAGGCATCACAGTAGTCCGCGTCAGTCCTGCACGCCTCACGTTTCTGCTGGAACGGGTTGTTTCCAAGGACGTGCCGGTCAAAGTCCCGCTTCTTGGCGTCACGGCCGAAGGGTTCGACCTCTACAAAGTGACTTGCCAGCCCGACATCGTGCATATCATCGGACCGCGCTCCGACATCAATCCCCTCAAGGAGGTGGCAACCGATCCCCTATCGATTGCAGGGCGGAAACGCTCCTTCCAACAGACTGTGAATTTTAATCTGCAGGGTGACGATATACATATCAGCCCGGTCACGGTGGAAGTGGACGTCCAAATCGGGGTGCACCGCGCCGGGCGCACGTTCAGAATTCCGGTCGTGGTGCTTGGCGAGGAAGGCCTTGCGGCCAGCCCTCCGTTCGTGTCGGTGAGCCTGCTGGTACCGGTGACTTTCAAGGGGCGGCTCGCGGCGGAGGATCTGACGGCGACGGCATCGGTGCCCAGTGACAAGCCGCTCCCGAATCGCGTAGTCGTGAAGCCGGAGGTCAAGTTCCGCAAGGATCTGGAGGCGGATATCGTGATCAAGCAGGTAAATCCGGAGGTAGTCACCTTGCTCCATAAAACAGGGAAGAAGTGATGGGGATGCTCTTTGGAACGGACGGGATTCGCGGCGTCGCCGGCGAGGCGCCGCTGGATCGGGATGATGTATATCGGATCGGCTACTGTTTGGCGGGTTATCTGAGATCGACGCACGCCAAGCCGCTCCTTTTGATCGGCCGGGACACGCGCGTGTCCGGCCCCTGGATCGAAGGCCTGCTCCGTCACGCGATCGAAGACGCGGGAGGATTCGCAGAGCTGTGCGGCGTGGTTTCCACGCCGGCCGTGTCGCTCCTGACCCAGAAAGCCGGGGCCCAGGCCGGCATCATGATCAGCGCATCGCACAATCCCTATCAGGACAACGGCATCAAAGTCTTCTGCTCGCAGGGAATCAAGTTCAATGATGCTGTGGAAGAAGCTCTGGAAAAGCAGATCCTCGCCTGCGACCTCACGGCACCCAACGGCTTCAGCCTCGACCCCCATTCGGTGAAGTACGACCTCGCCGTCGCGCCGGAGTATCAACATCTTTACACCGACTACCTGCGATCCTGCCTCGCTCCCGATTTCGGACTGCGGGGGTTGCGCCTGGTCGTGGACTGCGCTCACGGCTCACTTTCCCACATCGCCCCTACGTTCCTGCAGAACCTGGGCGCCGACGTACATGCCATCCACTGCCAGCCTGACGGGCGCAATATCAATCATCATGCGGGCGCGCTTCACCTTGGCGCCCTGCAGGAAGAAGTGCGCGCGCAGAAAGCCGACCTCGGCATCGCGTTCGACGGCGACGCAGATCGCGCCATGTTTGTGGATGCCGCGGGCCGGGTTCACGATGGCGATGATGTGCTCTATCTGCTGGCGCGCTATTCCGACCTCAATGGAGCGCCGCGCACGGTAGTCGGCACCGTCATGGCAAATCTCGGCCTCGAGGTCGCGCTCGAGAAAATCGGCTTCAACCTGGTGCGCACCGCGGTCGGCGATCGTTACGTGCTCGAGGAAATGATGCGCCTGGGTGCGGTGATCGGCGGTGAGCAGTCCGGGCATATCATCCTGACGCGCCTGGCGCGCACCGGCGACGGCCTGTTAACCATCCTGAAGGTCCTGGAAATCCTGGCGCAACAGAAGCAGGATCTGACGACCCTGTGCAGCCCTGTGACGCGCTTCCCCCAGGTGCTGCTCAACGTGCGCGTGCGAGAGAAGGTTCCCTTCGAAAACATCGCGGGTTTGCGCGAGACTGAAGCGTCCTGCAAAGCGAAACTCGGCGCCCGGAGCCGCATCCTGCTGCGCTACTCCGGCACAGAGAAACTCGCCCGCGTAATGGTGGAAGGTGAAAACGAACAGGCGGTGCAGGAAGCCGCCCACCATCTCGCCGCCTTCTTCGAAAACATGCCCTGAATTCACTGCGGACAACAATCAGCCACGAAGAACACAAACTTGTTGTGCCTTGCCAAAGATGATGAGATGCAGGCAATAAGGACAGGTGTCTGAAAAGCTCAACGCAGAGGCCGCAGAGAAAAACAGAGTGCGCAGAGAACTGCAACCGCAGATGGACGCAGATGAACGCGGATGTCAGGCCGGGTAACAGGAGGAGGCCTCTGCGCTCTCTGTTTTTCTCTGCGGCCTCTGCGTTAAAGCTTTTTTCGCCGCGGCTTGCCGCTTCGTGTTCTTCGTGGCTGCTTTTACTTCTCGTCCAATTTCCTCCCGGCGTTCAGGTTGTCGAAATTCAGGATGGCGTTGAATACCAGGAAATAGGAGCCGTGCGTTTCGGCGCGCCAGACCGGGTTGTTGGAGAACAGCACAATGTGCCCTCGATCCATCGGAACATCGATCACCGCCGGACGCTGCGCAATCTCCCCCCCGCCATCCAGGAGGCCTGACACGAGCAAGTCCTTGGCATCCGCGTAACGCAACACCACCCGCGGCCGCAATTTGGGCGGGATGACGTTGATGCCGTTGCGTCTCTGTTCGTCGGTCAGCGGCAGCGCCTGCCAGGGCTCAGCTTTGGGTTCGGGCGGAGGCTCGACATAGACCCGGTTCTGCGGCGTGTCGGGATCGTCGGGAGTTCCCCGTCCGGTTGCTCTCGTCGGCGCATCGCTGGCCGCGCGCGGGCGGCCACCGATGAGATTGCTCACGCCGAAAATCAGGCCATCATTGCAATAGATGGATAGGCTTTCGCCATAGCCGTAGGCAATGGGACTGGCGGAATCGACGAAGGTGCTTTTCAGCACGCTGCCCACTACTTTGAGCCGGTTGGGTCTCGTGATGCTGACGCCGGGGGTGAGACCGTAGGTTACAGCCAGGTCCGAGGTGTCGTCGGTTGCCAGCAGCAGTCCGCCGCGGCGCACGAAGTTTTCGAGATTCGCGAGCCCATTCCATCCGAGGCCGGGCCGCATGTCGTCGGTGGAATCGATCTTGCCGATATTGGGCGTCAGCGGAGTCGTCTTCCAGGGCAGCGCGTTCCCCCACATCGGCATGCCCGAGAGGATGGAGGCGGGGCCGCGCCCCACAGGCGCGAAAACGATGGCGTCAAACCTGGCGTTCAGGTTCGAGTCCCTGGCGACGTCCTGGGTGCTGATGTAGGTGTAAGGGATGCTCAGAAAGTCGAAGGCCTGGCGCCACCAGCCTTCATCCTGTGTGCTCAGCCAGGTGTGCAGCAGTGCAATCCGCGCCGCTTTGACCGGATGGGTTTTGACGGAGGGCGCACTCTCGACGGCGTAAGCCCGGACGCCAAGCTCGGTGACGGCGCGCTCGAGATCCCCGCGCGCGCTATTGCGCACGATGAACGAGCCCCGGTTGAATTTGTGTCCTGCTGCTTCGAACGGCTCCTCGGCTGCTTCAAAGGAAGCGTTGCGCATGCGGTAGCGCAGCGTCATCAGCGCGCTGTCGGCGTTGTGGTTCACGAGGAAGATCGCGCCGGTTCCCTCCACGCCTCCGGGGGACTTGATCTCCATCGTGACCGGCTGCATCGCGGCATCGAGGATTTTGGCATCGGTGATGCGGACTATCTGCACGTTCGCAAGTTCCCCCAGTGTCCAGCCGGTATCGTCATAAGGCGATCTCTGCGGATCGTTCGGGCTCCAGTACTGGTAGTCGAGGAGCGCATCGGCGATGCGGCTGTAGGGCTGATCCATGCGCACGATGTAACTGCCGGCAGGAAACTGCCGTGGTTGAGGCGCCGGCGGTTCCTCCTTCTTGGCAGGAGCTACCTGTTTTTCGGGCGCGGCCTGGGCAGCGGCCGCTTCTTCGGGTTTGGGCGGCGTCTTCTTTTTCGCCGGCATCAATACCGTGAAGGGAGCGGTGGCGCGGTGGATCTCGCAGCCCTGGCGCTGCAGGACACGCAGAACCTCGGCCTGCAGGCCGGGCCGGGGATCGTCGCCGGGCAGTACGTAAGCTGCCGGGCCCGCCGTCTTCGGTTTTTCGATCGAGCGCTTGCTCTTGAGATAGAAATTGTGCAGGAACATTTTGTTGTTGGCAGCAAAGTACGATAGCGCGACCAGAAGACCTGTCTCCTGATAATTATTGTTGTTCCTTTGCGACCACAGCGCCTTCGGCAGCGGCGGATTCTGGCGGTACCAGGTGCGCTCATATTGGGACGGTGTCAGCGTGCGCTCGACCGTGTCGGCGCCGGCATTGCCGAAGGTCTCGTAGAGCCGGCTGATGCCGTTGTGCGCGACCGCGATGTAATTCATGTAGCCGGGAGACCAGGCGTCGAATGTGCCGTGCGCGAACACGCCCGGCATGTTGAACCGGGTCATTTCCATGACGTTGTTATAGCCGGTGAGCTGCCACTCGTCGGCCAGGATGGGATCAATCCAGGCGTTGTAGGGGCCGTCGCCCACGGTGTTGTCATAGAGGTAGGGCACGGATTCATGCAGGTCATGGATCACCTGCGCTTTCCAGCCGAGGTAGGCCGTGAGAATGTTCTGCGAGAGCTTGAGAGAAAGATTCATGGCGTCGCGGTTGTTGTCGTGCGCCACGTAGTGACCCCAATACACGAGTGGAGGCCAATTGTCGTTCGGGTGGGCCAGGTGCCAGTTGTAAATGTCGCATTGCCGGTCGCGACCGTCCGTTTCCACCACGGGCGTGATGAGCGTGATCAGGCCATCCCTGATGGCCTTGATATACGGGCTTTCATCCACAGCCAGCCGGTAGGCCAGCTCCATCAACGCCGTCGGTGAACCGGTCTCGGGCGCGTGCAAAGACCCGGTGATGTAATAGACGGGAATGGATGCTGCGACCAGACGGTCGGCCTCGGTGTCATCCATTTTGATTGTGCGCGGATCGGCAAGTTGCGCCAGCCGGGCCCGGTTCTCTTCGAGCTTCGCCAGATTCGCTTCGGAGGCGATCGCCACCGCGATCATTTCGCGCCCTTCCTCGGAGGTTCCGATGGAAAACACCCTCACGCGCGGGCTGGCTTTCTCGAGCATTCGCATGTAGCGATGGACATCCGCGCTATAGGGGAGCTTCCCCGGGGCGCCCGCAATGTCGCCGATCACAGCCTGCGGTGTGGGCACGGTTTTCGATGCCGGCAGGTAATTCACCAGCGGCGAGAGGAAGTAGGGCGCAGTCGTGTATTCAAGGATCTTCTTGGTGTAGGCTTCATCGATGGGCTGGCTTGGATCGCGCCCCGGATTCTGCCCCTGCACCGCGGATACCGCCAAAAGCAAACACAGCGTGATGGCAGGCACGAGAGTCTTTCGGATCATGGGACCTCCAAAAAGCCTCAACGCAGAGGTCGTAGCGCAAAACTCCTGGGGCGGTTGTTCTATTCTCTATGCGTCCTCTGCGTTGAGAGGTTAATCTCCTGGTTATTTTTGCAGCAGCCGTTCCACCTGTGCGACATGATTCTTATCATGGTCGGCGATGTGAACCACGATCTGGCGCAACGTGAGCACACCGTAATCCGGGTGCTTTCCGGCCTTGTTCCAGGCCGATTTCGGCAGCGACTTGAGCAGGTTCACGTTCCCGTCGCGCACCACTCTGAATGTGCCAATTGCCTGCTTCAAAGATTGTTCCCGGTAGTTGAGGCCGCGTGCCCAGGCTTCCTGATCAAATGCAACCAGCACACCTCCGGGCTCCGAGATGATCTTGCGATAGCGCAGACCGTACACGATCTCGCAATCAGCCAGGTGGCAGAGGATCTCTTTGGGCGACCACTTGCCGGGCGTCGGACGGGCTGCAGCCCGCTTCGGGCTCAGCTTCGAAACCAGTTTCTCGAGGCGACGACCGGTGGCAGCCAGGCGTTTCAAGGCCCCGTCAATTGTATAGTCATGGTATTTTTTGCACATTGGACAGGACATACGGATCTCCTTCGATATCGTATTCCCTCGCTGGGACACGTTGCTGCAAGATACCATAATTGGCGGAAAGGCAGGAATCGGAACGAGAAATTGAGAATACAGAATGCAAAATACAGAATTCATAAGGCTGGCTCATTTTTTGAGTCACGCTCTGAGTTCACTTCTGTATTCTGACTTCTGTAGTCTGAATTCTTCCCTTAAACCGGAACACTCGCAGACCTTCCTCACCATCGGCCAAAAACACGAGAATCGTGCCGTCGGGCGCGGCTTCCGCTTTAACTCCAAGCGAGGTGCCGCGAGTGGGCACTTCCATGATTGCGCGCGGCTGGCTCGGATCGCGCACATCGAGCACCGCGAGTCCCCGCTTCCAGTTGGCCACGAACAGATAACTTCCGCACAACGCGACGCCGTGAGCCAGCCGCCGGCCTCCGGATGAGGCGCATCGGCAGGATTGAGTCCGAGGATGTGGCGCGAGAGGAAAGCAGGGCGCCCGTTGATGTCGAGAGCCACGAGCGAAACGCCGGCATGCCCTTCCGCAACCGCAGCCGCGGGCTTGCCCATCAATTCTCCAACGGAAATGCAGATCGCCGTGGCCGGCGACGGGAGAATCCCGATCTCCCTCGGATTCTCCGGCACGCTGATGTCCACGACGCGCAGGCCATAGTTCCAGTCCGCCATCAGCACGCGATTGCGCCAGAGTTTGACGTCATGGGACCACCCGGGCGTCGGCAGCTCCGACACGAGGCTGAGACTCTGAGCGCCGATGCTGCAGATGACCAGGCCATGCGAACCATAGGCTGCAAACGCCAAATCGTTTCGCGTCACGACGGCATTGGCGATGTCCCCGTTCGAGAGACGATCTTCGACCCTGCCGGAGGGAGAAACCAGCACCAGTCCCTCGAAGCGGGAGGCAAGCAACGGCCTGCCGTTGTGCGGGGCGAGAGAGATCACATCCTGCACAGGCGCATGGATCCTGGGTCCCGTGTAATCTCCATCCCGGCGGAAAACGAGATATCCGCCCTGGCGGTCCGAGACATACAGAAAGCCATGATCCAGGGTGACGTCGTGCGCCCAGCCGGAGGTGTTGTAGTGGGCGATCTCTTCAATTTCGATTTCCCGATTCGGAGTGCAGGAGAGGAACAGGGTGCAGGTGAGTAGAAGAAGGGACCAGGGGATTGACGATTGACGATTGACGATTGACGAATGTGGGGGGAGGACGTGGTGCGAGTCCGCTGTTGATGATTGATTTGTCATTATTAATCCTAGGGCGCTGCTTTGGGGGCGCCGGCACAGTTTTCGCACCTAATGGCGGCGGATGCAAGGACGAAGCTTCGATTATGTCGCAGCGATCTTTTGGCGGAGGCATCATACTCTCTGCGCTCTCCGCGTCCTCTGCGTTGAGATTTTACTTTTCCCCATAATTTGCCGGGAAGGAGGTTGCTTGCTGCGGTGGAAGGCATCTGATATTCTCCAAGCTCGTTATGGCGATTGAGAAGATCAAGACCCTCGAGGAGGTCGTGGAGATCCGGCAGCGGCTGCGCCGCGAAGGAAGGAAGCTCGTTTTCACCAATGGCTGTTTCGACATCCTGCATGCCGGACACATACGCTACCTGAATCAGGCGCGCGCCATGGGCGACGCGCTGGTTCTTGCGCTCAACAGCGACAAGTCGGTCCGCACTCTCAAAGGGGAAAACCGTCCCATCGTGCCCGAAGATGAGCGGGCGGAGGTCATGGCGGCTCTTGCGTGTGTCGACTACGTCTTCCTGTTTGACGACCTGACGCCCCAGCGCATTATCGATGCCATTGTTCCTGATATTCTCGTCAAGGGCGCCGACTGGGGGATCTCCGAAATCGTCGGCCGTGAAACTGTGGAGAAGGCCGGCGGCGCCGTTCGCAACGTCCCTATGGTGGATGGCACATCCACGACGAATATCATTGAAAAAATACTCAGCCAGTTCGGAAGATCGGGAAACAACAGGACTGGTTAGGACGACGAAACCTGCGAAAGATCGATTCGCCGGGTTCGTGATTCAGTTGGTCTGACCGTGGTTCATTTAAAGAGAGTGTTCGAGAGCGCAACCCGGAGTGGCGCGTTGCGCGACCTGTCGACACGCCTGCAGCAGGGGACGCGTGCGGTCACCATTGAAGGGCCCGTAGGCGGGGCTAAAGGGCTGACGATTGCCCAGGCGGCCCTGGCCGAGCAGCGGCCCCTGGCGGTTCTGACCGCAACGAGCAACGAAGCACGTTATCTGGCGCAGGAGCTCAGCTTCTTCCTGGGATTGCTCTCTCCCACGCCGCCGCGCGTGATCCTTCTTCCCAGCCTGGAGGTCGATCCCTATCGCGGACTGTCTCCGCACCCCGACATCGCTGCCGCGCGCGCATGGGCCATCTGGCAGCTGCTGCAGGATGCGCCCGCGGTGGTTGTCGCTTCGGTGAGAGCGGCGGCCGTAAGGCTGCACGGTCCGGAGCGTTTTCTCTCCTATTGCCTCGAGCTCGACAAGAGCCAGCCGTATTCGCCCGAACTCCTGCGCGAGTATCTGCACGAGGCCGGGTATCTCGAGGACGACCCGGTAACAGATCCCGGCGAGTTTTCACTGCGCGGCGGGATTCTCGACGTCTATCCGCCCCACCTGGAGAACCCGGTGCGCATCGAATTCTTCGGCGATCAGATTGAGTCGATGCGCCTGTTCGATGTCGATTCCCAGCGCTCCATCTCCGCAGTGCAGAGGGTCGAGCTGATTCCGATGCGCGAGTATTGCGTCCGGCGCCAGCTGCTCGAGCGCTGGGCCGCCGAGGCGCCCGGGCTTTGGAGCGAGCCCTTTCACAAGCACCTTGCAGAAGAGCTCGCTTTGGCGCGGGCCGGAGAGCCGTTCCCTGCTTTCGAGTTCATGCTCCCGGCCATCGATCCGCTCAATCAGACGCTCTTCGACTACCTGAAGGGCTACCGGCTGGTACTTTCCGACCGCGAGATTCTGGAAACGGCGCTCGCCAAGCACCACGCTGAACTTTACGAACGCTTCGTCGACCGGGTGGAAGCCTGCAAGCCGGTGCTGGAGCCGAAACAAATTTACGTCACGAGCGATGAGTTTCAAGCTGCCCTGGAGCGCTTCCCGCGCCTCCAGGTGGAAGAGATCAGCGTGGAGCACGGCGGAGACGAGGAAGCGCCGCTCTACCTCGCGTCCCAGGGCACCCGGAAATATCATGGCAACATCCGCGACCTGATCAGCGATCTGCAGAAGTTCGGCGAAGCCGGGGAACAGATTGTCTTTCTATTTGCCAACCTGGGACGCGCCGAGCGCGTACGCGACATTCTTAAAGAGTATGAGATCCCTGTCCATCTTTGCCTCGCAGGCCATGAGGCCGGCCAGGCACAGGAAGTCGCCCACGGCGCAGTCTTGCTGGGGGTGGGGTCGCTGCACGCCGGTTTCTTCCTTCCCGCTGCGCCGCTGCGCATCCTGACGGGAACGGATGTATTCGATGAGGCGGAGGTGGCGGCGGCGCCGAAACGCGCGCGGAGCGCGGCGCGGCTGTTCATTTCGGATTTCAGAGATCTCAAGCCCGGCGATTGCGTCGTCCATATCGATCACGGCATCGGGCGGTTCCAGGGGCTGAAGGCCATCGATCTCCCGGAGGGGACGAAAGAGTTCGTGCTCCTGACCTATCAGGAGGATGCCAAGCTGTACGTCCCTGTGGAGCGCCTCGACCTGATCCAGAAATACAGCAGCGTCGACGGCGCGCACCCGACCTTGGACCGGCTTGGAGGAACAAGCTGGGAGCGGACCAAGACCCGGATCAAGAAATCGATGCGCGATATGGCAGGCGAGCTCCTGAAGCTCTACGCCGAGCGCCAGATGGTTCCGGGCTACAGCTATGCGACCGACACGGCCTGGCAAAGCGAGTTCGACGATGCATTTGAGTACGAGCTGACGCGGGACCAGGCCGATGCCATCGAGGCCGTCAAGAACGATCTCGAGTCCCCTCGCCCCATGGACCGGTTGCTGTGCGGGGACGTGGGATACGGCAAAACGGAAATTGCCATGCGCGCCGCCTTCAAGGTCGCCATGGAGGGGAAGCAGGTGGCGGTACTGGCGCCGACGACGGTGCTGGCGTTTCAACACTGCAACACCTTCCGGCAGCGCTTCACCGCCTTCCCCGTGCGCATCCAGTTGCTGTCGCGCTTCCGCAATCCCAGGGAACAGAAGCAGACCCTGGAAGATCTCGAGGCCGGCCGTGTCGACATCATCATCGCAACGCACCGGCTGTTGTCGAAGGATGTTGCCTTTCGGGATCTGGGGCTGGTGATCGTGGACGAGGAGCAGCGCTTCGGCGTCGCCCACAAAGAACGCCTCAAAGCGCTCAAGACGCGCGTCGACGTGCTTACGTTGACTGCCACGCCAATCCCGCGCACCCTGCACATGGCCCTGATGGGACTGAGGGATATGTCCACGATCGAAACTCCCCCCAAGAACCGGCTGGCCATCCAGACCTCAGTGCTCAAGTTCAGCCACGACGTGGTGCGCTCCGCGATCGAGCTCGAGCTGGCCCGTAATGGCCAAGTTTATTTCGTGCACAACCGGGTGGAATCGATCCATTCCATGGCGGCGATGATCCAGAAACTCGTCCCGGAGGCCCGCATCGGCGTGGCCCACGGCCAGATGTCGGAGCGTGAGCTCGAGCGCGTCATGCTGCGCTTCGTCGAGGATGAGATCGACATCCTGGTCGCGACCACCATCATCGAGAACGGGCTGGATATTCCCAGAGTGAACACCATCATCATCGACCGGGCCGACCTCTATGGCATGGCGCAGCTCTATCAGCTGCGCGGACGCGTGGGGCGATCGGATCGGCGCGCCTACGCCTACTTGCTTGTTCCATCGGATGAGGTGCTCTCTGACGTGGCGCGCAAGCGGCTGGCCGCCATCCGCGAATTCAGCGACCTGGGCACCGGATTCCGGGTCGCTGCCCTCGATCTCGAGATCCGGGGCGGAGGGAACATGCTTGGCGGAGAGCAGCACGGGCACATCAATGCCGTAGGGTTCGACCTTTACTGTCAGCTGCTCGAGCAGACGGTCGAGGAACTGCGCGGCCAGAAGCCTGAAGTTGAAATTGCCTCCACGATCAAGCTGAATCTCGACATTCGCATTCCCGAGTCCTACATCGCCGATGAAAGCCAGCGCCTGCGCATGTACAAGCGCATCTCTTCGGCGCGCGACCGCGACGAGCTCGACGCTCTGCGGCAGGAGATGATCGATCGTTTCGGCCCCTATCCGGATCAGGTGGAGTTCCTGTTCCGCTACGCCGCGCTGCGGCAGGAGTCTTTGGCACTCCAGATCCACACGATCGAACGCGGCCGCAACCACATCCATTTCCGTTTTGTGGATCAGTCCAAGGTCAGCGCCCAGAAGCTTCTGGCGCTCGTATCGCGCAACAAACGCGCCTCGTTTTCGCCCCAGGGCGTGCTTACCATGGAAACCGAAGAACTTCACCCCCAGGCCCTATTCGATTCCATCCACAAGACCCTGGACCAGATCCGCCAATAACCGGCCGGCAAACACTATAAAGATAAGAGTAACCACCGAGGACACGACCTGGTTTGTGTCCTTCGAGGCTGCTCTTGCTTTGCATTCGGGATGGGGGGAGGGGTGGGAAGATATTTTGCAGCTATCCGGGGGGTATTTTCGTTTATGATTATGGGTTGAGCCTTCATGGAGTAGGGTGTGTACTTTCCCGCGGCCATTCGCTATTATTTGAGTTTTGTCAGTAGGCATTGATGTCCGGATTAGGAGAGTCGGCTATGCCTCCAAGACGGCGGCACATGCTCGGCCTGATCTTCCTGCCTGCATTTTTCTGCCTTGAAAGCTGCGGTCTGAGGGATCGAGCAAAAACGGAAAGCAATCCCTACGTTGTCTGGGTAGGTGAAAAAGGCTATAGCAAGGCCGATCTGGAGCGCTTTTTTGACAGCCGATTGAGCGAATTGCGGAGTTCGGAGGCGACCGACGATGTGAAGTCTGCCCTGCTGGACTCCTTTATTGAGGAGAAACTGCTGCTGTATAAGGCGGAGGAGCTCAAGATCAAGCCCGATACGAAGGCTCTTGATTCGATGCGCAACAGGCTGTCCGCCAACGGCGGCGGCAGCAGCAGCGACCTCAAGCGCGATAAGGACCTAGAGCAGAGCATGATCGAGAGTCTGAAAGTCCAGGATTACCTGCGCAATCAGCTATTCAAGGGCCTTTCGGTAACCCAGGAAGAGTGTGAAGCCTATTACAAGGAGCACATCCAGGATTTTGTTCGCAACGACATCGTGAAAGTGCGTGAAATCCTCGTCGACACTCTCGAACAGGCTCAGAAAATCCAGGATTTGCTCCGAGCCAACCGAAACAGGAATTTTAAGGAGTTGGCTCGGCAGTATTCGAAGGCGCCGACTGCGGCCGAAGGGGGAGAACTAGGGTCGTTTCAGAGGGGTGAGCTGCCCGAAGAATTCGAGAAAGCCATCTTTCCCCTGGCACCCGGAACCCTCAGCCAGATCGTACGAACGCAGTACGGGTATCATATCTTTTATTTGGAAGAAAAAACTCTGGCACACCAGCAAAAATACAGCGAGGTAGAAGACCAGATTCAGGAAAAACTGCTGCTGGAGCGGCAGAGGGAGGCGCTGGCGAAGGAACTGGCAGCCCTGGAAAGCCAAATCAAGGTTCAGCTGGTTCGCGAAAAGCTGGATTTTAAGTACGTTGGCACTCGGCTCGCCTCCCGCGGAGGGATATCTCAATGAAAAGAATCGCATGGCTTTTGGGCTCGATGCTGATGCTGGGCTCAGGTTTGCAGGCACAAACCAAGCCGGCAAAAATCGTGGATCGCATCGTCGCTCAGGTTAACGACGACATCATTACCCAGTCGGATATCAACCGGGCGATGATCGGGATCAGGCAGGAACTGGCCGATAAATATACCGGCGATCAACTGGAACAGGAAATCAAGAAGGAACAGGACAACATCCTCGAGACACTGATCCGCAAAAAGCTGATCCTGCAGAAAGCTACGGAACTCGGCATGGGATCGGGAATGGACGTCCAGGTCTCCGCCTACCTCGAAGATCTACGCAAGAAGAACAACCTCAAGGACATGGACGAGTTCGAACAGGCGCTGCAGCAGCAGGGCATGACCCTGGCCGGATTCCGCGATGACATGAAGAAGGAGATGATCATCCAGGATGTGATCGGCTATTTTGTCGACTCGCGCATCACCCTCCTTGCCGAAGAGATCGAGCGCTTTTACAAGGAGCACACCAAAGAATACTCTACGCCCGAGGAAGTCAGTCTGAGTGAGATCGTGATTCCGAACAGTAGCGACGGGCAGGCGCAAACCCTTGCGAATGAATATCGGAAGCGAATTCTGCAAGGGGAATCCTTTGCCACCATGGCGAGCCAATATTCAAAAGGGGCCACAGCCGCCAAAGGCGGGACCATCGGAACCTTTGAAACGGCGAAGCTCAGCCCGCAAATCGCCGGAGCCGTTGCATCGGTGAAAGAAGGCGACATCTCCGAGGTCATCAAAATCTCCGAGGGTTATGCGATCTTTCGCGTCGATGCTCGCAAGGCTTCCGTGGTGCGCCCCTTCGATGATAAGCTTAGAAACGAAATCAAGACGGTGCTGTATCAGCAGAAACGCCAACCGGAAATGGAGCGGTTTATCGCACAGTTGAAAGAGGACGCATACATCCAGAAATTTGGTGAACTGGGTATCGGCAAATGAAGAAAACAGCCCATATGACCCCCGGCGAGTTCGAGTTGATGGAGATCCTCTGGCCGCTGGGAGAAGCAAGCGTAAAGGCCGTCTGGTCGCGGGTGAACCCGGAGCGCGGCCTGGCCTATACTACCGTTATGACGGTGCTGGAAAAGATGCACCGGAAGGGAATCCTCGCTCAGCGCAAGAAAGGAAAGGCCTACCTCTATTCAGCCCTCCTCAGCCGCGAACAGGCCCTCAAGGGAATCATCGAGCACGTCCGCGATGCCTATTTCGGAGGATCCCAATCCGACCTTGCCGGATTCATCGAGAAAAACTGCGCTTCCGTTACGCTTGCGCCGGCCAAACCATCCACCGGCAGCGAGGAGCCTCAGGCCGGCGAGCCCCCGAAATAAACCTGCACAAATACAAAACCGCGAAGACCTCCAAAACCCCTGAGAACCGGCAACCACTCTCTCGAGGCTTTGGAGGTCTTCGCGGTTTGCGAAATTTCGTTTTGCCAAGCTCAGTCTCGAACTAAATCAGCATCGCCTTGGAGATCCCTGGCATCGCGGGAAGGGACCGCGAAAGACTCCTCACCGATACACCTAGCTCTGAGACTGAGCTTGGATCACGGGAAATTACCAACAATACTAAAGCATTTCGCATGCCAACCCCGGCAGCATCGCAGGTGCACATGCTAAGTTATTATTTATCTTGAGATTATGATGATCATAAGCCTGTGACGAAACATGCGGACTGCCTCGAAAAATCCAATATTTTGAATTTAGCCTGAATTTTTTGAACCCAAACCAACAAAGTGCCGCACCGGTGCTCGACAAATGCGTCTATCCGTCACCCCGGCCTCACAGCCGGGGCTATTACCTTCCGCATCTTCGAGGCTAAGAATTCCGCGAACGGTGGATGCATTCCAGCATTACTCACGAGTGGGCTGCGAGCAGCGCACGCTGAACTTCGCGGCGCGCCGGAAGGCATCCAGGTGCGAAACGCCTGCAGTAGGCGGTGATTGCCTTCCGGTATTACGTGCGAGCGGGCTGCGGGCGGATCGCACTGGCTTCACAAGGTGCAAGAGGGAAATCAGGCGCGAAGCGCCGGCAGGAAATAGCCCCGGCCGTGAGGCCGGGGACCACGGCAACCGCAAAAACGAGCGCCGAAGGTGAGGCACAAAGATACGCCTCCGGAGTCCTTATGCGCTGCGCGTCCATAAACAGATCGTCTCGGCGGCCTTCGCGGTGCGTATTCTCACACTCCCGAAATCGTCAGACTCTGAGCGTCCCTCGGCCGAGCTGGGGATTTACCACAGCGAACTATGAATGCGGCAGGCTATTTGCTTCGTGAATGAGACTCAGGCGAGAATGGCGTCGAGGTGAGTGGTCAGGAGGTGGCCAAGTTCGAACAGCCGGCAGAAGCCGTTGCGGAGCTTCAGCTGCAAATCGGGGGTCTGGTCCTCATCTTTAAATACTGTGGCAATTTGTTGGACCTGGCCTTTGAGCTCGACATCTGACAGGATAACGAAGAGCTGCATCATTTCCACCAACCGGTACAGGGCATTCAGAAGATGGTCCATCGCCGTGCTCGCACGACCGGACGCGGCGGCGAACCGCTCTTCTACCTGCCGGATGGCGGCCGTCACAGGCGGCCCTTCTCCTAGCACCAGCGTAATCAGGCTGAGCAGAGGGAAAGCCGCGCGCAAGGCTGCGGCAGAGCGTTCCATTTGCAGCGCATCCTGAACTCGATCGTGCACATTCTCGTCCACGCTGCGGATGAGGCTCTCGGCGGAATCGTTGCCGGAGCAGAACTGGAGGCACAGCGTGTTCATGTGGTTGTAGATTGCGAACGTGGCGTTGACCAGACAATCGTCAAATCCTTCCGCTCTGCGCCTGCCTTCACGGAAGTGTTCCAGGCGCGTGTCAATCAGGTTTCTGAGCTTCCGATCGCGGTCAAGCGAAAGAGACAGGAATCCGAACAGCTCCGCGGCATGATACGAGGTGACTACGACCTGCGCAGGAACATCCCCCTCGCGCTCAGCAAACTGCTCCAGGTAGCCGCGCCACAGTGTCATCAGGTATTCGCCCGATTTTCCCTGCCCCGGTGGATAAACCATGGGGGCAATTATTCACCACCCGGAGCTCCAGCACAACTGCTAGGAGCCCGTCCGAGAATCCAAGAACCGCTCGCGCGCTCGTAATACGTACGAACGCTGGATTTTGCGTGTTTTAACGGCCGCCACGGCGTTCACCCGTGGGTACAATGCTATAATCGTTCCCCATGTTAAGGATCCGGGATGTCGAGATCAATCCGCCTCTGGTGCTGGCACCGATTGCCGGACACACGGATTCTCTTTTCCGCCGGGCGATCAAGTCTCTCGGGGGATGTGGCCTGGTTGTGTCGGAACTCGTCAGCACGGAGGGAATGACTCGCCACCAGGACCGGACTCTGCACCTGACCCGCTTCGAGGATTGCGAACGACCGGTTTCCATCCAGATTTTTGGCTCCGATCCGGCGCGCATGGCGGAATCTGCGGCCATGGTGCAGGACATGGGCGCCGACCTCGTCGATATCAACGCGGGGTGCCCGGTCAAAAAGGTCGTCAAGCAGGGGGGTGGCAGCAACCTGCTCCGCGATCTTCCCCTGCTTGAGACGATTTTTTCCGCGGTCCGCAGATCGGTGACGATTCCGCTTACGGCAAAGATCCGCACGGGCTGGGACCAGAGCAGCATCAATGCCATCGAAGTCCTGAAACTCGCCGAGGGCTGCGGCGTCGAAGCTCTTACCGTCCACGGCCGGACGCGCTGCGATTTATTTGCCGGCCAGGCCGACTGGTCCGCGATTGCGCGCGTCAAGGAGGCAGCCAAAATCCCGATCATCGGCAATGGAGACATCTTCGAGCCCGTTGATGCAGAGCGCATGTTCCGCGAAACCGGCGTGGATGGGGTAATGATCGGACGCGGCGTCCTGAGCAATCCCTGGCTGATGCGGCAGTGCCATGATTTCATGGGTGGAAATGTCGTGCGTCAAGTGAGCGTGGAGGAAAAAGCGGATTTTATGCTTTCTTTCCTCACGAGCCTGGCACAGCGTAGCACCCCGATCGTCGCGGTAGGAAAAATGAAACGAGTAGGCGGCTACCTCTCCAGGGGTATTCCCGGCGGGGCGCGCCTGCGCGCCGCGATCCACTCCGCTCACACTTCGGATGAAATCCTGCATCTGATCGAGGACCACTTCCGCCGGCCCTGAAGTATATCCGCAACAAAAACCTCAACGCAAAGAGCACGGAGAATGCAGTCATTATGACACTTCGATTCTCTGCCGCCTGTTCCGAAAATAACTCAACCAGAAACTGCAAAAGCAGCCACGAATGACACTAACTCTTGCTGGCTCGAAAGTCCGCGCCCATTCGTGTCATTCGTGGCTGCCTTAAAAAGGCCATTAATTTTCATGCGCCTGGGTGCGCCCCCCGATGCATGGGATACTGCGCTGAGCTGTTGAGATTCTCTTAGGAGGAGGCTTCCCGCTTCTTGCGGCGCCAGCCGAAGATCGCAGCCACGCCTATGCTGAGAAGGTAGAGGACGATCATGGGCGCGGACCAGATCATCAGGTTGAACGCATCGCCGGTCGGCGAAATGATGGCAGCAAGGCTAACCATGATGACGATCGAATACTTGAATTTGCTCCATAGAAAGTGCGCGCTGACCAGCCCCCACAGGGAAAGGAAAGCCACAATCACGGGCATTTCGAAGATCAATCCAAAGCCCAGGAGCATCATCAGCGTCATGTCCCAATACTCATTGATCGTGATCATCGGCAGAAAGTCGCTGCCGAATCCAATGAGAAACCCATAGGCCTGAGGGAGGACATATACGTAGCAGAAAGCGCCGCCGGCCAGAAACAGAAGCACGGAGGAGACCAGGAAGGGGACCACGTAGCGCTTTTCGTGGCGATAAAGACCGGGAGCAATGAACTTCCAGACCTCGTACAGCGACAACGGGACCGTCACAAAGATGCTCGCGACGAAAGCGACCTTCATATAGAGAACGAAGGCGTCGGTAGGATTGGTAAAAATCAGCCTCGTCCCGCTTGGCTTGAGCGATTCCTCGATCGGTCTTTGGATGAAGCGGTAGATTGGCTTGTGATAGACCCAACAGACGATAAATCCGAGGCCGAGATAGGTAACAATGCGGACCAGACGTTTCCTGAGCTCATCCAGATGGTCGAGAAAAGACATCTTGCCGGTTTCTTGTTCCGGCTCGGTCTGGCCAGTCTCGGGTTCGAGCTCAGTCGTCATGTCGCTCATTAGCATCTTTGACATCGACAGAGAGATCTTTTTTAATATCGGCCGAGGTGTCCTTGAGAAGAGTATTCATCGTTTCCTTTTCCTTTTCGAGCTGGACTTCCTCTTCCCAGGTCCGTTTCAGATCATTGGAGGCCTTTTTGAACTCCTGGAGCCCTTTCCCGAGCGACTTTCCAATTTCCGGCAATTTTCGCGGCCCGAAAATGATCAGAGCCAGCACGAAAATCACGATAATTTCCTGCATACCCAGGGAGCCCATACTGTTACCTGCTTTCTGTTGCTCCAGACAGGAGCAGCGCTGTGGCTAGAGCAAGTCTAGTTTAGGGTACACATCAAGTCAAGGAATGGAGGAAGGAGACAGAAGTCAGAATGAAGAATTCAGAATAAAGAAGTCAGGACTCGGAAAAGGAGGGCGATGGGACTCTATTGTGCCTGGCTGAAGATCTGGCGTGCTTTCTCATACCTACTCTTGAGTGCCCGCCCGGCTATTCTACCTGCCGTATTCTTTATTCTTTATTCTGTATTCTGTATTCTCTATTCTGACTTCTGCCTTCTTCCTTCTTCGCCTTGCTACCCCCGAGACTGCATGTTATACTCGACTTGATGCGTAGCCCTAGATTTGGAGCAATCTCCTTATGAAACATAGATTTGCGGTCCTTGCGATTCTGATTGTTCTGGCTTCCTCCCTGGCGGGTGGGTTCCTTGGAGGTCGCGTCGCAGCGGGATCCGGGCCTGCACAGAGTTCTCATAACGAGTTTCTGCGCGAGTTTACCGAAGCCGTTGACGTCATCCAAAAGAACCATGCCGACAATGTCACCGCAGACAAGTTGGTGTACAGCGCAATCAAAGGGATGCTGCGCACGTTGGACCCGCACTCCAGCTTTTTCGATCCCAAGGAGTTCGCGCGCCTGCGTGAAGATCAGCACAGCAAATACTTTGGCCTCGGCATTCGTGTCCGGGCTCTTATCCCGAGAAGCGATCGCGGCAAGGTCGTGATCGTGGAACCGCCTTCGATCGGCTCTCCCGCTGAAAGGCGCGGCCTGCGCGCCGGCGATGTGATCGCCAAGGTCAACGGTGAAAGCATTGATGATTGGACCCAGGATGAGGTCGTCGACCATCTGCGCGGCCCGCGCGGGACTACCGTGGATGTCACCATTGAGCGGCCCGGCATCCGCAATCCTTTGCAGTTCAAGGTCGAGCGGGATGAGATCCCGATCATCACCGTCCCTTATGCCTTCGAGGTCAGGCCTGGTGTGGGCTACATCAAGATCGACCGCTTTTCCGAATCGACCGCCGAAGAGCTGGGGAAGAAGCTGGACAAGCTTGGGGCCAGCAAGCTTTCCGGCCTGATTCTGGACCTGCGCGATAACCCCGGCGGTCTGCTGAATCAGGCGATCGATGTCACGGATTTCTTCATTCGCAAAAACGATCTGGTGGTTTCCACCAGGGGCCGGATTCAGGGTTCGGCCCGAAGCTACCTCGCGCCCAGCCTGGAGAAGATCCAGGTCCCCCTGGTGGTACTGATCAACAAGCATAGCGCGAGCGCCTCGGAGATCGTGGCCGGCGCCCTGCAGGATCACGATCGGGCGCTGATTGTGGGTGAGATCAGCTTCGGCAAGGGGTTGGTGCAGTCCGTTTATACGATGGAAAACGATACCGGGATGGCGCTGACTACGGCGAGGTATTACACTCCGAGCGGGCGCCTGATCCAGCGGGATTATTCCGGCTCGGCATTCGACTACTACAATCTGCCGGATGCCCCTGGCAGCGAGAGCAGACCGCACGAAATCAAGACCACCGACAGCGGCCGGCAGGTTCTCGGCGGCGGCGGCATTACCCCGGACGTAAAAGTCTCTTTACGCGAACTCAACCGGTTCGAAGCCTTATTAAATACAAAAGACATATTTTTCGAATATGCGCGCCGCCTTGCCTCCGGGCAGGTACCGGCAGCCAGCAATTTTCGCCTGCCAATCAAGAACGATGAGGTAAAACCGGCCACGCCACGCGAGGATGCGGCGTCGGTTGCCAGGCTCGAAATCACCGATGCTATTCTGGACGATTTCAAAGAATTCCTGCGCAACCGGAAGGTGGAATTCACCGGCCAGGACCTCACCGATAACATCGAGTTCATCAAGCGGCGCATCAAACAGGAAATCTTTACATCCTCCTTCGGGCTGCAGGAGGGTTTCCGCGTGGCGATCCAGGGCGATACTCAGGTACAGAAAGCCTTGGAAGTGTTGCCGGAAGCAAGAGTGTTGATGACGACCGGAAAACTATCTCCGGTTGCTGCGACCCAAGAAATCAAAAAGTAGCCGGTCCGACTGCAAAACCATGAAGCGGTATTCTCCCATTCCCGCTCTCGCGGGACTATGCGTTTTTTTTGCGCCCACGCTGGTCCTCTGCCAACCTCAGCGTGTCATCCTCGGAGCCGCCTCCTCGCTCATAGACAGCAAGGCCGCAAGTAACGTCGCTGCGTATCTTCCGGATGATCCCAATATTCCCGACAAGATGCTTGCCATGATGCGCACCAGCGAGGCGCGCTATCTCGAAGGATCCAGCTTGATCAAGGCGGGCGATTCAGCGCGGGCGCGCATCGAGTTCGATACAGCCGTCGACCTGCTCCTGGAATCCGAATGGGACATCAGTTCCACGCCTGTACTCAATCGCTATTTCCAGGATCTCATCCTGCGCATCCAGCGGGACGAATCCCGCTATCTGCGACCGGACGACAGTGAGATATCCAATCCGGAGCGCGCCGTCCTCGATGAGCTGGAGAAAGTGGATCTGATACCGATCCAGGTTGACCCGTCCCTCAAGGACGCAGTCGAAGCGGACATCCTTAACTCGAAATACGACATCCCGGTGATCGTCAACGAGAGCGTGTACAAATCGATGAAATTCTGGCTCGATAAGGGAAGAAAGTTCTTCATCGACGGTTTGACGCGTTCCGGCAGGTATCAGGAGATGATCGTGCAGACTTTCCGCGAGGAATCCGTACCTCGCGACCTGATGTACCTCGCCCAGGTGGAAAGCCTGTTCATGCCCAATGCCCTGTCGCGCGCCATGGCCAGGGGGATCTGGCAATTCACCAAGGGAACGGCTGTCCGCTATGGTTTGAGAGTCGATCGATATATCGACGAGCGCTCCGACCCGGAGAAGTCCACGCGCGCCGCGGCGCGTTATCTGAACGACCTCTACGCCATGTTCCACGACTGGAATCTGGTGCTGGCCGCCTATAACTGGGGCGAGGGGGCGATTCAAAAACTGGTCGACAAGAGCGGCGTATCCGATTTCTGGAATCTGGCGAACTCGAAGCGGAAGATGCCGGAGGAAACAAAAAATCACGTACCCCTGATCATGGCCAGCATCATCCTGGCTCGCAACCCGGAGAAATACGGCCTCCCTGTCGAACTGGAGCCGCCGCTCGCCTACGACAAGGTGAAGATCACCAGGCGCATCAATCTCAAGGCGGCGGCGAAAGCGCTGGATGTGCCGGTGGATGTGTTGACCAGGCTTAACCCGGCTTTGAGATCTTCCTATACCCCGCCCGACTACCCGGACTTCATGCTGAATGTGCCGGCGGGAATGGGAGACGATTTCAAGGAAAAGCTCGCATCCCTGCCGGCCGCGGACCTCAAGGCGGATCCTGAGTTCAACGGGCGCTACAAAGTTCAGCCGGGGGAGACGTTGTCAGGAATCGCGGCTCGATTCGGGGTATCGGTCGATGCGCTCCAGATGGCCAACAATCTCTCGTCTCCCAAGTCGCTGCAGGCCGGCGCCTGGCTGGTGGTTCCTGCGACCGGCGCTGCCCGGCGCCCGGCAGCGCAGCCGGCATCGGCGCCTGCGGCCAACGGTGCTCATCATGTGCAGGCCGGCGATACCCTCAGCAGTATTGCACGGCGCTACAATGTCACGGTCGCCGCGCTCCAGCAGGCAAACAACCTTGAGTCGCCGGGATCGCTGCGCAACGGAGCTGTGCTTAAAGTGCCCACGACCCGGGCAGAGACAGGATCCGCTCCCAAGGTTGCCGCGGCGCGGCGCCATCATGTGCAGGCGGGCGAAACCCTGAGTTCTATTGCCGCCCTATATCATGTCACGGTGGGCGCTCTTCAGAAGGTAAATGGCATTCGTTCCCCTCAATCGCTGCAAGTTGGTGCCTGGCTTCAAATTCCCTCCCCGGTACCGGAGCGTGCCGCGGTGGCTAAGAAAAGCTTTTGAGAACCTTCCGGCCCCGGATTTCGTATCTATCTCTGTCTGCCTGCCGATCAGGAGTGTCAGGCAGGGGAATGGCTTAATCGTATGGATGCAACAATTCATAAGCTCGACGCCCCGATCGCGCCCGCGACAATCCCGGCTCGACCGGAGCGCAGGTTGCCTCGCCCGCTTGTGACGGTCTGGGAGGCGTTTGCTATTGCCGCGGATTCGATCTGGTCGCACAAGCTCAGATCTGTGCTTACCCTCCTCGGCATCATCATCGGCGTGGCATCTGTTGTGGCGGTAGGCGGCGCGATCGAAGGGCTTGGCTCTTATGTCAAGGATCGATTGACCTCGACCTTCGGCAGCAACACTTTCATTGTCGCGCGCATTGCCCGGGTGAACAGGTCGGAGGACGAGTACGAGAAGGTCATTAAACGCAACAAGCGTCTCTATTTGGACGACATGAAAGCGGTCGCGGACCGCTGCGAAGATTGTTCCGCGATCAGCACCAACATGAGCCGCCCCGCGGATGCCAAAGTGGGGAACCGTACTTTTTATGACGCCAACATAAGGGGAGTCACCGAAGACGCCCCGAAGATCCAGGAGCTCGTCGTCGCGGAAGGCCGCTTTATTTCTAATTTTGACACCCAGCACTCGCGGCCAGTGGCGGTCATCGGGGACGCGATCCGCAAAGAGCTGTTCGGCCCCGTCGATGTTATCGGCAAACAGGTCCGGATTGGCCCTGACTCCTTCAATATCATCGGGGTCGAAAGAGAGAACGGCACCTTTTTCGGACAGTCGCTGGACAACAACGTCTACATTCCCTACACCTCCTTCATGAAGATTTTTGCGCAGCGATCGCTCGCCTTCCAGGTGAAGGCGCCGTCTGCGGAGACTCTTGTGTCTACCGAGGACCAGGTGCGTGTGGTGCTGCGGTCGCGGCACAAGCTGCGTCCGAATCAAGAGGATGACTTCGACCTTCTAACCAGCGAGGCGATTCAGAATGCCGTCGGCCAGTTCACGGGCGCGATTGCGGCCGTTGTCACACCAATTACCCTCATCTCACTAGTGGTGGGCGGCATCGTGGTCATGAACATCATGTTGGTGACGGTGACGGAGCGGACCGTGGAAATCGGCATGCGGAAAGCGGTGGGCGCCCGGCGCCGGGACATTCTGCTGCAATTCTTGATCGAATCATCCCTGCTGGCTTCGTTTGGGGGCGCGTTCGGGCTGCTGCTCGCCTATGGGATAGCCATAGTAATCCGGGGGACCACCCCAATACCGATGACCATTACTATCGGGTATATCCTGCTTGCGCTCGTGGCTTCGGGAGGAATCGGGTTGATTTCGGGGATTTATCCGGCCCACCGGGCGGCCAAACTTGATCCGATCGTCGCGCTTGCCAGAGAATAAGGTATGAACGGTTTCAAGCAGAAAGAGAACGTGGCCATGGCCTTCCAGACGCTGATGGCCCACAAGTTTCGATCCTTCCTGACCATCCTTGGAATCATCATCGGGGTGCTGACGGTCGTAGTAATCGCCTCGATCCTGACAGGGATGCGCGAAAGCATTATCAGCATCGTCCAGGAGTTCGGCACCGAAAACGTTTTCGCGTTTCACCTGGGCATGGGACCCCGCATGGGGGGCCGCCGTCCCAGAGAAGAGATGATGCGGAAGCCCCTGAGCGTCGCCGACGCCCAGGCCATTAAGGAACAATGCCCCTCCGTGCAGGATGTCACCTGGCAAGGATTCCCGCGGCGCACCTCGGTGGCGATCAAGTATCAGGGGAATGTCGCGCGCGATTTCTCATATACCGGCGTGCCTGCAAACTATGCCGCCGTGTCCAATACGACCATCGCCTCTGGACGGTTTTTTACCGAAACCGAGGATCTGCATGGGATGAACGTTGTGGTGCTGGGGCCGGATCTTAAGGAGGCGCTGTTCCCGCACAGCGAACCGCTTGGCAAGCAGATCCTCATTAATGGCCACCCCTTCACCGTGCTGGGCATTACGGAGAAGAGCAAAGCCGGAGCGATGGGTGACAATTCGCGCGACCGCGCGGTGCTCGTTCCCTATCGTTCCATGATGAAGATGATGCCGTGGGAGGATTGGCACTTCCTGCTGATTCAGGCGCAGCAGGGGAAATTGAGCAGCGCCCTGGATGAGGTGGAGAGCCTGTTGCGTCGCCGGCGTGGTGTCAAACCCAATGAACCAAACAACTTCGACCTTTCAACGGCCGATCGGCTAATCCAGCAGTTTGACGCCATTACGGCTTCCGTAGGACTCATCGCCATTGCCATTTCCAGCATCGGCCTGCTCGTGGGCGGCATCGGCGTTATGAATATCATGCTGGTCTCGGTTACCGAAAGAACCCGGGAAATCGGCGTGCGTAAGGCCGTGGGCGCCACGCGTCGGGACATCATCTTCCAGTTTCTCGTGGAGGCGATGACGCTGACGGGAATCGGGGGCATTTGCGGTGTAGTTCTGGCCATTGCGACCAGTTACGTGGTCATGGCACTGGTTCCTTCGCTGCCGGCCAGCATTCCACTGTGGGCCGTCGTCACCGGTTTTGTCGTATCCGTCTCGATCGGGCTGGTGTTTGGTGTCTGGCCGGCGCGCAAAGCCGCCTACCTCGATCCCATCGAAGCCCTCCGCTACGAGTAACAAGGCTCGGCTCCTAAAATGAGAAAAGCACTGATGCTGCACGCGCTCGTCTTGATCAGCTTATGGCTGTGCTTTGGCGGCGAACAGGACGTGAAGCAGAAGAGCATCCGTGTCGAGGTCGAGATGGTTTCTCTCCCCGTGTCCGTGACGACGCGGGCCGGGAAGCTGGTGGCGGGTCTCGCGAAGGAGGATTTTCAGGTCTTCGAGGATAAGGTACAGCAGGAAATCCAGGCCTTCGCCGACGTGGAAGAGCCTTTCTCTGTGGCGTTGCTTCTGGACACAAGCGGCAGCACCGAGCTGCAACTGGATCGAATCCAGAATGAGGCCATTCGCTTCATCAATCTGCTCAAGGCGCAGGATTCGGTGGCCATAGTATCTTTCGCCGAAGACGTCACTCTGCTGCAGGACTTCACCACTAACCGCGCGCGCGCCGCATCCGCCATCCGCAAAACCCATCCAGGCGGCACCACCGTTCTTTATGAATCCGTCTGGCTGGCACTCAAGGAGGTAGTCCAGAGCGCCCATCAGCGCTGCGCCGTCGTGCTTCTGACCGATGGGGTCGACACGGCGAGCGAGAAGGCCACCAAGGCCGAGACGCGCGATCTGGCCAAGGAGTCGAAGGCTCCGATTTATTGCATTTACTTCAACACCCAGGCCGACATGCAGGGCTCTCCCCGCAGCCGGTTTCCCGGCCAGACGTTCCCCCCGATTACCGGGCAGCCGCCAGGGTCGCGCCCTATCCCCGGCGTGGGATCGAGCACGGAAGACTATATGGGAGGGCGCCAGTACCTCGCGGAACTCGCGGATTACAGCGGCGGAATGGTCTTTGAGGCCTTGAAAATGGAGGATCTGACCCCGGCCTATGAAGCCATTGCGCGCGAACTCTCGAGCCAGTACAGCATCGGCTACTACCCAAACAATCCGCGGCACGAAGGCAAATATCGCAAGCTCGAGGTCAAGGTCACCAAACCGGGATTATACGTGCAGACCCGAAAGGGGTACTACGAACCCGACGACTCCAGGAAGAAGCGTTGACTCCCGTTTTTAATAATTTTCAGCCAGTAGGGCCCGGCCGCCGGACGGAGCTTGGGAACAAATAACCTTGGGATCTGGGCCCCATACGGCGCCCGGCGCCCACTTGGCGCGCCCATTTGCATGCAGCCGAATGTGCCTTCCTATTTGCGGCGCGAGAATGCGTCCATTTCCAGGGAGTGGGCGCGGCAGTATTGCCGGATGGCGGTCAGCATCGCTTCGCCGTACTGCTCCAGCTTTTTCTCACCCACCCCGAAAACGCGCAGGAGAGCGGATAGAGTGGAGGGTCGTTTCCGGGCCATATCCCGCAAAGCCGCATCGCCGAATACGATGTAGGCAGGCATGGCCCGTTCGTGCGCCAGTGTGCGCCGCAGCTGGCGCAGTTCCTCGAACAACCCTCGGTCGACGCCTTCCCATGAATCTTCCATGGGGGCGGGCTTGGGCGCGGCCTTTTTCTTGGCGGGTTCAAGCAGGAGCGGCTGCTCTTTCCCTTTGAGCACGCGCCGACCCTTGTCGGTGAGCTTCAGCACTCCGTACTCGCCGTATCTTTCGATGCAATCCTGATCTGCGAGCTGCTCGATCCAGTCCCGCACTGCTGACTTTGTCTCTTCCCCGAGAATGCCATACGTGCTCAGCTGATCGTGGCGATTGGCCAGAATCCGGTCTTCGCGCGATCCAATCAGCACGCCCGCGGTATAATCGGCGCCGAAGCGCTCTCCCTGGCGAATCACGCTCGAGAGGATTTTTTGCGCTACCACCAGCGCGTCGGGGACTCCTTCTACCTCGCCGAGGCAGATGTCGCATACCCGGCAGCTCTCCTGGTCCAGATCCTGGCCGAAGTAATGCATGATCGCCCGGTGACGGCAGGCAACGCCGCCGCAATAGCGGTACATCTGGCCGAGCTTGTCCAGCGCGATTTCGTACGCCTTCGGCTCCGAATCTTCCAGGATGCGTTTCCAGGTCAGGTAATCAGCGCCGGAGTAAAAAAGGAAGCATTCGGCCTCCAGGCCATCGCGCCCGGCGCGGCCGCTTTCCTGTTGATAGTGCTCGAGCGACTTGGGCATCTCCGCGTGAATGACAAATCGGACATTGGATTTGTCGATCCCCATGCCGAAAGCGACGGTGGCCACGATGATGTCGACTTCCTCTTCGATGAAAGCATTCTGGCTCTTCTTACGGTCTTCATCGGTCATGCCTGCGTGATACGGCGTCACGCGATAGCCGCGCCCGGCCAGATCCGCGGCCATCTCATCCACGTCGGCGCGCCGGATGCAATAGATAATGCCGGATTCGCCCCGATGCCGCTCCAGAACTTCGTTGATTTGCCGGCTCGACTGCGTCCTGCGCCGGACGCGATAGAGCAGGTTCGGGCGGTCGAACTTGCCGACGAGTACTTCCGGATGATCCAGCCGCAGCTGCTCGGCAATGTCGTGCCGCACGTGTGCGGTGGCCGTAGCAGTGTAGGCACCGATGGGAACTCCCGGGAGCGCCTCGCGCAGAATGCTCAGCTGGCGGTATTCCGGCCGGAAGTCGTGGCCCCACATGCTGACGCAGTGCGCCTCGTCGACCGCGACCGAGGACACGCCGCCGGCTTTGAGGAAATCCAGGAAGCCTTCCATAACGAGCCGCTCCGGCGAAACATAGAGCAGCCGGAGCTCGCGCGCGCGCAGGCGTTGATACAATTTCACTTTTTCGGCATTGGAGATCGTGCTGTCAAAATGTGCGGCCGGGATGCCGTTTTCCAGCAGCGAATCCACCTGATCTTTCATCAAAGACAACAGCGGAGAAACGACAAGGGTCAGCCCGGGCAGAACCATGGCCGGGGCCTGGAAGCAAAGTGATTTTCCTCCCCCTGTGGGCAGCACCACGATCGAGTCGCGTCCGGAGCAGACGCAGGCCATGGCTTCTTTCTGCAAAGGAAGAAACCCGTCAAAACCCCAGTACTTCCGCAAAACCTCTTCGACCCTATCCGCCATTCCCGATCCAATAAAGCGGTGCCGAGCCAGGGAGGCAGGCAACCTCCACGTGCGCTCCTATGCCCGCGCCCGATGCCGTTCCTCAAGCCAGCCGCCGACCCAAGCGTAGGGCATCACCATAACCAGGGCGGTGATGTGATACCAGGCAGGAGCGCTGGCCCAGGACGCTGCCATCCCTGCAATAGAGAATACGAGTCCGAGTCCTCCCAGGATGAGCGCATGCTTCATCGGCCGAGCCGGTGCGAGCCGCGCGGCGAGATAACAGCCTGCCACCGCAAAGACGGCCACATAGCCCAGTATCAGTATCAAAATCGGCGTGGACGTCACACGCCCCCCGGCATCAAAAACATCCGGCATCATTTGGAGCAACAGGGCATCCGCCCCGAACGAAAGGATCACAATAAAAGCAAACCCCATCGCGATCGCTGCTATGCTCCTTCCCATTCATCCTCCTTTGTACGCCTTCTCAGACAAACACTGCCAATGAGCACACACCGGATGCCAAACTCCCCCTCCAGCCCATCAACGGCCAAGGACAATGTCGATCCCGGCAAGGACGAGGTGGAGTTTGGCCTGCGGCAGTTTACCGGCAAGCTCAGTGAGAATATCCCTGTCAATCGTTACCACCTGTGATACATTCGCTATTGAGTCTTTAGGCAAACCGGTCAATTTCGCCGGCAGCATGACATTCCCCGGAGCGTTCGCCCACTGAAGGTTGCTCGTTAGCGGCACACAGACTGCGGTCGCGATACGGCTGCGGTTGAATGCATCCCCTTGCACGATGACCACGGGCCGGCGCAGTCCGGGTCCCGAGCCCGATGGCTCCGGCAAATCAGCCCACCAGATATCTCCCTGCGATATGCTTACCATGGCGTCCGTGTCAAGATGCGGCGGCCCGCCGCTCTGGAGAATTTGTCCTTTTGGGAATCGAGTTCACGGCACACCTGGTCTAAGGCATCCGTGACCGCATCCGGAGCGTGACGGGCGAGATACTCCGCCAGCGCCTCGCTATAAAGCGCACTTCGCGACTTCCTCACGCGCCGCGCATAGCGCTCCGCTTCTTTGAAAATCTTGTCAGGAACAGAAATCGCCGTTTTCATACCTGCAGTATAACCAGACGCAGTCATGGAATCCACACTCCTCTGCCCATGATCAGAAAGTTTCTGCAAGGGATAGTTTATTTCGTAAAACTTAATTTTGAATCTTAGGCAACAGGTGAGAATTTAACTTCTAGCCGCAGAGAAACAATTACGATTCTCTGCGGCCTCAGCTCCGAAAATAACTCGCCTCAAAACTGCAAAGGCAGCCACGAATGACACGAACCATTCGTGTCATTCCTTGCTGCCTTAAAATGGCCATTAATTTTCATGCGCCCGGGTGCGCGCCCCGCGCATGAGGGACTGCTCCGAAAATAGGACCAATTACGGTGCCGATCAACTCGTCTATTTCTGTGCCGCCTTTCAGGGCTTGAGATCTCCCTGCCTCAAACCCAGGGCTTGCGCCCTGGGCTGTCCTGTCCCGCCCTTTCAGGGCTAAGCATTTCACGACTGCGAAAACCCCGAAGGGGTGGCGCAGCAAAGCCCAGGGCGTGAGCCCTGGGTACAGGGGATCGAGCTGGCAA
>JBGQNR010000029.1:0-40682 GCA_041501225.1 Acidobacteriota bacterium
AGCCCCATGCGCGCGACCCCTCCTAATTCTCGGACGGGCTCCAAGATGTTAGCAGATGCTTTAGCTCGCTAAAATGCGTTCCCGCATCTTTGGACCCATGGGTTACATCTCCGTTGGTGATCCCTGGAGCAGAGGTTCGCATGCCAGCAGTTCAGGGCCCTTTTCTGTGCAGACTGCATACCTCGCCCGGTCGCCTGCGAACATGGTAACGCCCGCATGCTCCCCTTTGGCGTTCAATATGTAAAAGTTAATGCCAAAGTTCGGGTCACCATTTGCTTTGCGGAGTCGTTTCTCGATCGTGTTTTCTTTGATCCGCTTCAGCCCTTCCATACCCGCATCCTTGGGATGCATGCCCTTGCGCAGGGCTTCAACAATGAAAAATGAAGTGAGGTTGTAAAGATTGGCCTCGCCCCGACCGGTGGAGCCGGTAGCCCCGATGGCGCCGTCCACGTAAAGCCCAGCCCCCAGGATAGGGGAGTCTCCGGTTCGCCCAGGGATCTTGAAGGCCATCCCGCTCGTCGTGGTCACGCCGCATATTTCTCCCTTGGCATTCATGCCGTCGCAATTGATCGTGCCCCAGAGGTGTTCGATATCGATCAGCCCCTCTTTTGCCATCCGCAGTGCGGCCTGCAGCCCGGCTTCGACACGCTTCTTCGGGTCAAGATAATGATCGGCATCAGTCCGGCGCTTCCACTCGAGCCAGGCCTTGCGAGATCGATCGGTGTTGAGGTCATCTTCAATCTTGAATCCAAGATTGCGCGCAAAACTCTGAGCCCCCTTCCCAACGAGGAGATGGTGGTCGGTATTGTCCATGACAGCTCTGGCAACCAGCGAAGGGGTGCGCACTCCTTCGAGGGCTGCGACGCCTCCGGCGCGCTTCAGAGGGCCGTGCATGCAACATGAATCCAATTGCACCACGCCGTCCGCATTGGGAAGTCCGCCATAGCCGACACTGGAATCTTCGGGGTCGAGTTCCACGATATTGACTCCGGAGATGACGGCGTCAAGGACGTCGGCATCCTTGATGATCATGGAAAACGTCTTCTCGACGCATGTCTGCGTCCCTCCGTTTTTAAAGAGGTGCCCATTGGCAGAAGCGATCACGATTGGTTTGAAGCCTTGCGGCACCAGCATCGTGGGGGGCCGCCCCAAGACTTTACGTGATGAAGCTGCTGCAAGCCCTACAGCCGCGGTGCTGAGAACGAATTCACGGCGTCTCATTTTCCTGCTCATGATCTTGCCTCCTTCGGGCCGGGCAAGAGCTTGCCTCCTGACTCGGCGTCGTCCGAGTCCGCGGGCGAGATCTACCCGATTCGTTGCATCACTCTATTTATGCGGAAGGTCATCTGTCAATTTGTTTCGCTTGCCTCAGGCAGGGTGTCTCGCACAGAATCAAGAGATATGCTGATGATATATCCTCATAGCTTTATAGCAAACCGCCGACAAAACGACAATCTGAAGATGGGGGAGAGATCCATGAGAACACTCCGCAGATTAACGATCGCAACGATAGGTCTGGCCACACTATGGGTGTTGCCTGTGCGCATTTTGGGTCAGCAACGTCCGGCGGGCGCCGGAGCGCAAACTGCCAGGGCTGCAGATTCATGGTCCCCCTGTCGTTTTATGTTGGGTGAATGGGTGGGCATCGAGGGTTCCGGACAGCCAGGCGAGGCAGTCTCCGGCAGTTTCACTCTGGCATTTGACCTCGGCGACAAAGTTCTCGTGCGCAGAAACCGTGCAGACTATGCGCCCAAGCCCGGGGAAAAGACCGGCCTATCGCATCAGGACCTGATGATCGTGTATCGACTGGCCGGCGAGACACAGTTGCGTGCCTTCTATGTGGATGACGAGGGGCATGCGATCAACTACCAGGTCTCCTCCCCGAAAGAAAATGTCGCCGTGTTCGAGACGGATGCCGCGGAGCACGGACCGCGGTTTCGCCTTGATTACCAGTTGAATCCCGATCGCACCCTGTCGATCACTTTTTCCATCGCAGCTCCGGGCGGCTCGTACAAGGTGTATACCAAGGGCACCGCCCGCCGTAAATAGGACGGGGAGCCATAGACTCTATGACACTGAAACCTTGGACCTACGACGAGCGCGATTTGCCGACCGATGCGGGAGTTTTCCAGCTGCACCGCCTGCGCGCCCACTCTCCGCGCACGGGAGCGGAGCGCCGGATCAGCGTGCTCGAGGCAGGAGATTGGATTAATGTCGTGGCGCTGACGCACAAAAACGAGGTCGTGCTGGTGCGCCAGTTCCGCCACGGCACGAGAAGTTTCACGCTCGAGATCCCCGGCGGCATGGTGGACAAAGGCGAAACGCCGGCCCATGCCGCCGCTCGCGAGCTTAGAGAGGAAAGCGGGTATGCCGGCGACGGGCCGATTCTTCTTGGGATTGTTGCTCCTAACCCTGCCATTTTAAACAACCGCTGCCACACCTTTCTGTTCGAAAAATGCATTCGGATTGGAGAACCGGAACTGGACCAGGGAGAAGACATCGAGGTCTTGACGCAGTCCCTGTCCTCTATTCCAGCCCTCATCTCTGCGGGCAGCATCGATCACGCTTTGGTGATCTGCGCCTTCTGGTGGCTTTCCCAATATCGCCCCTGCGCGCAAGAAAGCTAGGAGGGGTGAATGGGAGGACGGAGAATCAATAGCCGGCTATGAGCAAATGAAAAACGGGGAAACAGTGGCGGAGAGGGGGGGGGATTCGATTTTGGACGATGCGACTAAGCTTTTGATCGTCAGTCATTTGGATTTTAATCCGACCATTGACAATTATTTGCATCGATTTTCGGTCATAACCCACACTTTCCACAGTTGCCCTCATTGCCCCACCTTTCCGCAAGAAACAGTATCACTGGTATCATCGCCGCCCGTTGGATATTTTCCTGCCTTTGTTAAAATCCCATAAAATACAGTTAAGCCTGTCTCTGCCGGAATCCCCTTTGGTTGTCGAGCCACCGGGCAGTTCCTGAATGTGCAGTCTGAGTCCGAAATAACCCCGCAGTTCCATCATCGCATCGGAATGCCTGTCCAAGATCAGCGGATATGTCGTTAGAAAGCCAGCCGTTCTTTTTTCAGATATCTGCCTGCCCTGAGCCCCTCAAGCGCCGCTGGCGCGACGGAACCTCCCACGTGATTTATGAACCCGTGGAATTAGTTGAAAAACTCGCCGCGCTCGTGCCCCCGCCCCGCTTCAACCTGGTTCGCTATAACGGCATACTTGCTCCCTCGGCCGCCTGGAGGCCGCTGGTTATCCCGGAATCAGATGTCAGCGATTCACCCCCTCACCATGACTGCCTGGCAAGAAAGCGGATCCTGCCTCCACATACCGCAAACACACAGAAGAAACGCTGCCGGCCTCGGAACTATTCCTGGTCCGAACCTATGAGACGGGTTTTTTCGCTGGACGTTTTGATTTGTGACCGTTGCGGCGCCCGCATGAGGATTCTTTGCGCCGTCCATCCGCCCGAAGCTATCCGGAAGATCCTGGACTGCCTCGGCCTGCCTTGCAGACCCCCGCCGGTCGCCTCGGCGCTACCGGCGACGGCCGCGGCGTATTTTTTCTGAACTGAGCAAGGAATGAGGTCCGCACCTTCTGCCAGAAGTGTGCCAAAATCCTGTATCCTGCAACATCGTTTTTGATTATGATCGCTTGCAGCGGCCCGGGAGACGGCGAAAGTTGACATAATCACCCCATATCGGAAGCTGCAGGGGACACATTCCTGGAGAGCCAAGCATCAAAGCAGGCAGCTTATTTCAACTATCCGTCGTTCGAGGGGCTAGCCCTTCGACGGCAAAAGATGCGAAGTCAGGGCGTTCACTTCCAGGAGTGATGAGGTGCGAGCTTTGGTCCCAAAAGGAAGAGTTCCGGTACGGCTTCTGGGATTGTGTATGTGCTTCACGCTGTTGGCAGCCGCATCCTGTTTCGTATATCTGGCCCAATCATCGCGACTTACAACATTCTGGAAGGGTGCGGTTTTAACTGACATCCGCCCAGAAGCCGGCTTTGCTTTTATCGCCCGGACGAAACATCCCGAGCTCAGCTCGCATGAAAAACCCTCTCAGGCTCGACTGCTGGAGAACGGAGTGCCCCTTTCAGGAGGCGGCAACCGCCTGCATGATGACATCCGCAAGCTTGGCAAAGGCGGTTACCTATTCTGGCACGATTATGTATACTTTGCGCCATCCGACAACACAGATCCAAGGACCAACGGCAAGCGCTACGAAATTTTCTATCCACTAATCGTGAATCGGTTATTTGCGCACGCAATCTATGCCTTGACGGCACTGGTTGCAGGATGCGCGGTTTTTTCCGCAGTTTTTTGGATGCGTGAGCGCAGAAAAGGCGCTGAATTTCTACTGACCTCCGGAGTACTCTGGATTCTCGTGTTCCTATCCAGCCTTACCATGATAGTCACCGCCCTGACCAGAACGGGAATTCAATTGTCCTTGATGCACGTAACGCTGTGCTTTATCACTGTGCTGCTGAACGTTCTGGCGGCGTGGGCTCTCCGGAATAAATTCGGCTCTCATTGTTCCTTGAGGTCTTTGTTGCCATTCCTCCTGGCTTTAATGGCGGCGTACTACCTGCTCGTAGCCGTTGCGCCTCACGCGCCTCAGGGATGTCGTACAGAAGTCGCCTATTCTGCGTGGGATGCTTTTTGCACATCGCCAGACTCCGCAAGCTACTATTTCGGTTATCAGGCGGGCTCCAGCCGGCAACCGCTGTACTCGTTGTTCATCCGATTGGTGACAACCGGCACCAATTTCGATCCCCTAGTTTGGGCTCAACAGCATCCCGTCGCTGTCGCAATATCCGACCCGCATGATCCATTGCATAGGGTTGAGCGAGCCCAGATAGTATTACTCCTTGGCGGGGGCCTCGCAGCCTGCGCCACTATGATGGCACTTTTGAATTCTCCATTGCCCGCCGTTCTGTTTTTTCTCCTGTATGATTTTTTTCTCTTCACAGCTTGGGAACTAAATCAGATCTTGACTGAATCGTTAGTCCAGGCCTGGCTTTTTCTTCTGATAGCGACATTCCTGGCCTTTTTGTGGAAAAGGCAAAAGATGCTGCTGCCTTTGGCTGCGCTATTATGCGGTTTGCTCTATCTCACACGCCAGGCGGCTGGATATACCTCAATTTTTCTCGCAGCCATGATCCTGTGGGGAATGTTCTCAAACTGGAAAATGTACTGGCGGCCGTCCTTTGTATCGATTTGCCTGCTGGGTGGTTTGATGGTAATTCCGGACGTCTATGGCTGCTATAAGCTTGGAAAACTGTCCGCAGCCCAGGAGAGCCTTCAATATCAGTATCGGATCGCCTACGCCTTGCAGGTTGCGCAGCCACAGGATGTCGTCGTAATGCCGGATGGAGAGTCGCGCGCATGGCTCCTTGACGCTCTCAAGCGCCGCGAAGTCGGGCATCTTGAAGTGGACAAGCTATGCAAGGGGGATAAATACTGCCAGCAAGTGTACTATATTAATTATAACCTATATTTTGTCGCGACCCCGCCGGGCTTCAGCCATCCGAACCTGCCGGAGTTCTTCATGAAGATCTCGACCCCAATCTTGAAGCGGCACTGGCTCGATTATCTCGTGTTCGGGTTTCGATCCTGGGCGCTGGGATTGACGCAGCCGCGAGTAGCGCGCATCCGAATGCTCGGGTTTAGTCCATGGTGGATATATGCGGCTTGTTTTGGCGCGGCTCTTGTGTTGCGAGGGCGTGTCGCCTTTGCCGCTGCTACCTTGATATGCGCGCATTTTTCTCACGTCGCGTTGACCGCTCTGTTTGCGGCTCCCATTCCCAGGATGGTCTGGGCATCTGAATTCCTGGTTGTCATCGCCGCATTCCTCCTGCTGTGGGACGCAGCTGAAAAGATTAACAATAGGCTGATGCAAAGCCTGAGCGTTGGTGGATTGTAGGATAGGTGACTGACGAAGGCAAAATCCTGATTTCAGAGAATTTTGATAATTCTCCGCCTTCCAGAATCCCGATGTTCTCCTTGCCATAGGTTGCGGTTGAATAGTAGGCAAATCTCGTGTCGGAAACTCCTACAGGAATGCCAATAGGCTTCGCGCCTTGCCGGACTTGTGCCTTGCCAATACCCCGTCCACGCTCAAAACATTGACGTTCTGGTCTCGCGGTGGCACGCTGGGCAGCTATGATTAAGGCACTGTTTTACATGGTTGCCCTGCTAAGTGTTGGATTTAAGCAACGTCGTGAGTTGGCGCTCGAGAATCTAGCGCTTCGTCAGCAGCTCGCGGTTTTCAACCGCAATCAAAAACGATTGCAGCTTCGAAGAACAGATCGCCTGTTTTGGGCTTGGATCTCTCGATTCTGGGAAAGGTGGCGCGAGTCGCTGATCGTCGTCAAGCCGAATACCGTGGTTCGATGGCATCGGAAGGGCTTTGCCCTGTACTGGACGTGGCTGTCGAAACGAAATCGTATTGGCCGCCCAGGAACCAGCAGAGAGATCAGGGAGTTGATCCGGAAGATGGCGGAAGCGAATCCTTTATGGGGGAGCCCACGGGTACACGGGGAACTTCTGAAACTCGAAATTCGCATCTCGGAGCGGACTGTTGCGCGACTGATGCCGAAAAGGAAGAAGCCCCCATCACAGACCTGGCGCGCGTTCTTGGACAATCATCTTAAGGATCTTGTCTCGATCGATTTTCTCGTTGTACCCACGGCCACGTTTCGAGTCCTGTTTGTGTTGATTGTCTTGGCTCACCATCGTCGCCGTGTAGTGCACTTCAATGTAACCGAACATCCCACGGCGCTGTGGACGGCGGAGCAGATGATCCAGGCATTTCCTGACGGAACAGCACCGCGGTTTCTGGTTCAGGATCGTGACCGGATCTACGGGGAAGAATTCCGGGAGCGCGTGAAAGCGATAGGCATTGAAGAAATCCTCATGGCTCCGAGGAGTCCATGGCAGAATCCGTTTGCGGAAAGAATGATCGGAACCCTGCGGCGAGATTGCCTCGACCATATCGTCGTGCTCGGCGAATTCCACCTGCGGATTATTCTTAAAAAATATCTGAGCTACTATCACCGGGCCAGAACGCATTTGGCCTTGGAGAAAGACGCGCCGGAACCTCGCCAGATCCAAAGCACTCGAACATGGTCACGTGATAGAGATTCCCGAGGTTGGCGGTCTTCACCACCGGTATGAGAGACGCGCGGCGTAGATTTGCTGGCGCGCCGAGGTCTCGCACCCTCTATCCTGCAACGACGCCGAACCCACTTTGCGCTACCGAGCATCCTCAGACGATGCTGCATGCAAGTCGTGCCCGAGAATGGCGATTCTGACGACTCGGTGCACAGCGTGCGGTTGGGCTTCGCTTGGAAAGAGACGGTGGTGCGAGCCCGGGCCAGCAGGCCGCCCCCCAGAAACCGGTCGGCCGGAGTTTTGGCGAAAGACAGGTCAATATAATATTATATTGACTGGATCTCGCGCTCGAACAAGATCGACCAAGATATAATATTATATCTTGCTGTTACGAGTCCAGTGTTCATTCTATAAGTTATTGAAAATGTTCGATTTAATTTAATTTTGTCTCGGACCTTGCGTTTTTTGAAGGCAGAGTATATAATGGAACCAGATAATAGCAAAAGAATGATATTATCAGGCCTAAAAACATACAATCGGTATCTTTCGACACCGGTAAATAGCGAAAAGCTGATGTTTTATGGCTACAAAAAATACAATTCTTTCTAAACGGGACAGTCGCCTGCTTGAACAGGCAGTACTAGCATACGGCCAAGTTGCCACTACGGATCAACTAGGAAAGGTTTTCGAGCAGGTCTATGCACGCAAGAGCGACCGGATACGACGCATTTCGTTCCTGGCAAAGGCCGGGTGGCTGGTCCGAATCAAAAAAGGCTTATACCTGGTGGTGACCGATCTGAGCGCGCTCGCGGCGGGAAATGCCTCCAGTTTTGTCATCTCAAATGCCCTTAACAGCAAGTCCTATGTCTCGTTTGCGAACGCATTGAATTGGTACGGCATGTTCGACCAATTAACAAAGAGCGTTGATGCGGTAACGAGTGCGAGGGCCAGAAACTACCGGTTCCAGAACACGGAATTCAGGTTCTTCAGGGTCAAGGAAGAACTCTTTTTCGGTTTTGCCGAAGTACGGGCCGATGGGAAAATCGTCAATCTTGCCGAGAAAGAGAAAATCATTTTGGATTACCTTTCCCTAAGGCGGAATGCGGCCACAATCAGCCTGGTTTTCGAAAAATTGAAGGAACACAAAGGCGTTTTTGATTTCTCAAAGATGATTGGTTACGCAAAAGCATACAACCTTACAAGCCAGCGCAACCTCGGGTTCCTGCTCGACGCGGTCGGCGTTTCAACTGATGTCCTGCACGAGATCGCGCGTAAGAAGATGACCGGATTCAGCAAAATGTACAGAAACGCAAAAACCTTCAATGCCAAATGGCGGTTGTACTATGACCCTGGAGTTATTAAGTAAATCACAACTCCAGATCATCAACCGGAACAACCACCGGTACCCCCTCGACGCTGCCGAGAAGGATTATTTTCTCGCGCTGGTATCGAAAATAATCTACGAATCTCCGCTTAAAGAGGAACTCGTTTTTAAAGGAGGGACCGCGCTTCACCACACGTACCTTCCGCAGTTGCGCTTCTCCGAAGACCTGGACTTCACCGCGCTTTCGGCCATAACCCTGGAGGAGCTTGCGAGCGTACTTGCCGCACACGATTTTCTTCAGTTGAAAGAGCATTTTGTATCGGAATTTACGCTCAAAATTAACCGATTGAAGTATGTGGGACCCTTGGTAAACCCGAATTCCCTTAAGATCGAAATTGATTATGCCCAGAACGTCGTATTGCCTGCCTGCGACAGGGAATACAGGAACGTTTACGGAGTCCGGACCATGGTGAGCGTTATGGACCTCCGGGAGATCCTCGCAGAGAAGCTTAGAGCAGCAAGCGGCCGAGCCAGATATCGTGACTTCTACGATATTGCAATGATCCTCGATAATCATCAAATGGACATGGGCGAGATACTCGATCTAATGCGCCAGAAGGAAATACGGGAGACGATATCGCAGGAATCAACACTGCGAAATTGGCAAATCGCAAAACAGGAAAAGGGCAAAGGCACAGACCTCATCGCTTACACTAAGGAAATATCGGAAGAAACAATCCTGGAGGCCATAAAGAGGATCGGGCCTTTTGAGATAAGGAAGTCTCAATAATCGCTCGCCCAAAATCGCTCTCCCAAAGATCTGCCGACGGGCTACCGGCTGCGATTTCGCTGTCCCCGATCGCAATGGCGGCAGTCATAGGAATCCTACTGCATTCTGCGGAATGAGAAAATCGTCGAGGAACAGTTCCAAAGGACGATCCGCCTCTTTCTGAAGGCGGGACTCGACTCCGGCCCGTATGGCATGGCAGCTGAGAGCGTCTTTGATTGTGGGAACTGTACCGAGCTCTCTAGACTTGGTCCCGATCGTTTGGGCGGTCGCGGTCTTTTTCATCGCCTTCAAGCCCCAACGGTGTCACGACATAAATTTCAACAATTTTAAACGGGAGAAAAACAGCCAGAAAACCTGCGACTGGAATCAATAAGCAGAAGGCCAACTGAAGAGAAAGCATGGACACCATTCCTCCTTCAAACAAAAAACGACACATTGGCCGATAAACAGGTAAGTTGCGGCGCTTCCTGGGACTCTTAGTATTGGAGGCTTGAGTCGAGACGTGAATTGCCTGAAGTGCCCAATTCCCTGGAGCTGCCCAGTCATGAGGATCCCGTGCGGCAGGTCGGTCCAATTTCAGCCGGCAGACATTGTCGTCCCCGTCGCCAAGCGCCATCTGGATCGGTTTTTGAGTCGGGGTGCTCCGATGCATAGATTGATCCGTGTTCGAGGGAAGGCCCATATGGAAGTTCTCGGATCGTTCGAGCCAAGCTCTCTCAATCCGAGACGCAATACCTCGAAGAGTTTCTTCGAGGCGTTGCGAAGTGGAGACCCAGTGGAGACATGTCTCCGCTTCGTCTCCTCTCTGTCTCCACTTTTTTCCTGTTTTATCGGGGAAGTGGATACAAAGCTGAGACAAGGTGGAGACATGAATCCACTCACAAACGACCTATCTTCAACCAGAGGTGAAAGATACAATGAGCGGCAAAACATTCCAATCGAGTCTCATTCCATATCAAGACGAGATTGCCACGCTGAGGGGCTCCAGGCCGCCTGTCTCATACGCACGCATCGCAGATCTCCTGCGGCAAAAATATGGTCTGAACATTCAGCGCGCTGCCATCGCAAAGTTCGTCAAAGCCAGGTCCGGCGGCCGCAGAGTGTATTTCTTTCGCAAAGAAGAGTGTATTTCTTTCGCAAAGAAGTGACCGCAAAGAAGCGCGCCACTGTCCAGGGAGCAGTGCAGCCTGTCCAATCCGGTCGCGATTCCCGACTTCCTGGAGATACCAAGCGGCAACCGCCCAAGCCAAAATTTGAATTCACCTACAGTGAGCGATACAACCTGACACGCCTGCCTCCGGAAGAGGCAGCCGCAATCCGCAAGAAACTCGAAGCGGAGGGGCACTGATTGTGGCGCAAGTGACCGAACATCGCGCACAAGTTGAGGCGAACTCGTGTCTAAAACGCGGCCCCGTTCGTGAGTTCTCGAATTTCCCGCTGGCGCATTTTCAGCCGGAAACCAGTCGCATCTGTTCAAATGAGGTGAAACATTGATGACAAGCACCAGCTCGGTGATAGATCGAATTTCTGGTTTGGCAAGAATCACGCGTGCCAACGTTTGTTCACTGCCACAGCGAATCGAGGAGATAAAAAGAGCAATGACAGCGAGACAGGTGGCAGAGTTTCTGGCCATCAGCCCGATCACGGTCTACAAAATGGCCGAGGCCGCCAGGCTGCCGAGCTTCCGTGTCGGGACGGCTGTAAGGTTTGATCCGCGCGCCATTGCGGAATGGCTGCGGGGCAACGCCATGTAATGAGTGGCTGTGCCCTATTCCCAATCTTTGAACATCGTGTTTATTTTGTCCCGGACTGCGGCGCCGCGATTGGGTTTGAGATAACGCAAGGTGCTTTCCAGGTCGCTGTGGCCCATCCACTGCTGCACCGTGCGCAGGTCAACACCGCTCCACAAGGCCCAGGTCGCGAAAGTGGCACGGAATTTATGCAGATAGAAGTGATCCGCATTTAGCTTCGCTCGGATGCCGGCCGCCTTGCTCGCGAGGATTTGCTCCTGCTGATGCCGGCGCACAGCTGCCGTTCCAGCGTTTTTGCCGACGGACCGGCGCACACGTCTGCCGCCGCCGTACCATTCCAGATAGTACGCGCCTTCCGTGTGGCGTTCTTGCCGGCCGGAAATGAACACGTAGTCCGGCTTGAGGCGACCGTTCGCTGAGACGACTACAGGGCAGAAGCGTAAGCCGTTTGGAGTTCTAATGCGTTTGGTGAGGTTGACATGTCGGTTCATTGGCGACCGAAACCCCGGTTTTCAGTATCACCAATGGTATCATAGCCTGTCAACTAATTGAAAACAAAGCGTATGGCGGAGAGGGGGGGATTCGAACCCCCGACACCGGTTTTGCCAGTGTAACTGCTTAGCAGGCAGCCCTGTTCGGCCACTCCAGCACCTCTCCACTGCCGATTGCGGGTGTGCACACGGAGGACTCCGCGGACAGCACAGCACGGAATAGTAGCGAAGCGCGTCGCTCTTTGCCAGCAAAAACCTGAGGCAGCAGGAGAAATTCCCCGATCCATCCTATAATTGTTCATGACAGGGATTTCGTGCCATTCGTGGCAGAAGCTTTTTCACCCGCTTGTATTTAATAGCACCATGGGGCCTGCCAACCGCGGTAGGATCACCTGAGCAGCCGGCAGCGAGAAATTCATCGGGGTGCTTTGATTTTTTCGCTTAGGCCTTATAATCTTGATGTTTTTGGCGAGGTCGGAGATTCCATGGAACCACCGGTTTGCGTACGTTTTGCTCCCAGTCCTACAGGCTATCTCCATGTCGGCGGGGCCCGCACGGCCCTGTTCAACTGGCTATTTGCCCGTCATCATGGCGGGAAGTTTGTCTTGCGCATCGAGGATACCGATCTGGCACGGTCATCGGAAGAAATGGTGGAAGGCATCCTTCAGGGTATGAGATGGCTTGGCCTGGACTGGGACGAGGGCCCATACTTTCAGTCGCAGAGGCTTGATCGATATCAGGCGTTCGCTTCAGGCTTGATCGAGAGCGGACACGCCTATCGCTGCTATTGTAAGCCGGAAGAACTGGCCCTGCGCAAGGGCGCCCAGCAGGGCACCGGCGGCGCGTGGCTCTACGATCGTCACTGCCTTGCACTGGCGCCTGATGAGTCGGAGTTCCGAGCACGCGCCGGCACCCCTTTCGCAGTGCGCTTCCGGGTTCCGGAAGGAAAAACATCCTACCGCGACCGGGTCTTCGGACTTATCGAGGTCGAGCACGCCCAGCTTGAGGACTTCGTCTTGCTGCGTTCGGACGGCATCCCGACCTACCACCTCGGGGTTGTCGTCGACGATCTGGATATGGCCATCACCCACGTCATCCGCGGGGCAGATCACATCTCCAACACACCCAAGCAGATCCTGCTGTATCGGGCAGCCGGACAGCCCCTGCCGGTATTCGCGCATCTTCCGCTGATTCTGGGGCCGGATAAGCAACGGCTCTCCAAGCGCCATGGGGCAACTTCGGTCATGGCATACCCTGAAATGGGTTATCTGCCCGAAGCCTTTTTCAATTTTCTTTCCTTGTTGGGATGGTCCCCCGGCGGCGACCGCGAAATCCTGTCTCGCCAGGAATTGATTGATCTGTTCTCTCTCGAAGGAGTCGGCAAGGCCAATGCAGTTTTCGGCACAGAGAAGCTGAACTGGTTCAACGGTCAATACATCAACATGCTTGCGCCTGACGCGCTGCGCCTGATGGTCGCGGCGGAGCTCAAATCCCGGGGAGTGTGGACTCGTGCAAGCGACGAGCTCGAACCCGAAACCTTCGACCGAACTCTGGCTTTACTCAAACCCCGTGCCCGTTTTTTAAGAGATTTCAGCGAACTGTTCCACGCTTTCTTCACCGACCAGTTTGAGTACGACCCGGCCGCCGCCGCAAAATTTCTGGCCGACCCGCAACTGAAAACCTTGATCGCCGAGCTTCTCACACGGTACGAAGGCGACTCTCCCTTCACGCTTGAGTTGATGGAACAGCACTTGCGCGCGCTGGCCCAAGAACGTGGGGTCAAGGCCGGTCTGCTGATCAATGCATTGCGGGTCGGGCTGACCGGGCAAGGTGTGGCTCCCGGCTTATTTGAAGTAATGCAGGCCCTGGGGCGGGAACGAACTCTGGAACGAATGCGCAGGCTGGCCGGCTATCTCGAACTGAAGGGATAACGCCGCACTCCAAAGGACATGCTCCTTGTCCATGGTCCAGAGCGGCGTCGGAGAGCATCCTATTCATTATTCAGCAACGGTGACAAAAACATGACCAAACTTGGAGTAAATGTTGACCATATCGCAACCATCCGGCAGGCCCGCCAGGCCATCGAACCCGATCCCATAGCCGCAGCAGTGCTGGCCGAGTTGGCGGGTGCGGATGGCATTACCGTCCATCTGCGCGGTGATCGGCGGCATATCCGGGACAGCGATGTCAGACGCCTGAGGGAAACCATCACGACACGCCTCAACCTCGAAATGGCAGCCTCCGCGGAGATGGTCCGCACGGCGCTCACCCTCCAGCCTGATCAGGCTACCCTGGTGCCGGAAAGAGAAGGAGAGGTTACTACCGAGGGCGGCCTTGACGTGGTGGGCAACATGAAGGCGATCACCTCCGCGATCCGCAAGCTCCAGAACGGAGGCATCCAGGTAAGCCTGTTTATCGATCCGGAGCCGATTCAAGTGGATGCGGCCGTCAAGGCGGGTGCCGGGATGATCGAACTAAATACGCGCGCTTACTCTGAAACCTGCCCGCGCAGCCCGGATCTGGCAGGACCCGAGCTGCAGCGCGAACTGGCCAAGGTCGTGGCGGCAGCCAATCGCGGTGCAGATCAAGGCCTGAAGATTCTGGCCGGCCACGGGCTGACCTATCGCAATGTGCGCCTGATTTCGGATATCCCAGTCATTGAGGAGCTCAACATCGGGCACAACATCGTGGCGCGCGCGGTGCTCGTCGGAATGCAGCACGCCGTATCCGAAATGCTCGCGGCTATGGGACGGATGTGAATTTGGATTTTGGATTGCGGATTTTGGATCTGAAGGCTGTCTAGGAAATTAGCTTTTCAAATCCAAAATCCCGACTCCAAAATCCAAAATTCAGCGGGGAGGGTCATTGGCGGAGAAAACATCAAGTCATTCAGCTCTGTTCCTGGTTGCTACACCGATTGGCAATCTTGAGGACATCTCGATCCGGGCGCTGCGGGTGCTCAAGGAAGTGGACCTGATCGCGTGTGAAGATACCCGCCACACGGCCCGGATGCTCCACCATTATGGCATCTCGACACCGTGCGAAAGCCATCATGAACACAACGAGAATATCCACAACAGGAGGCTTCTGACCCTGCTTCAGGAGGGAAAGAGCATCGCACTGGTGTCGGATGCCGGCACGCCTTTGCTTTCTGATCCCGGCTATACTCTGGTCTCGGCCTGCAGGGAAGCCGGCTTGGCAGTCGTCCCGGTCCCGGGTCCGTCGGCGATCGCTGCGGCACTGACCGGTTCTGGCCTGCCGACCGACAGCTTTTTTTTCGCCGGCTTCCTGCCGCCAAAGCAAGGAATGCGGCGCAGGCGACTGCAGGAGATCGCAGCGGTCCCGGCTACACTCGTTTTCTACGAAGCGCCGCATCGACTGCTGGCCGCGCTCGAAGATATGGTTGAGATCCTGGGTGCGCGGCAGACTTGTGTCGCCCGTGAGCTGACCAAGATTCACGAGGAGTGGGTGCGCGGCACTCTTCCGGAGATCCTGGCCGAGCTCACTTCCCGCCCACATCTCCGGGGGGAAATCACCCTGGTAGTGGACCGCGGTGCCGTTGTCGCTCTGCCGGCCGAAGCTTCGTGGCCACCCTCGATCGCGCAGCATCTGCACGATGAAATGCAAAAAACCGGCGCTGCGCGAAAGGAAGCCCTCAAGGCCGTAGCCCGCCAGCGAGGTATCTCTCGAAGAGATGCCTACCGCCTGTTGCTGCACGACAAAAAGAGGCCCGTCATCGACGGCACGGAGAGCCCGACAAAATCCTGAGATGCCTTTGCTGTTCCGCACCACCCTGCGCATCGCCGATCAACGGCATGGATTACCCATTCAAGGCGACATGCATTGTATGCGCTTCGAGCCTTTCAAGGTTGCCGCATCCGGCGGCAGTCATCGCACGATGCCTCGGCCCTCCAATTCGCCGGGAAGGTAACCGGCTTTGCGCCCTGCCTGAAAAGTATCACCTCTATCCCGGCGCAAACCGGCCAACTTTGCCTCCAACTCGAGAATCTGCCAGCGCAACGGATCCTGCGCGGCAGCCGACCCGGATCCCCTTGACCCTTTGGAAGTTTTTGTGCCGGCCCAGCGTTCTGCATCCGCGCGCGCCCGCAGCAGCTTCAGTTTCTCCTCGTCCTGCCTGATATCGCGGTCCGACTTCTGCAGCCGGGTCTGGAATGAGCGCAAGGTTGGGCGCGGCTCGGCCTTCGCGACCGGCGTATTCGATGAGGCCGGACGGGATTCCGGGAACGAAATGCTGATCGTTCCTCCGGGGGCAATCGTTTGCAGATCCGCAGACTCGATCCGTTTCACCCGGATGCCCTGCTCGTCGATCTTCTGCCGCCGTTCGGCTTCTTTGCGCGCCACTTCGGCCAGGGACTGAGGCTCCCTCGTCGCCACGCCATGAACAGCAGGCGTCAACGCCAGCAAAATCAAACTCCATGCCCTTTTCACACATCTTCTAACCGGCGGGCCTGTCCTTTGAGCGAAAAAATCAGACCAAGCACACGCTCATGATTGAGAAACTCAGAATCTCGATCGATGGATATTGCCCGCTTGGTCAGATTTTCAGAGCGGGGGCCTGGACGGGATAAGCCTGCATATAGGCTTCGGCGAATCGCAGCAGGATCGCTTCTTCGAACTGATTGGCCGTGATCTGAAGCCCGACCGGCAAGCCGTTCGTGGTAAATCCGCAGGGCAGGGCGAGCGCCGGGACACCCGAGAGGTTCGCCGTGACTGTGTATATGTCGGAAAGATACATCTCGAGAGGATCCTGTGTTTTTTCGCCGATCTTGAATGCCGGGGTCGGAGTCACGGGCGTCAGCAGGGCGTCGACCTGCGCGAATGCGTGTTCGAAATCGCGTTTGATCAAAGTGCGCACACGCATCGCGCGACCGTAATAGGCCTCATAGTAGCCCGACGAGAGCGCATATGTGCCGATCATAATGCGGCGCTTGACCTCGGGACCGAAACCGGCACTCCGGCTTTGCTTGTACATCTCCGACAGATCCTTTGGATCAGGCGTGCGGTACCCGTAGCGCACGCCATCGTAGCGAGCCAGGTTCGAACTGGCCTCCGCAGGAGCGATGATGTAGTAGTCGGCAATAGCGAATTCGGTGTGAGGCATCGAAACCTCCACCAGCCGGCAGCCCAGAGTTTCGGCGTTGCTCAATCCCTGTTCGACAATAGTTCTCACGGCCGGATCGAGCCCGGCGCCAAAGTATTCGATCGGGACACCGAGTCTCATTCCCGCAACCGGCCGGTTCATCTCAGCCAGATAATCCGCCACAGGCGCAGGCGCCGAAGTCGAGTCACACTCGTCGCGGCCCGCAATCACAGAAAGGCAGAGCGCCAGGTCGCGAGGCGTGCGCGCGAAAGGTCCGATGGCATCAAGAGAGGAGGCAAAAGCAACCAGACCATAGCGCGAGATTCTTCCATACGTCGGTTTCAACCCCAGCACATTGCAGAAGGCGGCGGGCTGGCGGACCGAGCCTCCGGTTTCGGAGCCGAGGGCCAGTGCAGCCATTCCGGCTGCGACGGCTACTGCGCTGCCCCCGCTGCTGCCGCCGGCGACGCGCTTGTGGTCGTACGGGTTTCTGGTGATCTGGAAGGCGGAGTTTTCGGTCGAAGATCCCATGGCAAATTCATCGCAGTTGGCCTTGCCGATGACCACTGCGCCGGCATGTTCCATGCGCTCAATCGCCGTTGCATTGTAGGGAGGCAGGAAATTCGCGAGGATCCTGGAGCCGCATGTGGTCTTGAGATGGCGCGTGCAGATGTTATCCTTGACCGCCACCGGGACCCCCGCCAGGGGCATGGGTCCCGAGACACGCACCAGACGATCGACCTCGGCAGCCCGTGCCATCACGAGGTCTGGCTCGACGCTCAAAAAAGCCCGCAGCGTCGGATCCGCGGCCTTAATGCGGCCAAGGGCGGCGCTTGCCACCTCGACCGCGGAGATTCTGCCGGCATTGACGTCATCCCGAATCTTCCATGCGCTGTTCAAATCCACGCAACCAGTCCTCATTCTTAAGACCACAAAATCCACACATGCAGCTACCGGGTATTTCGTGGTTGTTTCATATCACCTTGGGTACTAGGAAATGATCGTCGCTCTGGTCCGGAGCGTTTCTCAGAGCCTCGGCCACTGTGAGCGACGGGCGGGTCGTGTCTGTGCGAAAAAGGTGCTTGCCGGGATCGTCAGCGAGAGAAACATGGCTCGTCGGCTCTACCCCCTCGATGTCGACGCTCTTCAATTTCTCGATGTAATCGAGGATGTGTTGAAACTGCGCGGTAAAGGCCTCCAACTCCGATTCGCTGAAATGAAGTTTGGCCAGCTCTGCGATCTTCAGCACTTCGGCACGTGTGATAGCCACAAAAGTCCTCCATGTCAGCCGCCCGGTGGCACAGCCGTCACCTCAGTACTCAAGGCCTATTCAGCCGGCGCCGCACGTTCGAACCACTGGAAATAGCGGCGCGCCCGGGCGATGTCCTTGTGAATCTGATTCACCAGCATCTGCGTATTATCAAAACGCCGTTCTTCGCGCAAATACAGGAGCAATTCGAGCGTGGCCTTCCGGCCGTAAAGATCTCCCTGAAAGTCGAGGAGGTGGGTCTCAATGCTCGGCCCTGCAACAGATCCCTCCGGAACTACCGTGGGGCGCGCGCCGATATTCGTGACGCCACGATACCGGCACCCGGCCACCGTCAGCAGAGCCACGTAAACCCCGTTGCGCGGGATCAGTTCATTCGGCGTGCGCAGATTGGCGGTAGGCACGCGGATCCCTGTGCCGACGGCTGCACCGTGGACGATTTCCCCTTCCAGGGAGGGAGGGCGGCCGAGTAACCTGCGCGCCAGCGCAGCCTGGCCTGCCAGCAACGCCTGGCGTACGGCAGTGCTCGAAACCCGGTTGCCGCGGAACTGGACTTGATGGATCCTCCCCACGAAGAATCCTCTTTCAGCGCCGATTTCCTTCAGGAGATTGAAACTCCCCTCGCGGCGGTGGCCAAAGGCAAAATTGGGGCCGACATAGATTTCCTGAATGCCCAGCTTTTCCCAGATGATCCTGACCGCAAAATCCCGCGCGCTGATCCGGGCAAACTCCCGAGTAAAGGGGATCACGGCCACAAACATGATCCCGAGCTTTTCCATAACCGCAAGTTTTTGGTCGAGGGTCTGGATTTGCCTCGGCGCGTTGTCGGGTGCAAGCACCTGTAAGGGATGGGGGTGAAACGTTACCACCGCAGGAGTGCCTTGGATCGCTTCTGCGCGTTTGACCAAATCCCGGATCAGCTGCTCATGCCCGAGATGCACACCGTCAAAATTGCCAATCGTCGCCACCGGGCGAGACAAACTGGGCTGGAAATCCTCCAGGCGATAGACGACCTTCATGTCCATCCCTAAGGCAGTTTGATCTGGTTGATCTTAGCCATGTACTTTATGCGCAATTCGTACAGGACACTATCCAGTAGTTTTTCCTCTTCCGCTGCCAGGTTTCCCTTGGTCTTCTCCTTGAGCATACCAAGAATGTCCACCGTGTGCCTCACCCCTTCCAGGTTTTCCTCCGTCTTGTTGGTGTAAGGATTCGGCACTTCGCCCAGCAACACCAGGCCCTGAGTGTAATAAGTCAAAATGTAGGAAGGAAAGTCGATGGGAGGACCCATTCCAGGCGTCTCCTGTGCGGGAACTGCGGCACGCGGTTTCGCTTCCTTTTCCTTCTGGGCTTCTTCCGCGACGTCCTCGCGCAATTTGCCGTCTTCGCCGAAGAGTCGCTTGTCCTTCACGCTAAAGCCCTGATCTTCTTGTTCGTTTGGCATAACCTCCCCTCTCTTTAGAGCTCCCTATGCAGATGAAAAATGCTATCACGAAATCCTCAAAAGCAAAATAACATCCAGAGCCAGGGGATTTTGGATTGCGGTTTTTGGATTCTGAAGGCTGGAGCTCGGTTCCATCTTAAATATCCCCAATCCAAAATCCAAAATCTCCAATCTGTTTTCCCGCCCTCATTGCGGTAATATTTCTGATTCTCCTGTTTGACAGGATAGTGCAGGGAGGCGGGGTGAATGGACGAACAAACTGATATTCGGAAATTGGTGGATCTCGTGGCCCGGCTGCGCGGCGAGAATGGTTGTCCCTGGGACCGGGAGCAAACCCGCGAGACACTCAAACCGATGCTCATTGAGGAGGCCTACGAGGTGCTCGACGCCCTGGATGCCGCCGATCCGCAGGAACTGAGAGAGGAATTGGGAGATCTGCTGTTCCAGGTGGTGTTTCACGCGCAGATCGCGCGCGAAAGAGGGGAGTTTGATCTGGGCGACGTGATTGACCGGCTCCGCGAGAAGATGATTCGGCGCCATCCGCATGTCTTCGGCAATGCCGACCTGAGGACGGCAGAGGACGTCCTAAAAAACTGGGAAGACATCAAAGCGAATGAAAAAGGCATCCCATCCTCTTCCCTCCCCCAATCGGAAAAGTCTCTCCTTGACGGCATTCCTTCAAAACTGCCCGCCTTGCATGAGGCCTATCAGATGACCGCGAAAGCTGCACGAGTCGGATTTGACTGGCCCGATCTCAACAGCATCCTGCAAAAGCTGCAGGAGGAGGCGGTTGAGCTCGCCACAGCCGATCGCGCGCACGATGCGGCACACGTGGCCCAGGAGGTCGGGGACCTGCTCTTCGTGGTCGTCAATATCGCCCGCTTTCTTGAAATAGATCCCGAGACGGCTTTGCGGCGCTGCAACAAAAAATTCAACCGGCGCTTCCGCTACCTGGAATCAAAAATCAAAGCGCAAGGCCGCGAGTTGCGAGATACCTCGCTGGCAGAGATGGATGCCTTGTGGGACGAGGCCAAACGGGCAGAATAGAAGGCTGTAGGCTGTTAGGCTGTAGGCTATAGGTACTGTCGGAAAGACTCTGGCTTGCCGGCTGTGGCTAATAGCCTACAGCCTAAAGCCTACAGCCTAAAGCCTACAGCCTAAAGCCTACAGCCTGCAGCTAACAGCCTACAGCCTAAAAAGCTACAGCCTCACGTAACGATGTTGAAATGTTCGATGTGCAGGCTGGGATCGGCCTTGACGAGAACCTCGCCATCGAGCAAGCTGCGCATTTCGTCGAGGACGCTTGATTCGATTTCACGCAGCGCCCGGGCCACATCTGGATGGACTCGAATCATAACTTCGTGATGTTCGTCAAAGGTATCCTTCATTTTCTCCAATTCGTGGAAGATGTTGTAGCAGGTAGTGGCGACCGATTTGACCATTCCCGATCCGTAGCAATAGGGGCAAGGCTGGCACAGGGCGCGCTCGAGCGACTGCTTGACGCGTTTGCGCGTGATGGCGACCAAGCCGAACTCATTGAACTCCAGGATCTTGCTCGGAGCCTTGTCGTGCGCCAGTTCCTGGGACAGTGCTTCCATCACCCGTTTCCGGTTCTTGCGCTCATCCATATCGATGAAGTCGATGACGATGATTCCGCCCAGATCGCGCAAGCGGATCTGCTTGACGATTTCCTTCACCGCCTCGATGTTGGTGCGGGTGATCGTCTCCTCCAGGCTATTGCCCTTGCCTACGAACTTGCCCGTGTTGATGTCGATGCTGACCAGAGCTTCGGTCTGATTGATAACGATGTAGCCGCCGCTTTTCAGCCAGATCTTGGGCTGCAGAAGCTTGTCGATTTCAGACGTGATGCCGTATTCATCGAAGATGTGATTTTCTTTGGTGTAGAGCTTCACCCGGTGAATCAGATTCGGGAAGATCTTGTCGACGAACTCGACAATGTTCTGATATTCGATTTCGTCATCAACCCGGATGCTGGCGAACTCGAAGGAGAACTGGTCACGCAGAAGACGCTGGACCAGGCTCAGTTCCGAATGAATGAGGCGCGGAGCCGACTCCCTCTCTGAACGCGTGCGGATGTCTTCCCAAACCTTCACCAGATAGTTGAGGTCGTTCGTCAGATCCTCTTCGCTGTGTTCTTCGGCCGCGGTCCGGACAATAACCCCGCCAGCAAAACGATCGCGGTGCTTGAGAATCACATCCCGCAGCCGAAGCCTCTCTGCCTCGGACGCAATCTTGCGGGAAACTCCCACATGATCCACGGTCGGCATGTACACGAGGTACCTTCCGGGGAGGGCAATATGGCTGGTGACCCGCGCCCCTTTCTTGGCGATCGGCTCCTTGGCCACCTGGACCAGAATCTCCTGGCCTTCGCGCAGCATATCGTCAATGGATTGACGTTCGGGCTTATGCGTGTGACGTGCCGCGGTGTAGCGCTTCCGGCGCGCGCCGGGTCCGCGCCGGCGCGCATTAAAGTTGCTCGCGCCTGCCCCGGCCTCCATCGAAAAGGGCAGCACATCGCCCCCACGATCCCCGAGGGTGGCGCTGTCGAGCGGCAGGGCTTCGCCCTCTTCAGGGGCGGCAGGGCGATTTGCCGGTTCCATCGGCGGCGCCGTGATTGGATCAGATTGAAAATCGACGGGAGCGTCCGATGCAGCTCCCGTGGGAGTCTCCACGGTCAGGACCGGCGGTGCCGGGAATTCCGCCGGCTCAAACCGGCGCGCAAGTTCCGGATCATTTTCGAAGGAACGCGCGGTCTGCTGGCTTAGGTCCCAGCGCTCAACGGCAACCGCAATGTCAGCATCCCCAGTCGTAATGGACGGGCCAGGCCGGCCGGTCTCCTGCCGTTCCCTGCGTTCGCGCCATCTGGGCCGGTCCGGTTTTCGGTCCCGCTCACGGCGTGCCGGGCGCTCTTGAACTTCGGCCTCTGCAATGGCGGAGGCGGTTATGGCCGTTTCGGCTTGTGCTTCGGCCTCGCCGCACACCTTGTCGTACTCCTCCGTATCTTCCACGAAATCTGAAACGTAGAGGAAAGCATCCTTTTCCAGGCCAATCTGCACAAAGGCCGATTGCATGCCGGGAAGAACCTTGCTCACCCGGCCTTTGTATATGTTGCCCAGGATGCCCCGGGTCCGATTCCGTTCGATGTAAAGTTCGGCGAGTTGGTCATCCTCTAGAATCGCAACCTTCGTCTCCAGCGCACTGCTGTTGACGATCATTTCCTTAATCATGAATTACTCCTGTTTGGGTTGGAACAGGGGCAGGCAGCGGGCGGAATTCGCGGTCCTCGGACCGGTCTCATGGTGCAGTATGGAAATCTCTTGAAAAGTCAATCTCGTCAAGAACCAAGCTGCAGAACGGATGCCGGATTCACAATAAGATCCGGTGCTGGAATCCATCTAATACTGGCGGGAAAATGCCCTTCTTTGAGGGCTCCACAGTTGTGGTTCGACGCCACCCTTGGCGGCGCCTGCTCCCCGAGGGACCGGTCTGCTGATCAGTCTTGCACAATCTAGCCCCGGACCTGGGATTTCAACTTGCGGAACGATCGCAAATCTTATCCTGTTAATGCGATAGCCCCCGGATGAGTACCAATGGTTCCGAAAGGTAAATCCGTTCCTTGAATGTAGTTCCTTCCAGCCGCAAACCACCTTGTTCTTTAGTTTGCTTTTGTCTCGAAGCCAATCCGCTCGGATTGGCAAATCACTAGAAACCTAAAAAATCCACCACGAATCCAGCTAAATGCTTAAATTCTCATAGCTTGCCGTCATAATCAGTGAAAAGGCGCAATCCGTGGCTCCAACTGAAATCTCTTGGCCGACTGTGGCCTAAGTATCAGTATACCCCACTGGGCGCCTGCCGCAAAAATCAGTTTACGAAGCGCCGCATGTTGATGTTCATGCACAAACCCATACCCGCAAAATACGATAACAACGAAGATCCCCCGGCGCTTACGAGCGGCAGCGGGATGCCGGCGATCGGCAGCAATCCTACGTTCATGCCGACGTTGATCAAAACGTGGAACAGATAGAGTGAGAAAACCCCGAGGATGACCATGGACCCAATCCTGTCTTTTGCCTCGCGAGCCGAGCGCAGCATTCGATGGGAAACCAGCAGGAAGAGTCCGAGGAGCAGAATGCTCCCCAGAAAGCCCCTCTCTTCCGACAGGACAGCGAAGACAAAATCGGTATGGCGTGCAGGCAGGAAACCAAGCTGCCCCTGTGTCCCCTGCTTGAATCCCTTGCCGAGGAATCCGCCGGAACCGATGGCTATTTTGGACTGTTGGGGCTGGTACCCGAGTCCGTGCAGATCGCTCGATGGGTTCAGCACGGTCTGGATGCGGCCCCGCTGGTAGTCCTTGAGCATCATCCAGCCGGCAGGCAGGATCAATGCGGTTGCGATCAAAAGAACCAGGACGTGCTTGCGTTTCAGTCCGCCCAAAAACGATAGCCCGGCGTAAATCGGCACAAAAGCAACGGCTGTGCCCAGATCCCCTTGCAGCATGACAAGAAGCATCGGGCCGAAAACAATCAGCCCTCCCGTCAGGAGTTCGGATAATTCAAGATAATCGCGCTCCGTGTCGGCATAATATTTGGCAAGCGCAACAATGACGAGAATCTTTACCAGTTCGGATGGCTGGAAAGAAAAGATGCCGAGGTTGAGCCAGCTCTTGTTAGAGTGAACCGTATGCCCGATCAGGAGGGTCAGGCCGAGAGTGGCGAGCCCGAAGAGATAGGCAAAAGTTATGTAATCGGTATAAATGTGGTAATCGAAATATAGCACGATCAGAAACACAACCAGGGACAGGCACAAATAGATGAACTGCCGGCCCAGGTAATAGCTCAGGGCAGTGCCTCGAGTCGTGCTCCAGATGGCGGCCAGTCCGGCTCCTGCCAGCAGGATCAAACCCAGAAACCAGATCCAGTCAAAACTTAGGAAGAGGCGCCGGTTCAGTTTCATCTGGGGTCGCCTCCCTGGCCGTGAGCGATTCCCTTGCTTGTCATTTCCGAATGGTTTTTCTTCGCGTAATAGGCCCGGAACATCTCCTTGGCCATCGGCGCAGCTACAGCACCGCCGCCGCCGCCGTGCTCGAGGAAAACCACCACCGCGACTTCCGGGTTGTCACGGCTGGCAAATCCGGCGAACCAGGCGTGGTTTGCGAAATCCTGCAGATCCTTCTTGACCTCCTTTTTGCGCTCGGCGCCGATGATCTGAACCGTGCCGGTTTTCCCGCAGATGTCAAGGCCGGGAAGAGCAGCGGCCTGTCCTGTGCCGTAGCTGTTGACGCTATGCCACATCCCAGCCCGGATCTTGCGCGCGTTTTCGGGTTGGATGGGGAGTTGCTGCTCGGGCCATTTCTCGGGAGCCGTCCCCCCCTCGGCCTTCATGAGCAAGTGAGGGGTGACCAGCCTGCCGTCCATGGCGATGGCGCTGACGGCACGGAGCACCTGCAGCGGCGTAGCGCTGATCGGGCCCTGGCCGATTGCGACAGAGATCGTCTCACCCGGGAACCATTTCGGGCCGGGCGGGACGATACCCATAACCTCATTCGGAAGATCGACCCCGGTCTTCTCGCCAAAACCGAGTGCCTTGGCGTGCTTGGAGATCTTCTCAATCCCCATCCGTTGTCCCAAGGTGTAGAAAAAGATATTGCACGAGTTCTTGATGGCGTTTTCCAGATCCATGTAGCCGTGGCCCGTTTCTTTCCAACAATGGCGCACACTGTTGTAAAAGATAGCGGCCCCCTGGCAGATGACATGCGTTCCATCCTCGACGAAACCCTCATCGAGGCCTGCCTCCGCCATCACCAATTTGAAAATGGATCCGGGCGGATAGGTATTCTGGACCGCACGATTCTGCAAAGGATGATCGGGATCGTTGTTGAGAGCGTTCCAGTCATTCGGCGAAATGCGCGGGGTGAAGCTATTGGGATTGAAGGAGGGGGTCGCGGCCATGGCCAGGATCTCGCCATTGCGCGGGTCCATCATGATGATCGATCCGACGTTCCCCATGAGGAGACCTTCGGCCTGACTCTGGATGTCATAGTCCAGGGTAAGTTGCAGGTCGCCGCCGATCACGGCATCCTTTTCGGCGAGCAGGCCGAGCTCCCGGCCCAGACTGTCGACAAGAACCTCCCGCGCACCATTCTGCCCGGTCAGCACCTGATTGTAGATCCGCTCGATCCCGGCCTTCCCCACCAGTTCTCCGCCTTGAACGCCGGGAAAGGCATTGCTGGTCAACTCCTTTTCCGAGATTTCGCCGACATAGCCCAGCACGTGAGCGGCCAGATTGCCGAAACGGTAGAGCCTCCGTGGTTCCGGCCCCAGCTGAAGCTCGGGATGGTCCCGTTTGTACGCCTCGACAACTGAGATATCTTCGATCCCGACATCCTCCTTGATCACAATTGGCTGGTAGGCGCCGGCGCGCCGGTTGCGGCGCAGTTGGGCCGCCAGATCCTCGGCAGAAACTCCCAGTTTTTCAGTCACGAACGCCGTCGCCGCCGCCAGGTCTTTCGTCAGCTCTCGATAAAGGATGATGTTCATGGAAGGGCGATTGTCTACCAGAGGGACGCGATTACGGTCGAGGATCGGGCCACGGGGCGCCACGACCTGGATGCTGCGGATGCGGTTCTGCTCGGAAAGGCGCTCATATTCCGATCCCTGCAGGATCTGCAACCACCAGAGGCGCGCTCCCAGCAGAGCGAAAACCAGAACGATCGGAGGGTAGAGCCAATTCAGCCGTCGCTGAATTGCTTGCCGGTTGGAGTCCGGCTGAAGCTTGACCATCAGCCTACTCGTTTACTGTAGACGTGATTGTAGGTATCCAGGGCCGCGAACAGGAGCGCTCCCACACCGGCTGTGATCAAAGCCTGCATGAGCGAAGCCCTCAGGAATATGCTGCTCGAGGAACGTTGCAGAAGAAGGAACAGGGCGAACATACTGAGTGAGCTTACACAGGAGGAGGCGGCAATCAGGATAAAACGGCTCCAGGTGCCCTCAAGGGCAAAGCGGCGGGCTGCCTCAGCGGTGACAAAGGCCGCAAGCGTCTTGCCGAATCCGTTGTACCCAAGCGGCCAGCCCAGGACCGCATCCTGAAGGATTCCGGTCAGGGAGCCGACAAACAATGCTTGCGTGCGGCTGCGATAGAGAGCCCAATAGGTGATCAGGATCAGTGACAGGTCAACGAAATTAAACAGGAAAAAGTTATTTCCCGCGATCATCTGCGCCATGATCGCGAGGAGCGATGTGCCCGCCAGGAATAGATATTTCATAGGTCACCCTATGTTACTTGCCCGCACCGGGCGCAGGCAGGCCTGCCAGAGGCTTCGGCAAACCCAGCAGGATTAAAACATTTTCGATTCGGACCATGTCGGCATCAGGCTCGACACGGATCGCTCGAAAGCCGGTTTTCCCCTTCTGCGATTCCACCACTTTGCCGACCGGCAATCCTTTGGGAAAGATGCTGTCGAGACCGGAGGTGACAAGAATATCGCCGACGTTCACCTCTTCGGTGTTACTGATGTAATTCAAGTTGAGCAGCAGGTTTTCTGTGCCGCGCAGAACTCCCGGAGTTCGCGTGCGCTCGATCATTACACCGATGGACGCGTCAGCGTTCGTCAGCAGCTGGACTTGACAATTGGTGGCGGTCACCAGCACCGTGCGTCCGAGGACGCCCGTATCCGAAACCACCGGCTGGCTCGCACGGACGCCGTGCACCGACCCGCGGTCGAGATATAGCGTGTTGGACAAAAAAATGGGCGCCCGCCCGATAACATGCGCGCCCAGGGTCTGGTAAGGCAATGAAGCCGCGAAGTTCAGCAGCCGCTGCAACCGCGCGTTCTCCTGCTGAGCCTGGGCCAGATTGCTGTTGAGGAGGGCGAGTTGGCGCACATCCTCCTTCAGTTGCGCATTTTCCGCGCGTGCGCCGCGCAGCCACAGGTATCCGTTCCACAAGTTGCCCGCCGCGCGCGAAACGCTTGCGGAGCTGTTGAGGATCGGCGCCCCTGTCCAAAGCACCCAGCGCTTGAACAGCAACGTGCCCGAAGGGTCCTCGACCTGAATCGAGATCAGGGTCAGATGAAGGAGAAGGAGCGCCAGCACCACATAGACGATGCGCACTTCGCCCCTCGCTGCGAACTCAATGGACACAAATCCTCCGGAGCAGCTTGAAATCGGTCAACATCTTGCTGGTCCCCAAAACCACCGAGGAGAGCGGATCCTCTGCGATAAAAACCGGCAACCCGGTCTCATCCGCAATCCTCTTGTCAAAGCGCTTCAACAAGGCACCCCCACCGGTAAGTACAATGCCTCGATCCATAATATCGGCAGAAAGCTCGGGCGGCGTGCGCTCTAAAGCAACTTTTATTGCATTGATGATGATGCCGATGCTGTCGCTCAGAGCTTCCCGGATCTCTTCGTCGCCGATCGTCACCGTTTTCGGGACTCCCTCGATCAGGTTGCGCCCCTTGATTTCAGTCGTCAGCGGCCGTTCCAGCGGGGCGGCCGATCCGATTTGGATCTTGATCGATTCCGCCGTGCGCTCGCCGATAAGCAGGTTGTGTTTGCGTTTGATGTACTGGATGATCGCCTCATCCATTTCGTTCCCGGCCACGCGCACGGAGCGGCTGTAGACGATGCCGGAAAGCGAAATCACCGCAACGTCCGTGGTCCCGCCGCCGATGTCGACAATCATGTTGCCGCAGGCTTCGGTGATCGGCAGGCCGGCGCCGATTGCAGCCACCATGGCCTGCTCCACCAGGTAGACCTCGCTGGCCTTCGCGCGCAGGGCGGATTCCTGGACCGCCCGTTTCTCCACTTGCGTAATTTCCGCGGGAATGCCGATGACGATGCGCGGGCTGAGAAGGTGGTTGCGCTTGTGCGCCAGCTTGATGAAATACTTCAACATCACCTCGGTAACGTCGAAATCGGCGATCACGCCGTCTTTCATCGGCTTGACGGCGACGATGTCTGCCGGAGTTCTTCCCAGCATCTCTTTGGCCTCGCGCCCCACCGCTAAAACCTTCTTGTTGTTTTTATCGAGCGCGACGATCGAGGGCTCGTTGACGACGATCCCGCGCCCTTTGGCATAGACCAGGGTGTTGGCTGTGCCCAAATCGATGGCCAGATCGCTGGAGAAAAAACCAAAAATTGATCTAAAATTCATATCCCCTTACACGGCAACCTTAATGCTGTTCTTGGAAAGCTCCTTCGCGCGGTACATGGCAGCATCGGCCTTCTTGATCAACCCTTCCGCGGTTAGCGTGTGCTTTGGGCAGTTGGCAATACCCAGGCTGATCGTGAGATGAATGCTTAGATCCTGCGCGACAAACTCGTAGTCCTCTACTTTTTTGCGGATCCGCTCCGCGATGACCAGAGCGCCGTTGAGCGGCGTCTCCGGCAACACGACAACAAACTCGTCCCCGCCATATCTGCCCACCACATCAGTCTCACGCAGGATTTTGCGCAGGACCCTACCCATTTCGGCTAGAGCCAAGCTGCCCACGAGATGGCCGAAAGTGTCGTTGACGCGCTTGAAACCGTCCACGTCGATAAAGAGCAGGGAAACCTTCTTCTTGTACCGGAGGCAACGTTTCACCTCCGCCTCCAGGTATTGCTTCAAGTATCGATAGTTGTAAAGCTTGGTCAAATCATCGGTAACCGTCAGCCGTTCGGCGTTGTCGAACATTTGCATCGTGCGCAGGGAAACCGTGAGCGGCCGCACCAGCATTTCCATCAAGGTCCGGTCATCCCCGGTAAACGCCCCGCTGTATTTGTTGAGAACCTCGATCACGCCGATGTTCTGGCCGCGGTGAATCAACGGCAGGCACAAGATCGACCGGATGAATGAGCTTTCCGTGCTGAAAGGAACTTTCATCTCAAAATTGAGGCTGTTATCCAGATACGCGGCGCCTCCCTTGAGAACCTGATCGACAATATTGCTGTTGGCCTGATGCTCGAACAGATCGATATCATGGATGTTGCCGGTGCAGTATGCTCTCTGGAGGGGCACGCCCGCTTCGTTGCAGAGGTAGATGAGACACTCTTCCGCACGCAGCCTGGAGATGATTTTGTTGAGCAGCAGATTCATCGCGGGCACGCGATCCGATACCGTCCCGGAGGATTCCACCATGCTGACAAACGCTTCGAAGAAGGTGCGCAGATCGTCCACACGGCTATGAATCAGCGCCCGTTCTTGGCGGTTGACATGGATGGCGGCAAAGCTGTCGAGCAGGAAATGGGCCAGCGGGAGGCTCATGGGCAACTTCACCACGGTAGTCCCATCCTGCGATCGGATCGGGTCTTCCACCTTGGAAGCCGATGAGGTCAAATACCCGATGATCTCCGCTGCCGGAAAGATCCTGGAGAGGTAATCCATGGATCCACTGAACTCATCATGAGGGAAAAAAACAGCCAGAAAATCCGCGCGGGGAGATACCGGTGTTCCCAAAATGGCGTCTTCAGCGAAAAACTCAAATTGCCACATTTCCTGAGGTGTCCCTTCACTGAGCACCTGAGGATGTTGGCTCTTGTAGATCACTCCGATTTTCAACACTTCGGATATCTCTCTCTTCCGCAAACCGGTTAGATTCCCAACCTGGGCCGTTCTGAGATCACAGCCCTCATGCGCACGGCGGCTTTAAAAGCCGCCCGACCAAGGACCCGAGTGTTCCCCGATCCCGGTGCAAAACCAATACGACGGACTACATCCGGGAAAAACCGCGGCGACCTTCAATTCGTCTTAGGCTGAAACTTCAAGCTCAGACACAGCTGAAGTGCAAGACTGGATAGAAGGTTCAGAAATGACGCCGCGAATTCCATGCTCTAAATTCCTCGGTCCGAGCGTCACATTATATCCAATCATGCCCACAGAAAAAATGACGGAGCACACAATTTCCCTCTCACGCGCAAACGACCCACAAGCGGGGGAAGTTGCGCATTCTTCCCCGCGCGCAGGCGCTGGCTCGTCGGCAGGTACTTTGATCCTGTGCAAGGCAAAATGTCAAGAATGACTTACACTTATAAGGAATGTCTTAAGAATCTATCCCACGAAGGAGGGGAGCTATGCTATACTTAAGTGTTTTGTCATTTCCATGGGAGGCTGTGGCTCAGCATGCTGGATATCATGCGCCGCAAAAAGCGGCTTAAGCTTGTTTTATGGCTCGTCATTATCAGTCTTGGCATGGGCATGTTACTGTTCTTTGTCCCGGGGCAAAATATCGGCATTCAAGGGCTCGACAATTCCGTCGCTACCGTAGCCGGCGAAAGCATTAGTACCAAGGAGTTCACGGATGCCTATCGTCGCCTTGTCGATAACTATAGTGCCGGGGGCAAAAACAGGATCGACGCCGACACTCTGAAGCGCTTGCAGGTGGACAAGCAGACTCTGAACTCGCTGATTCAGATCAGAGTCGTGAACTACGCTGCCAAGCGGCTTGGCTTGGACGTCACCAATGACGAAGTGAGCCAGGCGATCCAATCCAATCCCAACCTGCGGAACCAGGCGGGATTCATCGGTGTGGAGGCCTACAAGGCTGTGCTGGCTGCCAACCGGATCGAGGTCGACCAGTTCGAGGACGGCATGCGTTACATGCTCTTGTCCAGAAAGGTCATGAATCTCCTGACCGACTCGCTGACCCTTCCAGAATCGCAGCTGCGGGAAAATTTCGCGCGCCAGAACCAGGAAGCACAGGTTCAGTACGTGCTGCTCGACAAGGAAGCGGCAAAAAAGAAAGTGAATCCCAGCGAAGCCGATTTGCACACCTATTTCGAAGCCAACAAGGACAAATACAACATCAAAGAAGAGCGGCACGCGCAGTATCTGCTGCTGCCCTTATCCGAAATTGGATCGACCATCAAGGTCACCGAGCAGGAGATCGACCAGGCATGGTCGAAGACCGACCAACAGGAAAAGGTCGACGCCAGCCATATTCTTTTCAGGGTCGAGGATCCGGCCAAAGATGCCGAGGTGAAGGCCAAAGCCGAAGGTGTTTTGAAACGCGCTCAAGCCGGGGAGGATTTTGCCGAGCTGGCCAGGAAGTACTCTCAGGATGAAGGGTCGGCACCGCAGGGAGGAAATCTCGGGGCCTTCCCACGTGGCCGTATGACCAAGGTGTTTGAAGATGCCGCATTCGCGCTCAAACCGGGCGCGATATCCGGATTCGTACGCACTGAGTTCGGCTACCATATTATCAAAGTCATCTCTCATGAAACGCCGAACAAGGAGCAGGCCCGTCCCAATCTGATTCGTTCGATGCAGATCGAGAAGGCAACGACCATCGCCAAGCAGAAGGCCGCCGAAGCCTTGAAGATGATGGAAACCCAGAAGGATCTGGCCGTCGTCGCCAAAGCATTGGATGTGCCGGTTCAAATCAAGGAAACACCCTTCTTCAATCGCAGCGTCGACCCTGCCAGCATTCAGCTCTCCCAGGATTTTGTGGAAGAAGTTTTTGGCTTGAAGGAAGTCAATGCGGTGGGCAAGATCATCGAATTGCCGGCGGGTCAGGCGATCCCCAAACTGGTCCAGGTCAATCCTCCCAAGCCGCCTGATTTCAAGCTGGCTCAGGAGGCGGTGAAGAAGGACTACATCGAATCGAAAGCAGCCGAACTGCTCCAGGCGCAAGCCCAGAAACTGCTGGAAGACGCAAAAAGCACGAACGACCTGACCAAGGCTGCGCAAAAGGCTGGCGCCACGGTGAAAACCAGCCAGCCCTTCAAGCGCGGCGGGACCCCTGACAAGGAAATAGGGATGAATCCCGATTTCGAAAACGCTGCCTTCGGCTTGGCAATCGGCGGGATTGGCGGCCCCGTCAGCATCTCCGGCGGCAAGCAGGTTGCCGTACTCCAGCTCAAATCCCTGACGCCTTTTAACGAGGCAGGGTACGCGAAGCAGAAGGCCACGTTGCGGGAGCAAGCGCTGGCATCCGCCCGGCAGGCCTATTTCGAAGAATACATCCGCAAAACATCGGATGAGTTGACGAAGGCCCGCAAAATCCGCATTAATACGACCACCATGGAACAACTCACGGGCATTCGCAATTAAGAGCCTGAAGACAAAAAACGCCGACCAACATCCTTGTTGGTCGGCGTTTTTCTCGGCCGTCGGTACTCTCGTGCTTCAACTTGTCATGCGTACCTGTTCCAGTTCGGATTGCGTTTCATGCAGGGACATGGCGTACGCGTGCAGTCTTTCGACGATTTGGATAATCCGCTTCATCTCCGCATAGAGGCGTTCCACGTCCGCGCGCATCTTCCCCTCACAATGAGGATCCAGCAGGATTAATTGGGTAAACCCCATCATGACCGCGAGCGGATTGTTCAGTTCGTGTGAGGTCTGGCGCAGATGCGTCCCCACATCGCGCAGAGGGCTGGCGGCCTCGTCACTCGCAAACCGTGGCTTCAGATCGGAAAGCAACAGGAATCCCGCACAGTCGTTCTGATGCGAGGTAAGTTGTGCTAGGGTGGCCCGGGCACGGATCGGTTTGCCGCTCCGGTTTCGATGCACAATCTCGCCTTCCCATACACCCCAATCGAGCGCCGATTTCATCATCTGTGCGATTTCGAACACAGATCGGTCCCCAAGAATAACCGTGATCGGACGACCGACGAGCTCGCGGGCCGAATAGCCGGTGAGATGTTCCGCAGTGCTTGATAATGAAGTGATCAGTCCGTCCGCAGTCAGTGATACTGCCATCCAATGGGCGGGTTCGCTGAAAGGGTGCATTTCGTCCCCCGAAATCGGTCCCCGTGCTAGAAGGCTGAGCCTCAACAAGCGGCCCACGAAGGCGCAAGCTTGGTCTCTGCCGCCGATTCTGCGCTTATCGATACTGGGTACGCCGACTCTATCGTCATCTCCCCAGTCGATGCTTAACGAAAACCGCTCGAAAAAACGAAAAACACCTTATTTTTGATCACAAAGGGGGAACCTTCTAGTCTTATAGGAGGCCTAATGCCTCCCATGGCGAAGTGGGCGCCGGGCGTCGCTCGAAAGCTTAAGCTTATGAGATTCCAGGCGCGGTCCGGCGGACGTGGCCTACTTGACGGGTTCAGCAACGGTCGGAGCAGGCTGTCGCTTCAATGCGCGTGCGATTACGCCGCCGAGGCGTGCCATCCCTTCGTCGATTTTCTCGGGGCTCGCATTCGAAAAGTTCAAGCGCATGGTATTTTGACCCGAATTATCGTCATAGAAAGGAGTTCCGGGGACAAATGCGACCAGCTCATCGATGGCTTCCCTGAGAATGTCGTTCGTGTTGAGGTGCTCGGGCAGAACGGCCCAGATGAACAAGCCGCCTTGCGGCTTGGTCCAGCGTACCCCGGGCGGCATGTATTTCTGAAGCGCCGCCAAAATCGCATCTCGTCGGCTGCCGTAGACGGAGCGGATGTGCTGCACGTGCTTGTCGAGAAACCCGCCGTGAGCGAGCTCGTAGGCGACCATCTGCACAAATGTGCCGGTATGCAAGTCTGTCCCTTGCTTCGCCTGGACCAGCTTTTGAATCACTTCCGCGGGAGCCACAACCCAGGCGAGCCGCAGGCCGGGCGCAAGGGTCTTGGAAAAGGTGCTGAGGTAGATGACGTTGCCGCTGAATGGCTTGCCATCCCGAGCCCGGGCATCCATGACCACGAGGGAGGGGAGATGATCGCCTTCATAGCGCAGTTGGCCATAGGGATCATCTTCAATGATCGGCACGCCGAAGTGATCAGCCATTTCAATCAGGCTCTCGCGCCGCTTGAGCGACATGGTCACCCCGGTTGGATTCTGGAAATTGGGAAGCGCGTAGAGAAACTTCGGCCCGGATCGCAACACCGATTCGAGCTCATCGGTTCGTATCCCTTCGTCGTCCATGCCCACGCCCAGAAACTGCGCCTGATACGCGTTCCATGCCTGCAGCGCGCCCAGGTAAGTGGGCCGCTCCACTGCGATGCGGTCCCCGGAGTTCAGAAAGACCTTGCCGATCAAATCCAGCGCCTGTTGTGATCCGCTCGTAATCAGGATGTTTTCCGGTTGAACCACAATGCCGTACCGGGCTGTGTGCCTGGCGATCATCTCGCGCAGGTGGAAGCATCCCTCCGTCGCACTGTACTGCAACGACTGAGGCCCCGACTGGGTAAGCACTCGCTCCGCAGCAGCGCGAAACTCGTCGACCGGGAACACCTCAGGGGCGGGCAATCCACCGGCAAATGAGATCAAGTTGGGCTTTTCGATCAGCTTGAGCAACTCGCGCACGATTGAGCTTTGCATGCGTCGCGTCCGCAACGCATAGCGCTGGGACCATAGGGTCTCCATGGTGCCTCCCGATGAATCATCCTGTGTGCGACCACTTGTTCCCGCTTGGCCACAGAGGCCAGTGTACTACTCGCCTTGCCCGGCATGCAACCCAACAGAAGCCTGAGGACAGGCTTGCATTGCGCTGAATAACTCATCGTCGCCGAGAAGAAAAAACGACTCATAAGGCACACGATTTCCATGAAAGTTATCTCGTGTGTCTTACAGCTGTCCTGTTTCAGACCCAGGCTGTGGCTGGATTCCCCTGAAGGTACTTATCTGACGGTGTGATGCAATTCGTTTTCGGGGAGGATCGGCATCTTGTTGGGCACGGCTCCCTGCCCGGCGATTTCCGCAGAACCGTGAGCGTGTGTGGTCGCCGTGATCATCCCCATGACTGCATCCGCGATTTGTCCCACAGACTGGCGATCCGTGTTGAAAACCGCGTCATAAAAGCACACGTCGTCGATGTCCTGGCGGTAATGGTGCTGAATGAAGCTGCGACGTTCAGCATCAATCTGATCCATGCGCCGGCGCGCGGCATCCGGAGGAATGTTCCAATGTTGGGCCAGGCGCTGAATGCGCACTTCCGGCGACCCGACAACGTGCAAATGCAGACCGGGCTCTCCCTGCAGCGCATAGGCGCTTCCCCGGCCCACAATGATGGCGTTACCTCGAGCGGCGAGCAGCGCCAGTGCCTTGAGCAGACCCTCGTGATAGTCTTCATTGCCGAACGAGATTCCCGAAGCCATCAGGAGCAGGCGCGCCACCGTATCGTGGATGAGGCCTTGCGAGCGCTCGTCCAGCTCGCGAACCAGGTCATGGCGCACATGACTATTCTGGGCAATCGCATCCACGATTTCCCGGTCGAACACATGCCAGTGGAGGCGCGCCGCCAGTTCGGCAGCGACCTCATCCCCCAGGGATCCCACGGCGCGAGCCATGGTGATAAACCGATGGCCGCCCGCAGGTTCGCTTTCCGGACGGAGATCGGCTGCCTTATCACGCATCTGAGATAGGAGCATTTGACGTTCGACTAGATGTGATGCGTCGTGAGACTCGCTTTGTCTTTTCATAATGGCCTCTGCGCGCACGGTCAGTTGTTTCTCATTATAACATTGTGGGGATCTTGCACCAACGGAAAGCGGCAGCTTGGGGCAGTGGAGACGGTAGCAGTGCAGGAGAATAGTGGGGCTCTCTACTTCCGAGTTTCTCAGAATTAGTGGCGGGAATCTAAGTTCTGGCCGTGAACAGAATCCGGCAGCATGAGGGACTAAAAAACATCATAAACGAATGCCGTTCCACAGGACCGGGCGCAGGCGCGGCCAGGGAATCCGGCCTAGCGCCGGCCGAAATCTTGGCGCCGCCCTCCCCCTCCCCCCATTCTGTCCTCGCGAGGTTGTTGGGGCCGAGCTTCATTCACCGTGATCGGTCGTCCTTCGATCTTGCGGCCGTTGAGGTCAGCGATCGCGTGCTCCGCACCCTCGTCCGTAGCCATTTCCACAAATGCAAAACCCTTGGAGCGGCCTGTATCCCGATCCGTAATCAATTTGACGGAATCGACGGGCCCGGCCTCGGAAAAAAGCTCGTGCAAGGCACTTTCGCTGATCGAGTAAGGCAGGTTTCCGACATACAGCCTTTTTGACATACTACCTCCTGAAATGGATCCGGGCGCCGAACGGGACGTTTCAGACACAGCCGCACTCTTCGGTTGCCGGATCGACAACCATCTATCAGGAAAGTCGAGATCGCAATTCTAGCCGACGGAGCGATGTGGAGCCTTCTGATTTGGGAAACTACTTTGGGGGTAGAGCGCAGATTCCGACTCCCTTCCAAGCAACTTTGTCACACTCCGAGTGCTAATGCAATAAGTCTGTCGACGCCGCCGCAACGGCAATCCTCAGGATCATATTGTTTTTTGCCGATTTGGTGCCTATGCTGTGTAGCCGCAGGCAACCTGGCGCCGCGAGGATTCCTTGCGCAGATTTCGGAAATTTCGTGGTCCTTTTGAACTATCGATTGGATGGACACCCTCGCTAGGGATATCAACATCAAAAACGAGGTCTGAGTTCAGGCGAACATTCCTATGGAGCAGCTTGACCCGGGCGCAAAAACAATAACGACGCACAAGGGACACCGCCTGCACCGCGGCCTCCTCTTGGGGCTGGGCGGCCTGATCCTGGGTCTACTTGCAGGCGGCATCATGGTCTGGTGGAGTATGCGGTCCACCGTGTCGCCGCCCGTCATGCGCTTTGTCGTCGATCTCCCTCGGACTGCCCCCCTGGCTGCAGGAGCCAATCCTCTGGCCTTTTCCGATGACGGTACTCATCTGGTCTACGTCGCGCAGCAGGGCGACAATACCCAATTGTATTTGCGCAGCCTAGATAATGTTGAGCCCAAGCCGATTCCGGGCACACTGGGCGCCTTCAGCCCGTTCTTCTCGCCGGACGGTTCCTGGGTCGGCTACTTCGATGCACGCGACTCCAAACTGAAAAAACTAGCACTGGCAGGCGGAGATCCCGTCGTTCTCTGTCCTGCTCAATTTGGTCTCGGCGCCTCGTGGGGCGCCGATGGATCTATTATTTTCACGCCCGATTTCTTTTCGGGATTGTGGCGCATCCAGGCCGCGGGAGGCAAGGCGGAACCGGTAACCCAACTTAAGCAAAAGGAGTTCACGCACCGCTGGCCGCAGGTTCTGGCGGGCGGCAAGACCGTTATCTTCACGATTGGCACAGCCGGCGCCACGAATGCCACATGTGTGGCTGCGGTCACGCTGAAGACCGGCCAGAGAAAAGTGCTGCTCGAAGGGGCTTCCGATGCTCGCTTTTCACCTACGGGGCATCTTTTTTTCTTGCGCTCGGGCAACCTGATGGCGGTTCGATTTGACCCCCGCCGTCTCCAGGTGCTTGGAGAACCCTTCCTCGTGAAGCAGGGCATTGGCGCCGACCAGGCGGTTTGGTCCGGCCATTTTGCGTTCTCGCGTGCCGGTGCACTTGCTTATGCCTTGGCCGGGGAAGAAGATGACCTGCGATCTCTGGCATGGGCAGATCGCCAGGGTGGCTTGGAAAGACTCACGGTAAACCGCGGCGCCTTTTCCTACCCGCGACTTTCTCCCGACGGGCAGCAACTGGCAGTCGTCATAGAATCTCAGACGGAAAAGTCGAATATATGGATCGTCGATGTCGCCAGCGGCATGTTCAGGCGGCTGACCTCCGATGGAGATAACTTGCTGCCCGCCTGGGCACCCGACGGCAAGAGACTTGCCTATGCCTCAGATCGAGACGGTCAGTGGTATCTCTACTGGATGCCAGTTGACGGGACCGGCCCTCCCGAATTACTGCACAAAAGTGAAAACCCTTCAGTGCCAAACTCATGGTCGAGAGACGGCAGATCTCTGGTCTTCACGGAATTCGCTCCTGACACCGGTCCGGACATCTGGATCCTCTCCATCGACGGCGCCAAGAACGCTCGGCCTTATTTGCGTACACCGTATGCCGAATGGGGCGGGACTTTCTCTCCCGACGGCCATTGGCTCGCCTACACATCCAATGACTCTGGCCTGGCTCAGGTTTATGTACAGCCCTTTCCGGGCATGGGGGAAAGATATCAGATTTCGACAGCCGAGGGTCGCGAGCCCGTCTGGGGGCGTGGCGGGCACGGACTGTTTTACCGCTATTGGAAGGGTCTGATGGAAGTGGGAATTCAGACCGAACCGGAATTCAATCCGGAGGCTCCGCGCCTCGTTGTGCCGGGAGAATATGAAACCGGCGGCATCCCCGTTTTTCCCAATTATGATGTGACTTCCGACGGGCAGCGTTTCGTGCTGATCCCGCGCGAACAAAAAGACCGAAGGCAGATCAACATTGATTTGAACTGGCTCAAATGAGACGAACCTCCTCAAGGGGCCAGGCTCTGCCTTATGACGAACAGGAGAGTGGCATGACGGCTGGCCGCAAGTACCAATGGTTTGCCCTCGGGGATATCAATGGCTTCTTCGGACTGATGTTCGACAACGTGACGGTGCTTTCATTTCTAGCCGGCGTTCTCGTTTTCGCTTTCGGATTTCCGGCCGACATCGTCTACACGAAGATGTTTCCCGGCACCGCCTTCGGGGTCCTGTTTGGTGATTTGGTATACACCTGGATGGCATTCCGGCTTGCTCGCCGGACGGGAAGCCAGACGGTAACGGCAATGCCGCTCGGGCTCGACACTCCTTCGACGATAGGTCTGGCGCTGGTCGTTCTTGGCCCGGCATTCGTCTCGCTCAAGGCCGGCGGCATGGAACCGCGTCAGGCGGCCCTCATGACTTGGTATATCGGCATGGCCACCATGGTGATGATGGGTGTGGTCAAGCTGGCCCTCTCCTTCTGCGGTGGTTGGATTCAGAAAGTAGTTCCGCAAGCGGGCCTGCTCGGATCGCTCGCGGGCATCGGGATTGCGCTGATCGGTTTCACCCCGCTCGTGGATATCTTCGGCCTGCCCCTGGTGGGCATGGTCTCGCTGGGCCTGATCCTCTACACGCTGGTGGCAAAAGTGCGGCTGCCCGGAAATATCCCTGGAGTGCTGGCGGCGATCACGGTTGGAACCGCGCTATATCACATGCTTGGACCTGCAGGGCTGGTGGGATCCGGCTACGCAGCGCCCACGGGGGAATTGCACCTGGGCTTCCCGATGCCGACCCTCGAATTTCTCAAGGGCTTCAAAGCGGCGCTCCCTTATCTGCCGATCTCGATTCCGTTCGCGCTGCTCACCGTCGTCGGCGGCATCAATGTCACGGAGAGTGCCCGCGTTGCGGGGGATGACTTCAGGACTCGTGACATCCTGCTCACGGAAGCGGTGGCAACTTTGGTGGCAGGCTTGTGCGGAGGCGTAGCCCAATCGACGCCCTATATTGGGCAGCCGGCATACAAAGGAATGGGTTCGCGGGCCGGCTACACTTTGCTGACCGGGCTATTCATCGGTCTGGGCGGCATCTTAGGATATGTCTCGCTCATCGTGGAACTGATCCCGCGCGCCGTTCTGGCACCCATCCTGATCTTCGTCGCGCTCGAAATCGTGGTGCAGGCGTTCCTCGCCTGCCCGCGCTCCCATGCCCCGGCTGTCGCTTTTGCCTTCTTCCCCACGGTGGCGCGCTTACTGGCCATAAAATACAGCAACCCGGCCATCGTCCCTGCGGATCGATTTCTCCAACTCATGAGCGCGCCGGGAAAGGAACTGCCTGAAGTGCTGGTCACCATCGCGGTGGGAAACGGCTTTATTCTTACTGCTATGCTGTGGGGCGCCTTTCTCGCTGTTCTGATCGACAAGCGCTTCAAGCTTGCCTCGCTGTATCTGGGGATTCTGGGTGCGGCCACCTTCTTCGGGATTATCCATTCCGCGTTGCCCGAGGGAAGCGTCTATCTGCCCTGGAAGCTGGCGACTCCGCTCCTGCGCGCCATTCCTTACCAGTTTACGGCTGCCTATCTTGCCCTCGCCGCCATCATTCTCCTGCTCTCATTCCGTCGAAAGCCGCAGCATTGAATGAGGTGGGCGCAAGTTTATATAGGGAATTGGTTCATCGCGGCTCACTCGTAGCGGAGAGCTTCCACGGGGTCGAGGCGCGCGGCTTTTGCTGCCGGATAGATGCCGAAGATCAAACCGACCGAGACCGACACCAGAAATGCCAGCAGGATGGAGTTCATGGTCACGATCGTCGACCAGCCCGCCATCAATGCCACCAGGCGCGAAATGCCGAACCCGCATGCAATCCCGAGCAGGCCGCCAACAAAAGAGATCAGAATGGCTTCCACCAGGAACTGGCGCAGGACATCGCGCTTGCGCGCTCCTACCGCGCGCCGCACGCCGATCTCGTGGGTGCGCTCGAGGATGCTGGCCAGCATGATGTTCATGATGCCGATGCCTCCCACCAGGAGCGAGATAGAAGCGATAGCGACCATGACCATCTCGAAAATGCGTTGTGTGCGTTTCTGCTCGGCGAGCAAGTCTGCGGGGACGATCAGGCTGAAATCGCCGGCATTGCGATGCGAGGAGTTCAGGATGCCGCGCACGATATCCGCGATCACACTGCTGTCCGCGGTCTTGTCCAGCTTGAGGAAGAGGCCGTCGATTTCGTCTC
>JBGQNR010000030.1:0-38907 GCA_041501225.1 Acidobacteriota bacterium
AGGGCGCAAGCCCTGGGAATACGGAAACAAAGCGTGCAGGAGGCCTGAATGGGCGAAACAGCCTGTGCCGCCCTTACAGGGCTTCACTCGGACTGCACCATTTTCCCAGGGCTTGCGCCCTGGGCTTTCACTGTTTGACCCTTTCAGGGTCATTTTCCTGCCTAACCTCGTTCGCTAAAGCTTAGCTAAGCGACATTCGTGACAGGCTGATACACCACGAAATTCGAATTAAATCAAGTTGAGAATGGACTTGCTTATCTCCTATTCTTTAATTCCGAGGTTTGGTAGCCTTTCCCAGAAACTCTCAAGGATTTGCGACAGCTGGCGGTTGAATTCATCCGGGCACTCGAGCATTGGATAATGGCCGGTGTGGGGCAAGACCACAGCATCAAAATCATCACATACGGACCGGTTGCTCTCAAAACTGATCGGATACAGATCGCCGTTGATGCAGCGGATCGGTATCCTGAGGCGGCGCACGGACGCGGCCAGGTCGTAATCGCTGTAAGAATCGAACATACCCGAGGCCGTCTCGCGAGCTGTTTGATTCATGCGCTGCTCGACGTCGCTCATTAAGGCCGGATCGGCATCGGTGTGGAATAGAGCCTGCGTCATCCGTTTCACGGAGCCGGCAAAGTCCGTGCGGAATCCTTCGGCGCGCGCCTGCACTTCGGATGGATCTATTTGCCGATTGAGCTCGTGGAACGTGTCCACACCGATGATGCCGATGATACGCTCGGGCGCGAGCAGAGCTGTTTCGATGGCTACGGGACCGCCGAGCGAATTGCCGATCAGCACGGCGCGGGCAACTTTCTCGGCTGCGAGAACGGCCAGAACATCGTGGCCAAATGCCTGCATGCTCCAGGCACGGCGGGTGGTGCCTGATGCTCCATGCCCTGCCAGATCAAGCGCAACGACCTTGCAACGTTCGCCAAAGACGTCCATCTGGCTGTTCCAGAACGTACGATCCGCGAGGCCGCCGTGAATGAATGCGAGCGCCGGTTCACCTTCTCCCTTAGATGTATAGGCGATCCTGACAGCATCCGCTGAATCGATATAGTTCGTCATCGCACCTCCTTCGAATCGCAGACCATGCTCTCACGGTTTCTTGCCGCGCAGCTCCTGGAGGGCCTTGCGGATTGCAGATGCCCGATCGGAGTCCGGATGAAGCTTCAGAAATTCCTCCATCTCCAGTATCACCCGCTCCGGGTTCTGTTTCTGCAGGTAGATTCTTGCCAGCACCAGTTGCGGGTATGAGAAATGCCCCGGATCCAGGGCCTTCGCATTTTTCAAAGCGACTTCAGCGGCATCCAACTGTCCCACGGCAAAGTAACTCTGACCCAGTTGAGCTTGTCCCAGGGCGTCGTCAGGCCGCGCCTGGACGGCGAGAAGATTGTAGCTCAGAGATTCCTGCCACTTTCCCTCGGACAACAGGGCGCCACCCAGGTTCACCAACGGCGCGTAAGAATCCGGTTCCTGTTCGAGTGCCTGGCGAAAGTAGCGCTCGGCCTCCGCGAAGTTGCGCGACTGATACGCGAGCGTGCCCAGAATGTTCAGTGCGGTGGGAAACTTGGGCGCGAGTTCGAGTGCCTTCTTGAGGTGAGCGATGGCACCGGCCGCATCCGATCGTTCCAGGCAGGTATGGGCCTTGCGATACTCCATCTTGGCCTCGTCGGAAAGGCCGAGCTCGACCGTCGATACTGTTTTATCCAGAGTCTGAGGCTTCCGTTCAAAGGTGACCTTGATGTTGACTCTTCCTTTCGAGTCCGCAAAACTCGGACCAATTTCGATTGTCTTGTATTGCTCTCCGACGCGGGGAATGGTAATGATCAAGGAATACATTCCGGGGAGCAGGTCCATGAACTTGAATTCTCCCCCGGAGTCGGCAAAAGTATGGGTAGTAAATGGAGTCAATGCATTCTGAAGAAAAACTACCGGAGTGACTCCGCGAAAAGGCTTCCCGTCGCTCTGCCTGACGCTGCCGATGAGCTGATAGGTGCGCTGGGACCCGGCACAAACGAAACCGGATGTGAAAAGAAGGAACAATCCCAAATGAATCGCCGCTCTCCGTCGCATGCAAATATACCCGCTGTTCGAGACCGGTTGCCACATAGGTCGAGATCGATAAACAAGATCATACTGCCTGCGTCCAATAATTCAATGTGATCTGTACCACTACTCGGAAAATAGACAGACCCGGCAAGTGGGCCCCTGCCGCCGGCCGGGGCGTGGGATCGAATAATCCTGGGATCTGAGCGCCGTGCGGCGCCCACGGGTGCGCCCAGGGATTTAATCGTTGCGCAGCCGGCGATTGGGATACAATCAAGGCATAAACTCAATTCGCGGAGGGCCATCGATGGTTCACTCATCCCGTGCTTGCTACGCTTTGTGCATTTGCCTGGCGACCTTTGCGCTCTTCCCCCCAGATTCAAGTCCCTTTCAGCAGACGAAACCGACGACGCCAGGGGTCAAGAAATTTGTCATTGCGGATAGTCCGATTCAGTTTTCCCAGCCCGTGCGGCGCGGGAAATACATGGAGTCAGCTGGCCGGCGGGCGGTGCTTATGGGGCGCGAGGAGGGGATGTTCGAATCGTGGATCTACCCGATGAAAGTCGTTCATAACCTGCGACTCGAGTTCACCGTCGATGGCTATTCCTATCCTCTGAGTGCTGCCGATCTCGCGGAGTGGATCACGGTGCGGCCCGAATGCACAACCATCACCTACTCACATCCGGCATTTATCGTGCGTGCCCATATGTTCACGCCGATCGAGGAGCCGGGCAGCCTGATCCTGCTCGACATCAGTTCCAACCGCAAAGTTTCGATCACGGCCAATTTCCTCATCGATTTGCTGCCCATGTGGCCCGGCGGGCTTGGCGGCCAATACAGCTACTGGGACGATGATCTGAAAGCGTTCGTCCTCAGCGAGAGCCTGCGCAAGCACTCTGCCATCATTGGATCCCCGGCAGCGACGCGTTACTCCTCGCAGCCCGCTCACAATCTGCCCGATGCTCCCACGCAGTTTCACATTGACGTCGACCCGGAATACGCGCGCCAGAACTTTATCCCGATCGCGATCGCCGGAGGTCTGGACGCCGCGACCAAGATCCAGGTTTCCTATCTGCACCTGCTTACCGATGCGAAATCTCTGTACGATCGCAACGTTCAACACTTCAGCAGCATCCGCAACGACTTTCTCCAGCTCAAATCTCCCGACGCGGACATCAATCGCGCCGTGGAGTGGGCGAAGATTGCACTGGACACCGGCTTTGTATGCAATCCCCAGTTGGGATGCGGCCAAGTGGCGGGATTGGGCCTGTCGGGAACCAGCACGCGGCCCGGCTTTGGCTGGTATTTCGGCGGAGACACGTTTATCAACTCGTTCGCGGTCTCGTCGATGGGAGACTTTGCCACGCTCAAGCAGGAGTTGACCTTTCTGCGTGGCAACCAGCGCGCCGACGGCAAGATGATGCACGAGCTTTCCCAGGCAGGGGCAATGCTGCCGTGGTTCACGCAATTTCCCTATGCCTACTACCATGGCGACACGACGCCGCTCTATCTTATCGCGATGGAAAACTATTTCCAACACACCGGAGACAAGGCATTTCTGCAACAATCCTGGGATTCGCTCAAAAAGGCCTACGAATATTGTCTGTCCACCGATGCCGACAACGATGGGCTCATGAATAACTCGAAGGCCGGACTTGCTGCCGTGGAGACGGGAACGCTGCTCAACCGGTTGGCCACAGATGTCTTTCTGGCCGGCGTCAGCGTGCAGGCTCACCAGGCGATGCGGCGCATGGCGAGCGTCCTCGAAGCCGGGGACACCGCGGCACAGGCCCAGGCCGGCTTCGATAAGGGTTTGGCAAGTCTAAACCGGCAATTCTGGAATCCCGACAGAAAGATCCTCTCCTTTGCTCTTACCGAGGGGGGAGGCCGGAGCGATGAACTGACGGTGTGGCCGGCGGTGCCCATTCTCTTCCGCCTGATTGACCCGGAGCATGCCGCCCAGATGCTGGATCAATTGGCCAGTGCGGAGATCAGTTCCGACTGGGGCGCACGCATGCTCACGAACACCAGCAAGCTCTACGACCCGATCAGCTACAACAACGGCGCCATCTGGCCCTTCCTGACCGGCCTTCTCAGCTGGGCGGAGTTCGGCAATCATCGCATGATCTCGGGATTCAGTCACTGGATCCAGAACGCGCGACTTACATCCATGAATGCCCTGGGATATGTGCCGGAGCTTCTTTCCGGCGATTTCTACGCACCGATGGATGCCGCGGTGCCCCACCAGTTGTTCTCTTCCTCAGGCGTCCTGACGCCTCTGGTGAAGGGCATGCTGGGTTTTTATCCTGCAGCATATGAAAAGAGCATCCGGCTGGAGCCGCACCTGCCATGCCGTTGGGGCCTCGTCACCATCAACAACCTCAAAGTCGGCAGCGGATCCCTCGACCTCCAGAGGACGCGCAGTAGAGAGGAAGCAGTATTCCGCATTCCATCTTCAGGCCTGGCCGGATTCAAACTGGAGCTGTCGCCCGGCTTCGAACCCGGGGCGCTGGTGCGCAAGGTGTCGGTAAATGGGAAACCCGTGCCTCACACCGAAACCTATGGCGAGGATGTGCACTGCCGGATCGAATTCCAGCTTACCGGCAGCGATGTGATTGTCTTTGAGCTGACTCCCGGCCTCCAGATCCTGGAGCCGATGACGGCTCCAATCCCTGGAGATAGGAACAAACAGTTGAAGATTCTCCATGTTTCCTGGGAGCGCGAGCGCGACCGCTACACGATGGATCTCGAGGGGCTCGGCGGCAGTTCCTATTCCTTGCAGATGCGCATGCCGCGCAAGCCGGCCAAAGTCGAAGGGGCGCGCTGGGAAGGCCTCGAAGTGGACGGTGTTATGACCATCGAGTTTCCGGCTGCATCCCAGGGGTACGTGCGGCGGACCGTGATCCTGCAAATGACAAATCAATAGCGTGGAAGGGGAAGAAGCTTAACTCGCATCGGCGCCTTTTTTGATGAGACGTGCGATCAAGGCAAATAGCACAACCACGGCCACGCCCAGGATTGCCCAGAAAACGATCGTCGGCGTTGTGTAGGCAGAAGCCTGGCGGTCCTCCGAAGAACTACCCGACCCGAATGAGATCTCTTCTGCAGCTGCCCCGATCAAGTGCGTTGCGAGCAAAGCCAGGTCGTACCGCGGCGCTTCAAGGCTGCTGTGACCGTAGTACAAGGTGAGATCTTCCCCCGTCTTGCGGAAAAAGCGCATCCGATAGGAGGGCAGCAACAGGCTGGGGGATTCCAACGGGAGCGGGCTGTTATCCCCCTCCTCGACGACCACCATCGCATCCGCGGTCTCCAGGGATGGCAGCTGGAGCATTAGCGGAGCAGCCGGTGTGTCGGGTTCGGCATGCATCCAGGCCGCTGACGCAACCCGACGTGTCCATGGTTCCTCACGTTCATTGGCTGAGTTTTTTTCGATCACGATCCCCACATCACGGCGGAACACACGCGCGGAGGTAGTCAGCGCGAGGCGGGAAGCAGGAAGATTTGCGAAGGGCAGCTGCAGCCGATAATAGCTCAACGAACCCGAGGGCTGAGTGCCGCCCGCGCGCGTTGCGGGCCCCTGGGCCTTTTCCAGGGGAGGCAGATGGAGGATACGCGGTTCGTCCTGCTTCTCGATCAGGTAAGGGATCTGGCGGCCGTCCGTGCCTGCAATGCGCAGATCGGACATGCGCGTATGCGCCAAAACCTCGGCGTCCAGCAGGAGCGCATTCAGCCCGGCCTTGCCGCCGGGAATCTTGCGCGCATAGTGGAATGCCCTGACATCAAGGAGCGCGCCTGCAACGAGTGCAGATTCGGAAGCCGGGCTTTCCACGGCAGGCTGATGTTCCTGCAACTCACCCCAGCGGGCTTCCGCAGCGCGCAGCCCGGAAGCGGCAGCGCGGGCTGACGCTAGATCGTACTGGGGAGCGGCAAGACCCGGATCACCGAAACGCGCCATCAACGGTTCTTTCCCGGGACTCTCGAAATAGATCCACGGGAGATATGCGAAGGTGGCCGAAATGCCGGTGAGGTCAAGCGGAGGATCGTCCCCGTTTTTTATGGTCAGCTCGAGCTCCGCATCCCGAGGCGCGGTAATTGGGATGCGCAGCATAGAGGCCGTCGTCGTTCCGCCTATCCTATGCCACAGCGACGCCAAGCCCAGCAGCTCAGGCGTCATCTCGTAGTCGACCATCCGGCCCTCGGTCACCCGCGCCTGGCGCAGCACATTTCCCCCCGCCGAGGTGAGTTCGATGGATGCAATGGGCAGGTTTGCAGCGGGTAAGCGCAGCCGGTACCGGCTCACTCCGGGCTCGCTGGCCCGCGGAGCAAACCGCAGAGGCGCGCGCAGCGCTGGCGGCAGGGATCCTGCGGAAACCAGCCGGGCCGAGGCAGAGCCCGGCAAGGGCACACGCGCGCTGGCGCTGTCATCCGAGGTGATGCGCAAATAACGATATTCCCCCGGATCGAAATCCAGCTCGAGCCGCTTGAGTTTTTCGGCAGGGAGATCGAAGATCGTTCCGTCCTCGATCAGCACCGTCCAACGGTTCCGATCTCCACTGCCTTCCAGCCGTATGCGTTTTAGAAACGGCGCCGGGATTCCGGTCAGCCGCAGGCCATTGATGCGGAGAAATTGCCCGAAATCCGCCTCGAATCCGCTGTTCTTTCTGGCAGCATCAATCGGCATTAAACGCCCTTCAGACCAGCGCGGCACCAGGGCCGGCGAGGCCACCAGGAGATAGGGGATTTCGCGATGGGAGGCGTCATAAATCCTCAAATCGCTGAGGCCATCCTTCGCGATGACGGCCGGTTCCGGTTGGCCCTCGAGCGCAGCGCGTGAGAATTCACGGAACGGGCCGGCTGCAGCCAGCAGCGTGATATCGATCTCGAGCCGGTTCGCCCCCGCTCCGCCGGGCACAATGGCGCGCTGATAGCGAAATCGCCCAATGCTCACCTGTTGAGGCTGTCCACGCCCTACCGTCAGAGAGAACAGAACCAGGAGCACTGCGGATATCACACCAGGAATACAGAATATAGAATATAGAATTCCGACATGGGGTTTCTTATTCCGCTTGGCTCTGAACGCTGAGTGGGCCTCATGTGACGGCAAGTTCATCCTGCCTCCTTCCTGGCGGCCAGCACGAACTTCTGCAGTGCCAGTGCCACGAGGGCCAGGCAGATGGCGAGGCCAACGAACGACACAACTCGATACAACCCTCCCAGCCTGCCCAGATCATGCAGGAAACACTTCAGGATTGTAATGACCAGCAAGCCCAGGGAAGATACGCGCGCCGCATGGCTGGAGATCGCGATCCCGACTGCCAGCAAAGCTACGGCAAACAGTGCCCAGCCAAGCGTATAGGTCAGATCCTGGGCCAACGTTGCCGACAAATTGAAGGTGATGTGATCACGGAGCGAGAAGTAGTCGGCGATTTCGATGTTGAGCAGCAAGAAAAGCAAAACAGCACCACCCGCCGGGAACAATTTCGATGCCCTCGGCACACCTTCCAATACCGTGTCCTCTGTTTTGGACAGCAGCCATCCGGCAAAAATCATGGCTGTGGCGCAGACAAGGTAAGTATAAAGATACCAGTTCCAGATTGCCAAAACGCTTCGCGGTTCATAAGACAGCTGCGTGACATTGAGCACCAACCTGGTAAAGACGGTGGTGAGCAACCCGGAAGATGTAAAAAGAAGGCCTCGATGCGGAATCCTGCGGTACAACCATGCCAACGCCGCCCCTTCAAGAGCCCATGCGATCGTAATCCACTGCCTCTCGAGCTGGAGCGGTATCGCGACGGTTACAAAGCCGAGAGCCATGCCGGCAATCAGGGCCAACCGTCCCAACGCGCGCTCTCCAGGGGGCTCAATGCGATGAAGCTCCCAAAGCAGCACAGCCATGAGCAGGGCCTGAATGACCGGCAAAACCCCGATAATGTCTTGCCGGCCGATGGCAATAATCGTTTGTCTGGCCTGGAAGAAAAACGGCACGCTCGCCAGAGCCGCGCCGAGATAGGGCTCGAGAGACCGGCCGGCGCGACGCCCTAGGGCAAGCGGGTAGGCAAGAAAGACGAGGTAAACGAGTCCCGCAAACAGCAACTGGAACTGCCAGAACTGGGACTCGGCATGCCCTACCATCCAGAGTGAGACGGCGACCGCGGCCGGCATGACCGCGAGGACCATGAGGAAATGTTCCGAGCGGAACCAGGCCAGGCATAGGAGCGCTCCCAGAAGGAGCATGTGCGCCAGGATCAGGAAACTCACCTCCGGTGCGCCCGGCTGTTCTGCCGCGATGATGGTGACGATCTGAGCCAAAAATACCGTCAGTGCTGCCGCGTTAGCATACGGAGCGGTCCGGATCCCGATGCGCTTTACGAGATAGATCCAGACGAAGCTGAACAAGGCCAGAACTCCTGCCGATAGAATGGCCACACTTGGCCAGGGAGCCATCGCTGCGACTCCAACCCAAACCATCAGTATGAGCGCTGAACCCACCAGGACGGCGGCCAGCAGCTCGTGCCGCCGCGTATAGAGAACTGCAACTCCCGCGGCCAGGTCGAGGACGAGGAGAATAGCCAGAAACGGCCAAGGGGGAACGGCAAGGGATTTCTGGGAAGCGACCACAAGCAGGAACAAGTGGCCTACGAGGCCGAGAAAAACGCCATTACCCAAGAGGATCTCGTCCTTGCCGGCCGAGCACTTGCGCAACCATATCATCCCGGCCATGGCCATGATTGCGAAGCCGGCGACGACGATAAGCGCGGGGACCAGAATTTCAGCCAGCGCGGCATGCGCCCAGAAATATCCCAGGACTGCCCAGGATAAAACCATTCCCGCAATCGTGAGGTGGGGAAATCTGGAGGCGGATCCTTCCAGCAGAAGACCGAGGTTGAGGATCAGCAGCAGCAACGCCAGGCCCCAGACTGCCACTCCACCATCAGCAATGAAAAACAGCAGCGCCACGCTAACCAGAACCAACACCGCGCCCGCACCTTCCGGACGAAGCGTCTTTTGCCATCGGCGCGCTGCCATGGGCACGCCGATGTAGAACAATCCAAAGATGCCGTAGATCGCCAACCCGGCCATCAGGCGTTCCGCGGTCAGGTATTTCGCCGACCATGCTGCTTCTGCAACCAGGGCGAAGAAAGCTGCGAGAAAATAAATCGCACCCTGTTCCCCAATGACTGCAAATGCGGTTGCGGCTGCCAGGAGCAGAAAGAGCACACCGAATATCAATTCAGGGGCGGCAGCGCCGGGCTCAATGACGGCCAGGACCGAGAATGCCGATAGCAGCAATGGCGCGGCGAAAACCGCCCGGCTGCATGGCCCTTTGAATCTGCGGTCAAACCATGAGGTGATCATGGGTGCGATCAGATAAAAGAGTACGAACAGGGCAAGGAAGGCCAGAATCGCGGGCCATGCGCCGCTGTCATAGGATTTGCTGAACCAGACGGCAAATACCACGAGAGTCGAAATCGCACCGGCAAGGTGCAAAAGTTCCTGTCCCCTGGCCACGGCAAGGGCAAAGAGCCCTGTGCTCAGGAGAAAGAGAAAGCCGAACAAGATGCCATAGTGGATGCCATAACCCGATACCGATGCGAGATAGACGGCAAAGAGGACCGGGAGAACAGCACTCATTTCCACACTCTTTCCATAGAGAGAAGCCCACCCTGCCTCCGTTTTCCCCTGGCGGCCGAAAGTCAGTGCGACAAAGGTCAGGATGGGAAAAACCAGGAAGATCCCCAGGGCCAGAGGCAACTGACCTTCGGTCAAAAATTTCAAGACCCAGCCCCACTGGTAGAGGGTCGTGAAAGCCAGAGAAAGGGTAGTGAGCAAGGGCCACCTTTTTTGAGCCGCAACCCAGGCTAGCCCGGCGTTGAGAAGGAGAAGGTAACTGAACAGCGTGATCGGATGATTCTCTCCCGCGGAGAGGAGTGCGGGAGCGGCGAATCCTCCCATGAGGCCGAGGAGGGCGATGAACAGGGAATCACGCCGGATGGAGAGAAGAACCGCAACCACGGCCACCGGCACCAAAAAGAAGAAAGACACGGCGGGACTGACCAGATGCCAGAGCGCGTATGCCGCGTAGAAAGTTGCAAAGAGAATGGCCACTGCGGACGCATCCATGGCATTGGCTGTGATCCGATACTTGTGGGCGGCTTTCACTTCGCACAAGACCAGGAGCCCGAGCCCAACCAGGATGCCGATCGTCATTTGCACCGGCGGCTGCAGCCAGCCTTGGTCGATCGAGTAATTGAGGAAGAAAATGGCGGCCACCACCATCGCAATGGCGGCGATCCAGGAAAAGAGTTTGACGCCGACGAGCCCCTCCCAGTCGAATTTCGGCATCTTAAGGGCTGGAGGCAGCGGAGAGGGAAGCTTGGTGCGGAGCGGTGGTTCGACCGGTTTAGGAATGCCCGGTTCAGGTTGGGATGCGGCCGTGGGGGAAGGGGGACCATCCAGCGGCTTCGACGGATGCGGAGGAATGACGGTTTCTCCCGGTACAGAGAATGCCGGTATGGCTGTCGATGCGCGAACAGCCTCATGGACGAGCGCGGGCTGCTCCTGCTGCGCTGTCGCGGGTATTCCACTTTCTGCCGGTGCGAGTGGCTCCATGGATGAGACTGCCGCAACCGACGATTCAAGAATGGAACGGGGCTCTTCTTGCTGCTTATGCACCTCGTCCTTGAGTTCTTTCAATTGTCTTTCGAGCCGCCGGACGGTCTCGGAAAGCGGTCCGATCTCTTCCTGGAGCAGCCGCAACTTGTTTGCGCCGCTGCGCACGCGCACTACCAGCCAGACTACGGCCAATGCCATTGCGAGAATCAGGAAACTTTCCACGATTTGCTCCCACGCGCCGGGGCGGCGAAGTGGGCGCCGGGCGCTGCACGGGGCTCAGATCCCATGATTATTCGACTCCAAGCCCCGGCCGCCGGCCGGGGCTTACTTTGCCGATCCACAAGTTTTCGAAACAGGTCTCCCGCGGCACCCTGCCTCACTCGCTGGTCGCAGCCTGACCTGCGAATTCAACGGCGATTTCCCGGATACGCCGCAGGTCCAGCTTACCCGAGCCCAGGTAGGGCAAGGACGGGACCTGAAAAAAGGCATCCGGGCGGGGCACCCAAAGATTGGGGAGTCCGGTCAGATTCAGTTTACTTAGGCATTCCTTCAGCTTCTCTGTTTGAAGTGTGTGCAGCACGACCAGGCGCTCGCCTTTCTTTTCATCCGGCACGCCGGTCACGGCAAAAACCTGTTCGGTCACGCCGGCAATCTCGTGCAGCTTCTCTTCCACCTTCAAATGAGGGACCATCTCGCCACCGATCTTGCTGAAACGGCTCAGCCGATCGGTGATCGCCAGGAAGCCGTCCTCATCGATGGCGGCGATGTCCCCGGTGACATACCATCCATCACGCAGCACCTCGGCGGTTTTATCGGGCTTGCCGAGATAACCTTTCATCACATTGGGTCCGCGCACGAGCAGCAGCCCCGGCTGGTTGACGCCCAGGGGATCCATCGTCTCCGGCTCAACAATGCGCACGCTCACGCCGGGCAGCGGGTGGCCGATCCTGCCGCGCTTCGCCCCGACCTGTCGATATCCGGGGGCACGGTAATCGCGCGCGTTGACCGCAACGGCGGGCGAGCACTCGGTGCAGCCGTATGCTTCGAGCGGGCGCAGGCCGAACCGGTCCTCGAAAGCCTGGGCCACGCGCTCCTGAAGCTTCTCCGCCCCGACCAGCACATAATCGAGGCTGCCGAAATCCTCGGGCTCGCAGCGGCGGATGTATCCCAAAAGGAAGGTCGGCGTTGCCACAAGGAAGGTTACGGCATATTTGCGCACCAGCTCGCCAATTGCGGCCGCATCGAGAGGACTGGTGTGGTATATGACGCCGGCGCCGAGCGCCAGGGGAAGAGCGAAGGTACCAGTAAAGCCGAAAGAGTGGAAGAACGGCAGCACGCCGAGGATGCGATCCTTCCTGCCAAGCGAGAAAACCTGGCCGAGTTGTTCGACGTTCGAGGCGATGTTGTAGTGCGTCAACATTACGCCTTTGGGATCCCCGGTGCTGCCGCTGGAGAATATGACTGTAGCCAGATCATCCAGTGCAGGGGATGCCCCCGCGCCCAGCGCCTTCTCCAGCACGCGGACGGGTAAGGTCCATGTCATCAAGAGCGCAAGCAGCTTTTCTCCGAGGCGCGGGCCCGCCGCCAAATCCTCGAGCAGGATCTTCTCCCCCGGCACCTCCAGGTTGACTTTCTCGAGAAAAGCCTTCGATGTCACTACCGTGCGGATGCCGCACTGGCCGGCGCAGGCGGCCAGAACCTGGTTGGAGACGGTGTAATTCAGGTTGACCGGAACCTTTCCTGACAGGAGGGCGGCGAAGTTCACCAGCGAGCCCGCGACGGAAGGGGGAATCAGAATGCCGACCATTTTCTGCCCGCGCCAGGCGTGCTTCAAGCGGCGGCTGAGGAAAATTGTGCGCGTAAGAGCCGAGCCGGCACGCACCCTGGGGACACGACCGTCCGCCATGGAAAACCGGGAAGGGTGCCGGCGCGCCGCGCGCACGAAGGTCCGATGCAGGGGCTTCATCCCCGCCTTGTGATTTCGGTAAGCCTCGCTATGCAGAGCCTGAACCGCCTGCCTGACCTCAAAGGCTGTGGAGGTTGGCGGCAGCGGGCGACCGTAGCTGATCGTTACGGGATGAAGAGATCGTCTGGGACGCTTCCAGAGGAAGCGGCCGCGGTCGAAGCTGAAGATGCTGCCCCAGACACCGTCCAGGTTAACCGGGATAATCGGAGCATCGACCCCTTTCATGATCCGCTCAAGGCCGCGCCGGAACGGAAGAAGCTGGCCGATGCGGGTAATCTGCCCCTCGGCAAAGATGCAAACCACCCTGCCCCCTTGAATCGCAGCGCTGGCTTCCCGGAGCGAGTGGATCAGATCGCGCGGGCGCAGTCTGGAGGAAATAGGTATGGCTTCCATGATGCGCGCAAACGGGTGAATGATGGGGTGGTCGTAAAAGTCCTTGAGCATGATGAAGCGCACACGGCGGTCGGTGGAGGCCATCAGGAGCATGGCGTCGATGAAGGACAAGTGGTTGCAGACCAGCAACGCCCCGCCCTTCGCCGGGATGTTGTCGCGCCCTTCAATCCGGATGCGATAGATCGAATGCGTGAGCAACCACAGCAGCAGGCGCAGGAACGCATCCGGCAGAATAGCGAGGATGTAGAGGGTTGCAGCCACCGTCATGAGGGCTCCGCAAAGAAATATGGCCGGTGGAGTGAGCTTCAGCACCGAAGCCATCAGGTAATAAAGGCCGGATGCAATAAAGATCCCTACAAAAGAAAATTGGTTTGCCCAGGCGATTATGCCTCCCTTCTGTTCGGGATCTGGGCGGTGCTGAATCAGGGCATTCACAGGCACGACGAAGAATCCGCCGAACAGGCCAAGCAGGCCCAGGTTGATCGCGACGGAGCTCAGGGTGAGATTGGGGCGATACAGCAATATGCCGAAGATCGTGATGCCAATCGAGCCCAGGGGCACGAGGCCGTATTCGATCTTGTTCTGCGACAAATACCCCGCGAGCAGGCTGCCGAGGCCGATGCCGATGGCAAGGGAGGCCTGCAGAATGCCATTTTCATTCTCGGTGATATGAAGGACATCCGTGCCGTAAAACACGATGTTGAGCTGGAGCAGCGCGGCCAACAGCCAGATATACGTGTTCCCCAGGATGGCGAGCAACAAGGTCCGGTCCTGCCGCATCAGGCGGAGTTGCAGCAAAAGATCGGCGCGAAAGTTGCCCCATTTTTTCGTCGGGGCGGCCGCGGGCACATGGCCGATCCCCAGGCTGGTCATGAAGCCGATTATGGCCAGTCCGAGCAGGATCAATCCCGACCAGACCTGCGCGCCCCGGAAGGTTGCGGCTAGCATGCCGCCGGCAAGCGTGCCGGCAATGATCGCCAAAAAGGTGCCCAACTCGATCACGCCATTGCCCCACGACAGGCGCTTCTGTGGCAGCACTTCCGGCAAGAGCCCATACTTTGACGGGCCGAAGAAAGCCGCTTGCGTGCTCAACAGGAAGACTGCGACCAACTGCAACGGCAGGTTGCTGAGTGCGAGTCCGGCCAATGCGATCAGCATGACGGCGATCTCGAGAAGCTTGGTGCCTATCGTTACGGTGCGCTTGCTGTAACGGTCCGCGAGGTAGCCGCCGGGCAGGGAAAACAGGATGAACGGGACGGAAAACAGAGCCGCCACCATGAAAATCAGGCGATCGCGGTCGCCGAGTGCCAGGCTGCTGGCAGTAAAAATGAAGATCAACATGAATTTGTAGGCATTGTCGCTGAGCGCGCCCTGAAACTGGGTTACGATCAGCGCCCAGAAGCTGGACTGCCAGGATTTGTCGGGAACCGCACCGTCGGTTTTCATGGTCTTCGCCTCGTGAGATGACGCCTCATGTAGTCAACGAGAACCGCAATGCTTCGAGAATCCCCCGACCGATGGAAGCAAGTTGCATTCCATGCTGCGCGGGCGCTTCGTTGGTCCTGCAAGCGAGTGGATCGAAGCAGTATGAAATGGTCCCTCAGGCCCGGGAGATCGCATCATCGGATGAAGGATGATGCTGGGATTCTAGTCCGAAGGCCGACACGGGTTCAAGCAATCCAGCGAACCCGGGCCGGCCGGGCCTGTCCGTGTCAGTAATTCACTCCGCGCGGCAGCTTGTCGATCGGGATCGGCGGTTGCGACTTCATCTCTTCGATCCATTGCAAGACTTTCTCCTCCGGGTTGAAGAGTTTGACCAGCTGCATGGTTACATCCACGTATTCGATGGAAGAGTCCCGGTAGGTTACGTCCCATTTCGAAGCCATCAGCACAACACGGGCATCCCGCGCGATTGCGGGGATATTGCCCCGCAACGTCACCATGATGTTGCTGATGGTGCCGGAGCTGAATACCTGCTGGTGCATCAGTTCCTGCCGGGCGGGCCCTGCCGCCTCCAGCTCTTTGATCTTTGCCTCGTCGCCGGCGGCCTTGGCTTTCTGATACTCCGCCTGCATGTTTTGTGAAACCTGCCGTTGTTCGACAGAGTTGTAATAGGCCAGGGCCACAGCTCTGGAGTCGTAAGTACCGATGCGCACGGTCGTCTGGCAGTGAGCAACGACGGGGACGACGAGTAGCAGCCCCAGAACGCAGAGAAATGCTTTCACACGCATAAGTTTACACATAGTTGCCTCCATGGGTTGATTTGGATGGGTTGATTGAACCGGTTTGAAATGTTTATATGAACATGCGTCATAAAATGAATAAAATTCATAACAAAGCCAAAAAAAAGATCAACTCGGGTGGCCTGAAAAAATTGCGGCCAGGATCATCTCCTTGGCGCGTGCCGCCACGCGCCGGCCGGTAGGATCGCTCCGGAAGTGGAAGATCACGCCGGACAGCATGCTCCAGACCGCCTCGACGGTGTCGGACCGGCGCTTCGGATCACTGAAGCCGGCCCGCTCAAGGATGTGCGATGCCAGGGTTTTGCAGGCGGTCTCATGCGCCCGGACTCGTGCGATGGCATCGGCCGGGAAGTGCCCCTCCCAGCCGCCGTTGCGCTCTTTCTGCACCAGAAAAAAAATGATCTCGTAGTACTCGGGGTATTCCCGTGCGAAGTTGAGGAAGACGTCCAGCAGACGAGCAGCTTGTTCGGCAGGCGGCACCGGGCGGCGCGCCTCCACGGTCAGGCGATCGTGCAGGATCTGGTAGCCTTTCATGAGCAGTTCGACGTAAAGGGCTTCCTTGCTGGGGAAGTACAGGTAGATCGTGCCCGGGGCCAATTCTGCCTCTTTGGCGATCTGCGGAATCGAAGTGCCGGCATAACCATTCTTCCAGAACAGCCGCTGCGCCGCGTCGAGGATCTCCTTCCTCCGGTTATCCGCTTCCCGCTGCCGCCGCTCCCTGGTTCCCATCGAATAATGCCTTTCATGTACTGAACGACATTCAGTATAATTTCATCAAGCCGAATCTGTCAAGCGAAAAAGTAAAAGGAGGAATCTCTCTTCGACAAAAAAATCTTGAGCCACCCCGACTACCAATTTCGCATTACATGTCGGAGCGGGAATAATCCGCGGACCCGGCAAGTAGGCCGTGGCCACAAGGACTTGGGACCAAGGAATCCCGCACCACCGCGCCGTTCGGTGCCCGGCGCCCACTTGCCTGAACCTGGCAGAAGGAGGAATTATGCGAGCTGAAGCGCAGCTGATGCACATCCGGGAAAACGAAAGCCTGCTGGCCGCGCCGGAAAAGCGCGCCCTGCATTATCTGGCAGAACGCATGCCTGGCTGGGTGACCTCCGACCACCTGACCCTGCTTGGGCTGTTGGCCATGCTCCTGGCGGGTGCCTGCTATTGGGCAGCCAGCGTGGATCGGCGCGCCTTGCTCTTCGTAGTTGTATCCCTGGCCGTCAACTGGTTTGGTGACAGCCTCGATGGCACGCTGGCGCGCGTGCGCAACCGGCAGAGGCCGCGTTATGGGTTTTATGTAGATCACGTTGTTGACCTGGTCGGCACCTTCTTCCTTCTGGGGGGTCTGGCTCTCTCCGGGTTCATGACGCCGTTGATCGCACTGGGAATGCTGGCTGCCTTCCTGATGGTGGAAGCTGAAGTCTATCTGGCCACGCATGTGCGCGGCGTGTTTCGCATGACGTTTATGAAGTTCGGTCCGACCGAATTGCGCATCGTTCTCTCGATTGGCACACTCTATCTTCTGCATGATCCAACCGTGGGATTGGGCAGGGCGGGACGTTTTCTCTTGTTCGATGTCGGGGGAATTGTGGCTATCACGGGCATGGTTCTGGCTTTGGTAGTTTCCTCCATCCGAAACACCCGGGCCCTGTACAGGGCCGAACCGCTGCCGCGATGACCAGACATATGCAGACACTTTGCCCCAATTCGATGGCGCCCCGGGAAATGCCGGCATCGCTGCGCCGCTGGCTTGTTTTCAATGTTGTGGGGGCCTTGGGATTCGTAGTGCAGCTGGCCGCGCTGGCACTTTTTATGGGCGCGCTCCAATGGGGATATTTGCCTGCTACGGTTCTGGCGGTGGAGACCGCCGTCGTTCACAATTTCATCTGGCATGAGCGCTGGACCTGGGCCGACCGTCAGGATCCTGGTTGGATGGGTGCTTTACGGAGGTTCCTGCGCTTCAATCTCACCAACGGCGCCTTGTCCATTGTGGGCAACATCTTCTTCATGCGCCTGATTCTGAACACCCTCCCGGTTCACTATCTGACCGCCAACACTCTGTCGATCGCGGTTTGCGCAGTTCTGAATTTTATCGCCAGCGACCGGTTCGTGTTCCGCAGTCGAATAGCGGGTCGAACGGACTCTTGAGGTTGCTGCCCGCATCCACTCGCAAATCCAGAAATGATCCGCTTTCCGGGAATCTTCTGGGAACCTCGGTTTGCCCCGCGGCCGCGCATCATTGGCGACTTACCGGCCCATCCGTTTTTTGGCTTCAAAGGCTGCACGGGTGGTCGTGGGCTCGATAAGCAGGAATGCGCCCAGGGTGGCGATGGCGACTCCGATCAGCAGGGTAGCGATGATCTCGTGCTCGCTGATGATGGCAAAGCTGCCGATCAGCAGCAGCGAAATGAAGCCGACATCCGCCCAGCGGATCCATGGGGCGACGCGCCGGCGCAGCTCGGGAAGCTCCTCCGGGTAGAACCAGGAGGCGAACCACAGATAAAAACGCAGGTTAGCCGCAATTCCGACCGACCCCAGGCACAGGAAGAAGAACAGCGGTCCCCAGCGGCCGGGCGTCCACACCTTCACCTGCCACATCGGATAAAGCATCCCGTAGTAGGTGAAGCCAATCCAGGCCTGGTGGAATTGCCACCACCAGAGCGGGTGCAATTTGGGGGCGGAAGCCGGCGGAGTGAGAACTGTGTTCGGCTGCGACCGGCGCTGCGGAGCTTCGGCGATTTCACTTCTGATTTGTTCCAGGTCGGCCAGGAGATCGCGAGCTGAGGCATACCGCTGCTCCCGGCTCTTGCGCAGGCAGCGGTGCACGATCGCTGCCAAGCCGGGCGGCACGATGGGTCTGAGCTGGGCAAGATCCGTGGGCTCTGCCTCCAGGATGCGCGCGATGGTGGCAACGGAATCCGACGCGGCGAAGGGATGAATGCCGGATGCCAATTCGTATAGCATGACTCCGAATGAGAATATGTCGGTGTGGAAGTTGACCTCGATCCCCAGCAGTTGTTCGGGTGATGCATAGGCCGGAGTCCCCAGGAACACGCCCGCTTTCGTCAAGCGGGTCGGGAGAAGTGAACCCCCGGGACGAAGGGCTTGAAACCGGGCGAGTCCGAAGTCGAGAACCTTGAGCGTCCCCTCCGGCGTGCGGATCACATTCTCCGGCTTGAGGTCGCGGTGAATAATGCCCTGCTCGTGTGCCGCGACCAGCGCGCGCGCCACCTCAACGGCCGTATCGAGTATTAGGTGCGGCGGGAGCGGCCCGGAGGCCAACTCCTCGTGGAGTGTCTGGCCGCGTACATATTCACAGACAATATAGAGATGGCCTTCGTACTCCTCGAGTGCATAGACGATGGCGATCGACGGATGGGACAGGGTCGCAGCGACTCTGGCTTCCCGACGCAAGCGCTCCCGATGTTCGACATCGCTCATATATTGAGGCGCGAGCGCCTTGATCGCCACGGGACGACCCAGGCGGGTGTCAATCGCGAGGTAGACGACCCCCATGCCGCCCTGACCGAGTTTTTTGCTGACGGTGTAGGGCCCCAGCCTGGAACCTGGCAGCAGTTCACCCGAATCGCGATCGATCAGCTCCGCAGCCGCCTCGTAAGCCGGCTGTTCAAGGAAGCCCGCCGACTGATCGTGGCTGGCGAGCAGGGATTCAACTTCGGCCCGCAACATGTCGTCGCCTACGCAAGCTTGATTCAGGAACGCGGCCCGGCGCGCCGGCTCCACTTCCAGCGCCCGGTTGAATATGCTCTTGAGCTGCCGCCAGCGCTCAGGCTCCATGCCGCCCTTCCTTCTCCATCTCGCGCTTGAGCCAGGCCCGCGCCAGGTTCCAACCCCGCTTCACGGTGGCGGCGGATATCGCCATGGCCTCGGCGGACTCCTCGATGCTCAAGCCGGCGAAGAAGCGCAGCTCGACGATGCGCGCATGCTCCGGGTCCAACGCAGCCAACCTGGTCAGCGCCTGGTCGAGAGCCAGGAGATCCAGCGACATCTCGCTTTCGGCAGCCACTGCCTCGCTCAGACTGATCCGGATCCGGGAACCGCCTCGCTTGGCGGCGTTGCGGGCGCGAGCTCGTTCCACAAGGATTTGCCGCATGGAGGTTGCTGCGATTGCAAAGAAATGGGTGCGATTCTGCCAGGGCTGCCGTTTGTCCCGCTTCAATCGCAAATAGGCTTCATTGACGAGCGCCGTCGCCTGCAGCGATTGCCCGGGCCGCTCGCGCCTCAGGTAGTGACGTGCCAACTTGCGCAGCTCGTCATAGACCACCGGCATCAAATCGGAGACCGCCTTGGGATGGATGTTCGGGTCCGTTTCGTTCATTCTGGTTTCAGGATTCGGCGCATCTGACTTCATTTCGATACCGTGGAAAGCCTCAATAAGGAACGGCGTTTGCGCGCGTGAACTGCCTTCAAATAACTTGATTATACGATAAGATGGCAGCCTCACGTCAACTTGATGCTGAAAGGCATTTGCACTGCATCCGGACCCTTGCCGCTTTTGTGTGAAAAGCAACATCGCACCGCTGAGGGCGCAGAGACAAATGACGCAAAAAATGCTTCTCTGCGGCCTCCGTGCTCTCTGCGTTGAGAAGTTGGGATCATCTTCTTAGCGGCAAGGACCGGGCAGGAAGTGAGTCGACGGATTGAAGTCTCCCCAGCCTGATTTAATCAAGGGCAACGCCACGCAGGAAAGCCGCCGAATCTTCCGGCCGGCTCACATTGATAAACATGCCCGATCCCAGTTCGAATCCCGCGGCCCTTGACAAGCGGGGCACCACGCTCATATACCAGTGATAGTATCGGATGTGGTTGGACTCCCTCGGAGCTGTGCGCACGACAAGATTGAAATCGGGATCATTCAAGCCGAAGTGGAGTTTGCGCAGCACCGCCCGCAGGATGCGAGCGAAGCTGGTAATTTCGTCCGCGGTGATCATCCCGAAGGAAGAGGTGTGTCGGCGCGGGTAGATCCACAGATGAAAGGGTGAAAGCGCGGCGAAAGGAATGAATGCCACGAAGTGCTTATTTTCAGCCACCAGCCGGGTTTGATCCTTCAGCTCATCGTTCAGTGTTGCGCAGAAGATGCAACTGCCGTTTTCATCGTAGAAGCGGAGCGCCCTTTCGAGTCGCTCCCGCACCTCCGTCGGGATGACAGGGGTCCCAATCAGTTGGGAATGCGGATGAAAGAGCGACGTGCCCGCGGCGATGCCGTGGTTCTTAAAGAGCGTGACCGCCTCCACTCGTCGATCGGTAAAGACCTTATGATACCGGTCGAGGTAGGCGGCGATGACCTTCTCGACTTCGGCATCGGTCAGCAACGCCATGGAAGTGTTGTGGGCAGGGCTTTCCACGATAACCTCATGCACGCCCACGCCCGAAATGGTCCGCTTGACGCCGTCCACATGACGGATGAGGTCCCCTTCCGCGGAGAGCGCGGCGAACTTATTGGGGAATGTGCGTACCTGCCAGTGACCGAACTGCGGGAAACGATAGGTTTCGGCCGGTGTCATGCCTTCATTGCCGGGACAGAATGGGCACATGGCATCATGGGGGGGCAGGTCCTTGCGCGGCGCGTCGGTGCTCCTGAACTGGTCGGGGCGCCGGGCGCGCTCGGTCGCGATGATGACCCACTGGCGGGTCACGAGGTTCTGGCGGATTTCCGGCATGATCATGTCCTCCCTAGGAGTCAGCTGTCGAGTGCAGAGATCAAGGATCGGTCGCTGATCCGCTATTGTAAGCGAATCAGGTGAAAATACCTCGCAATTAACCACGAACCTGCCAAAGACGCGGGGTGTAACATCTCAACGCAGAGGGCGCAGAGGCCGCAGAGAGTTTTTTACTTTAGCTCCATTATTTCTGCGCCCTCTGCGCCCTCTGCCTTGAGATGTTTTTGCCCTGCCCTGTTTCTTCTTGCTTGCTGATGGGGATGCTCGTATCCTGAACACCAATTTCAGCTGTGGAGATCCAATCCCATGAATCCAATTATCCGGTTTTTGGTTTCGATCGTCATGTGTGCCGCTTTGCTCGGCGCCGCTCAAACTGGCGGTACCGGCGAGCAGGATCTGGGCGTGCCTTCAACGACCGGGCTGGTGGTCTCGACCTCGGCTCCTGCTTCGGATGTGGGGGCTGCCATCTTGCAGCGCGGCGGCAACGCCGTGGATGCTGCTGTGGCGACGGCGTTTGCCCTTGCGGTTACGCTTCCCAGTGCCGGCAATATCGGCGGCGGCGGATTCATGATTGTTCGTGAGGTTTCAGGGAAGGCTTTCACTTTTGATTATCGCGAGAAAGCTCCACTAAAATCCAAGCCGGACATGTACCTGGATGAGCAGCATAAGATCATCCGCAGATTGACGGATGAAGGATACCTGGCACCGGGAGTCCCGGGAACCGTACGTGGGCTCGAGCTGGCGCACAAACGTTTTGGCAAGCTTCCCTGGAAAGAGGTTGTGACCCCGGCCGTCCGGCTTGCGGAGGACGGATTTGTGCTGTCCAGGAGCCTGGCGAATGATCTCAACCGGCAGCTCAGCGGCGTGATGGGTAAATACCCGGCATCCGTGGAAGCCTACGGCAAACCTGGCGGCACCCAGTGGGCCGAAGGTGATCGAATCATTCTCAAAGACCTCGCAAAAACGTTGGCGGCAATCGCGAACGAAGGTGCCGACGTTTTCTATAAAGGATGGATTGCCGACCGGATCGCCGAGGACATGAAGGCCAACGGCGGTTTGATCACGAAGGAAGATCTGGCAGCCTACCTGGCCAAGGAACGAAAACCAGTCTACGGCAGTTTCCGCGGCTATGAAATCATCTCCATGCCGCCGCCTTCCTCCGGGGGTGTGGGGCTGATCGAGATGCTTAATATCCTGGAAAACTTCGATCTGAAGAAGCGATCGCCTTATGCGCCCGAGACCCTGCACCTGATCATCGAAGCTATGCGCCGAGCCTATCTCGACCGGGCTCGCTTCCTGGGTGATCCGGACTTCGGGGCCATCCCGGTGCAGAAACTCACTTCCAAGAAATACGCAAAAGACCTTGCTGCCACGATCAACCCGGCCAAGGCCTCCAGCAGCCTCGAGCTGGGCAGGGATATCGTTACCGTTTCGCAGGGCACCGAGAGCGAGGAAACCACTCATTTCTCGGTGATCGACAAGAATGGGATGGCGGTTTCCAACACCTTTACTTTGGAAGGCGGGTACGGTTCGAGAGTCGTGGTAAAGGGCGCCGGCTTCCTGCTCAACAACGAAATGGGGGATTTTAACAAGAAGCCGGGCGAAACCAATACTACCGGCGACATCGGCACTAAAGCCAACCTGATCGCCCCCGGCAAACGCATGTTGAGCTCCATGACTCCCACGATCGTGACACGGAATGGCAAGGTAGTGCTGATTACGGGATCGCCGGGCGGGCGCACGATTATCAACACGGTTCTGAACATTGTCCTTGGCGTGCTTGAATTCGGCATGAACGGACGCCAAGCCGTCGACTCCCCGCGCCTGCACCACCAGTGGCTGCCGGATGAAACTACCTTCGAGCGCGGCGCAATTCCCCAGGATGTCCAGGCAAAACTCAAAGAAATGGGTCACAATATCAAGCTGCAGGGAAGGCAGGGCGACGGGAACTCGATCCTGGTCGACCCTGTGAGCGGCGTGGCCTACGGCGTGAGTGACAAACGCTCCCCCGACGGGAAAGCTTCCATGTAAGTGAAAAAAGCAGTCATCACAATGCAGATAATAGGGTGACGTCCCTTATTCCCCTTATTCCCCTCATGGGGAATCGGCGCCGCCATGGCTGGGGAGGCATAGTATGTTCCCGGATCGCCTCGGTCCAGCGGGGAAAAAGGGACGCCTGTCCCCGAAACTCTGGATGATGGTATTCGAAGCGAAGCGTTTGTAATCGTCGTAGCTGACGGTTTCGTCGAACGCAGGCGACCGGCGGCGCGATGCCTTGTCACGCCGGAGTCCAGGGGCGGAAACCGGCGAGGAGAAAATCAGAATCAAAACTCAAAAATCCGGCGCACCTGAGATCTTTGATTACCGCAAAACCGGCGGCATCGGCGTAAGTGATGCGGTGGTTGGTGAGTTTGGCAAGCCATGCCATCGCGGCCGCGTGATGGGCGCCTGAGGCGAACACGACACAGGTCCTGGCGCTGGACACGATCCGGTGGAGCGCCAGAGCGGCCGCGGCCACACCAACTCTGTACAGGATAAGACGATGAACCTCGGCAAGCACAAGATTCGTTGTGGTCAGGAGCACGTTCCGGGCAACCGCCTCTCGAAACAGCCGTTCGGCTTCGGCATGGTTTTGGTCGCGGGCGCTGAAAAAGGCAATCCAGGCGCTGGTGTCCACGTAAACTCTATCTCCGCCGGCGCCGCTTCCGATAGGTCGAAGGTGCTTTTTCCGCAACGAAGGTCTCCTCCAAATAGTCGTCGATGTGCTCGCTAAGATCTTCCGGCAAGCCCTCGATCATTCCGCAGGCCCTGAACAACGAATCTTCGTCGCGGTCCCGCGTCAAAGCGCGGATAGCAATGCGCACCGCATGTGACTTCGTCCAGCCGCGCTCGCGGGCCCAGGCGTCGAGCAATTCCAGCTCATGCTCGTTCATATAGATCTGCAGAGGTCTGGTCATGATTGACAATCATATCCTTACATTAAAAACTGGTCAATCTGTTCATGAACAAGCAGCCGATGCCATCGTCATGGGGGATCCGCCTTCTTGCGATAGAGTCTAACATTAGCCGGAAAACTACGACTCTTACTCCCTCGAAGTCGCGAGCTGCACAAGGCTTCCCAGGCCAAACTGCTGTGCATTCTTCAGGAAAGCGATTTCCTGTCAGGCTGGTCTTTCCCCTTGCGCTCCAGTCAAGAAAGTCCTATAAGTCGCTACGCGGATGAGGCTTGAATGTCGGAAAACCCGATCGAAAATATCTGACGGACATCGCGGAAGTGCACGGGACGCGCGCCCACGTGCCGGAAACCTCATTCTATCCGGCCTTGGAAAATCTCCTGACCGGACTCGGGAAATCCCTATCGCCCCGCGTTCGCTGCGTGATCAACCTGGCAAATCGCGGCGCGGGCTTGCCTGACGGCGGATTATTCACGGCCGATCAATTTTCCCGGCATGCGCGCGACGATGACCGTGACAATCCCTTCCTCATCCAGAGTCCCTCTCGGGGCGTCATCGAAGCCAAATCGCCGTCCGAGGACATTGGCCGGATCGCCGAATCGGCGCAGGTCGAGCGCTATTGGATGCGCTACGGCATGGTGTTGGTGACCAACTTCCGCGCATTCGCCCTGGTCGGCCATGACGCGGGTGGACAGCCGCGCATTCTGGAAACCTTCGCGCTGGCGGACTCCGCGGACGAGTTCTGGCGCATGGTCCTCCATGCGCGCAATACCGCGTCCGATCATGGCGAACGGATGCGGGAGTTTCTGCGCTGCGTGCTGTTGCACAATGCGCCGCTCGCGGAACCGCGCGATGTGGCCACGATCCTGGCTTCCTACGCCCACGATGCCCGCCTGCAGATCGAGCGCGCCGACCTGCCCGCCCTGGCATCTCTGCGCCATGCTCTCGAGGAGGCACTCGGTTTGCGCTTCGAAGGAGACAAGGGTGAGCACTTCTTCCGCTCCACGCTGGTGCAAACGCTTTTCTACGGCGTTTTCTCCGCTTGGGTGCTCTGGGCGCGCCGCCGGGCCGCGGCCTCCCTGGGGAAAACCCTGTTCGCAGACGCGTTGCGAGAGACCTCCGCCCCATACCACGTCGCAGGACCATTTGACTGGCGCCTGACCCACTTTCTCCTGCGCGTGCCGATGCTGCGCGCGCTGTTTATGCAGGCCGCCAATCCCGACCAATTGGGTCGCCTGGGCCTGATCGAGATCCTCGACCGGGCCGCCGCCGCACTCGATCGCGTGGATTGCGACGCGTTCTTCCAGTCCTTCGACGAGGGGCATGCAGTGCAGTATTTTTATGAGCCCTTCCTGCAAGCCTTCGATCCCGAGCTGCGCAAGGATCTCGGTGTCTGGTACACGCCCGAAGAAATCGTCGGTTACCAGGTGGAGCGCGTCGACACCGTCCTGCGCGAAGAACTGGAGATCACCGACGGCCTGGCCGATCCGCGCGTGATCGTCCTGGATCCCTGCTGCGGCACCGGCGCCTACCTGCGCGCCGTGCTGCGCCGCATCGCCGCCACGCTGCAGGAGAAGGGCGATGACGCCCTCATCGCGCACGACCTCAAGCGCGCAGCGATGGAGCGCGTCTTCGGCTTCGAGATCCTGCCGGCCCCGCTGGTCATCGCCCACCTGCAGATCGGGCTGGAACTGGAAACACTGGGCGCGCCGCTGAGCGATCAGGTCGCGGCCGCGGATGCGGGATCGCGCCGCGGCTCCAAGCGGCCGGATCCGGTATTCGCATCGGCCGAACGCGTCGGCGTCTATCTAACCAACGCCCTCAACGGCTGGGAACCGCCCAAAGAGCCCAAGGCCCGGCTGTTATTTCCGGAGATGGAGGCAGAGCGCGACGCCGCGGAAAAGGTCAAACACAAGGAACGCATTCTCGTCATCCTCGGAAATCCGCCCTACAATGGTTACGCGGGCGTGGCGGTCGCCGAGGAACGAGATCTTTCCAACGCCTATCGCACCACCGAGCGCGCCCCCGCGCCGCAGGGCCAGGGGCTCAACGATCTTTACGTCCGTTTCTTCCGCATGGCCGAACGCCGCATCATCGAAATGAACCGGTCCGCCCAGGGCGTGATCTGTTTCATCTCCAACTATTCCTGGCTCGACGGCCTCTCCTTCACCGGCATGCGCGAACGCTACCTGGACCGTTTCGACCGCATCTGGATTGACTGCCTCAACGGCGACAAATACAAGACCGGGAAACTCACGCCGGACGGTCAATCCGATCCCAGCGTTTTCTCCACCGAATCCAATCCCGAAGGCATCCAGGTCGGCACCGCGATCGGCTTGTTCGTGCGTAAGCAGAAACACGAATCCCGTAACGAAATTGCGTTCCGCCACCTCTGGGGCAAAACCAAGCGCGCCCAACTTTCCGAAGGTCCCGGGAAATACGACCAAATAAAACCTAACCTCGGCGTGGGCCTGTCGTTTATGCCCGGGAAGGTGGCATCGGCCTACTTTGACTGGCCGCTGCTGCCGGAACTGTTTCCCATTTCGTTTCCCGGCGTGAAGACCAGCCGCGACGATGTAGTGGTCGACATTAATCGTGACCAGCTTGTCCACCGGATGGAGGACTATTTCAACCCTAAGCTCAGCCACGAGGAAATCCGTCGCCGAACCCCGACCGCAATGACCAGCACGCACCTTTTCCGAGCTGAAGCCGTCCGCGACCAACTTCTCAAGCGCGGGTTTTTGCCTGAAAAAATCGTTCGCTACTGCTACCGTCCTTTCGACGTGCGCTGGCTATACTGGGAACCGGACACTAACCTTCTCGATCGCAAACGCGAGGAGTATTTGCCGCATGTTGGCGAAGGAAACGTTTGGCTGAGCGCCGGACAACGCAACCGAAAAGAGGATTTCTACCAACCGCAGTTTACGGCCTTGTTGGCGGATCATCACATCGTGGAATCGAATGTCGGCATGTTCCCGCTGCGCCTCCGCGCGGATGAAGGCACCCTACTGCAAGCCGCCGGACCCAAGCCGAACCTCAGCGGCGGGGCGGCGGCTTATTTGGCGAAGTTGCAGGTCCCACCGGAGGACCTGTTTTATCACACCCTGGCCATCCTTCATGCACCTGCTTATCGCACAGAAAACGCCGGCGCGCTGCGCCAGGACTGGCCGCGGGTTGCGCTGCCGGATTCACATCGGGCGTTGCAGGGGTCCGTCGAGCTAGGCCGCAAGATCGCGGCGTTGCTGGACGTGGAAACACCCGTTCCTGGAGTCACGACCGGGAAAATCTGCCAAGACCTCAAGGACATCGCGGTATTCAAGCGCCTGGACGGCAAACCGGCCCGGCCCGAAGCGGGCGATCTCGACCTCACCGCCGGTTGGGGTCACGCCGGCAAGGGCGGCGTGACCATGCCGGGCAAGGGGCGGATGATTGTGTGTGGCGATAATTCATTCGATGTGCTGCTCAACGAGGTTTCCTGCTGGCGGAGCATTCCGGCGCCGGTATGGGAATACACCCTCGGCGGCTATCAGGTCATCAAGAAGTGGCTTTCCTATCGGGAAAAGGAATTGCTGGGACGCGGGCTGACGCCGGAGGAGGTCCGTTACCTCACCGAAATGGCGCGTCGCTTGGCCGCGTTGATTGTCCTGCAACCTTCGCTCGACGAAAACTATAGATGCGTCATCGAAGCCGCCTACCAATGGCCTGCCGAGCAACGGAAGCGGCAGCCGTGATGGTAATCCTGGCAAGTTCTTCGGGAAATAAGGGACGCTTCCAGTTTTTGAGAATTGAAAAGCTGGAGTGCACCCCAAAGTAAGAACTGACAGAAATTGGTGAGCGTCACCGGTTTTCCCGGCTGCAATCTTGCAATGTAGCCACATTCAGGCTAAAATGTAGCTTCATTATATTGGGAGCCTGATTATGACCAAGGTTGGTGTCCGACAGCTCAAAAATCAACTGAGCCGCTACCTGGCCAGAGTAAGAAAAGGAGAAGTGCTGGCCGTGACTCAGCGGGGCCGGGAGGTCGCAATCCTCTCCCCGGTGCCGACAGCGACGGTTCCGAAGGAACTGGCCGAAATGGTGACCGCCGGACTTGCGGAGTGGAGAGGCGGCAAGCCTGCCGGCGCCACTCGCCCCGCAAAGGTTCAGGGGAGGCGGATCTCGAGCCTGATTATCGAGGACCGTCGATGATCAGCTATCTTGATACGAGTATTGCTGTGAAGCTTTATGTTCTCGAGCAGGGTACCCCAGAGGCTAGGGCCGCAGTTGCAGGCTCCTCTGTGGTCGCTACCTCCAGAGTTGCCTATGCGGAAGCCATGGCAGCTTTTGCACGAAAGGTTCGCGAACGTGAATTCACATCGAAGATTTACGAGCAGGTCCGGCGGGATTTTAGGCGCGACTGGGACAGCTATTTTATCGTCGAGGTTTCTCAGCAAACCGTGGAATTGGCTGGAGAATTGGCCAAGCGGAGAAAGCTGTGCGGATTTGATGCTATCCACCTGGCCTCGGCGCTACTGCTGCAACGGCGCACAAACACTCGGCTCGGTTTCTTTTCAGCCGATCTGAATCTGCGGAAGGCCGCCAGAGGCGAGGGCCTAAAAACGATTTAGGGTCTTCGGCAAAACCTGCGGTGGAAGTCCAGCCAAAAAACGGGCGGCGAAAATAGGGGCTCTTCCGGGTTCCAAGTAGGTGATGGAGCCATGTCCAGGCCATCGCAGTGAAAAATGAACTCAGTCGAAGGGACAGGCTGGGGAAATAAAAATGGGGCAGAGAGGGGCAAGATCTGAATCTCTTGCCTTTCTGCCCCGATGGGTGAGCGAAGCGAGCTAAGCTCTGTCGTCGAAATGACTACTTCTTTTTCTTGATGACTGCCAGGATGTTCTTGGCGTTCTCGATGACCTTCTCGTCCTTGCCCACCTGCAGGTACTTGGACAGATTTTCCTCGGCGCGGGCATAGTCCTTCTTGTTGAAGTAGTACAAGGATCCCAGTTCGAAGTAAACTTCGGCGTTCTGGGGCTCGGTCTTCATGAGCCGCTGGTAGGCAAGGATCGCCAGATCCTCTGTTTCCGGGCTTCCTGCCCACTTCTTCGCTTTCTCGAAGATAGAAATACCGGCATCAGCCATGGCGGCAAATCCCTGGTCGTACTGCTTGTCGTTCAGGTATTGCTGCGCGATCGCCTCGTAGTGCGCCTGCAAGGCCTGCTTCATCTTGGGATCCTGCGGAGCCAGGGAGATCGCGCGCTTGTACGCATCCACGGCAGCATCCGACTGTTTGAGCTGGGTACGGGCGCGGCCGATCTGCGCCCACACGCTCGCCTGCAGGACCGGATCCGGCAGCAACGGCAGCGCCTCTTCATACTTCTTCAAGGCGCCGTTATAGTCTTTGTCGTTATAGGCCTTGTCTCCCGCATCTGCCAGTTCCTTCGCCTTTTCCAGAGTGGCATTGGTCACCAGCCGGGATTTCAGATCGGTGTACGCCTTATCTTCGGGCCGCAGCTTGATAGCGTTGTCGATGGACTTTGCCGCCACATCCCATTGCTTGTCGTATCCCAACGCAAGCGCCAGGTAGTAGTGGGCATCAGGATCGCCGGGCAGAAGTTTGGTCGCTTCCTCCAGCTTGGCGATGGCTGCCTTATAGTTCTTCTTGGTCATCTCATCCGTGCCCTCGACCTTGACCTTCAAGCCGGGTAGCATGGAGATCATGGCTTTGGAGTTGTTCTGGAGGATCACCGGGGGTGGCGTCTGAGGCGGCTGGACTACGCCTTTGGCATCCTTGGTTTCCTTTGGCGGAGGCAAGGCCATTACCTGTGCATTGGCCATGTTCAACGCTTTCTGGAAATTCTCCTTCGCGGCATCCCATTTCTTCTCCTGAGCCAGACAAACGCCGAAGTAGAAAAGTGTGTCCGCATTCGAAGGATTCAATTCGAGAGAACTCGCAAACAGCTTTTCTGCGTCCTCATACTTCTGCTCGTTTAGTGTGGCCAGCGCCTGCTTCAAGGTTTCGAAGGCCTTCTGATTCATTGGATCATCTTCGAAGTAGAACTTCTTCAGAGGGTCTCCTGCAGGACACTTGACCGTAATCGATTCCTGGGCTCCGCCTTTGAGGATGACCGGTTCATACAGCCCGGGGGCCATGCCTTCCGGGCGCGCAACGACCCGGTAGGCGCCGTCATCGAGCTTGTCGTATTTCGCCACGCCCTCCTTGTCCGCCGTCTTGTTCTGCCAGTTTTTGCCGCCGCTGCCGAACAACATGATCTGCACTTTGGCGCCGGCGATGGCTTTGCCCGACTCATCTACACATTTGACGTTCAGCGTGTTCGTGCTGGCGGCGAAAACCGCTCCGGCAAAGAACAGGATTAAAACACACAGACAGAAACCGAATGATAACTTGCTGGTTAGTGATCTCATCGCAACCATCTATACAATTGAGGTTAATGTTTTAGGGATTTCTTGACACACTCGCATACCGTCACGAGGGGCTGACCCTTCCAAAAACCGGGCCTGCGGATTCCTATCCGCAAACTCCTGAAAGGAAGCGCTTATGGGCGGCGCTGTGTATTATGCCACAAGTCCTGTTTTTACAAAGGAAAAGATTTGCGGCAAATCTCGGCCTTGCACGCGCTTCAGGCACCTTTTCCGTTGAGGCCGCCGGCAGAAAAGCTGCAGATAATCATTTTTTGGTCCTCGATGTCTGGCGTTCGAGGTCAATTTTCTTGAGCCGCTCGAGTTCGTCCGTCAGCTTTTTTATCTTCTCTTCCCGGGACTTGGCATCCGTTTTCATTTTCTCAATGTCGTTCTGCAGGCTGAGAATGAAACGCGCTTCTGTGCTATAGGGACTCTTCGGGAAGAGGGAAACGAGGCGTTTGAACTGCTCCTGCGACTTTTCCAGCGACCTCGCGCGACATTCCGCCGAAGCACAAGCCAGGGTATTCGCCAGCCCAAGCTTGAACATGGCTACATCCCGATACTGGGTGACGGGATCTTCCAGCAGATACTTCTCGTAGGAGCGGATGGCGTCGGCGTATTTGCCGGTCTGAAAACTGGTCTCGCCGTCGCGGTAATTCTTGGGGAGCAGCGGCTCCGGCGGGGCGGAAAGCACCGAAGGCGGCAACGGCAGTTCGGGCCAGGTTGACGGCAACGGAACCGGAGGAGGCGGGGAAACGGGCATGGGCGGCGGTGTCGGCGGAGGGCCAGTCACGGTGCGCACCGGTGCCTTGTGACACGCCCCCATCCACAGAGAGGCTCCCAAAAAAACCAGGATTAAACTTCTGGTTCTCATCCGTTTAACTCAGTTCATCCTTCAGAAGCGATCGACGCGAACCAATCACTGTCAGGCCAGCCTCAGATAGGGCTCGAGGCCCGGTAGGTCACTCCACCATCGCTTTCGCCCGGAGGAATCAATAAAAAAAAGACGCTGCCCCCGTCAGGATTATCCTCGACCCAAAGTGCGCCACGGTGGGCTTCGGCGATGGTCCGGGATATGGCCAAGCCAAGGCCTGCTCCCTGGCCTGGGATTTTTTTCCCTTGCTTCACTTGGTGAAACTTCTCGAAGATCTTCTCCTTGTGCTCATCCGGCACACCTGGGCCGGAATCGGTGACAGAGACCAAAGCAAATCCCTTCCCATTTGCGGGGGATAGGACCTTTCCGCGCCAGGCTTGTGGCATGCCCGGGGGCAGCGCCGGAGTTGTCGTGACCCGCACGTGGATCTGCCCGCCCCTGGGGGAAAACTTGACGGCATTGCCGATCAAGTTCCTGAGGATCTGCATGACCCGATCCCCGTCACATTCTACCATCATAGTCGGCTCAGGGACCTCGAGTTCCAAATTCAGCCCGCGTTCGCCGGCAAAAGCCTGCAGGTCGGCGGCTGCGCTCCGAACCAGTTCGGCCAGATTATTGGATTTCAATTCGTACTCCATGACTCCCGCTTCCAAGCGCGACAAATCGAGGAGATTGCCGATCATGGCGGATAGCCTCTGTCCGCTGGCGAGGTTGAGTTCGAGCAGGCGGCGCTGCTTGTCGCTCAGCGGGCCCGGGATCAACTCGAGCAGAAGCCGGTTGGTTTCCTGCATGGAGGCCAGCGGTACCTTCAGCTCGTGGGATACATGCGCCACGAAGTCCTTTTTCATCTGATCGAGCTCGTTCAGCCGGTGGGTCATGGTATTGAAATCCTTGGCCAGCTGGCCGAACTCGTCATAACGAGTGGTATCCAGGCGATAGTAGAATTTGCCTTCCGAAATCGCGCGCGTTCCCTGAGTCAGCTGTTTCAAGGGGGAGGATATGGACTGGACGATGAAGAAGGAAACCAAACCGCTCAACAGCAGGGCAACCGCGGCGAGGATCCAGGAGAATCTCTCGGCATGTATTCCGGTCTGGCGGGAAGCATCCACTTCGGCTTTAATGCCGTCGAGTAAAGCTTCATAGACGCTGTCGGTCTGGGACCGCAATTGGTCAAGCTGCTCGATCAGCACCCCAGGTGCACCCGGGGCATCCTGTGATTGCATTGTTAGCTGCTGGTTCCGAAGCTCGCCCGAGAAGTTGTGCCACAATTCAGCAAGCCGCTTGATATCTGCCACTTCCTTCTGCGTCTGCCCTCTGGATTTAATCTCCTGCAGGTCGGTCTCAAAGTCTGTGCAATACCCCTGGAGTTTTTCCTGATACATGCGCGTTTCGGGTAACGCGAAAGACTTTTTCGTGAATTCCTCCACCAGTTCGAGATCATGTTTCAGCTGCAGGGAGAAGGAGGCGGCAGGGATGTTGACCGTGGAGAGTCCCGAAATGATCGACTGCATGCTATGAATGGTGAAGACCTGGAAGGCGAGAAGCATGGCCATCAAGGCGATTAAAATGCCATAGCCTGAAATGGTCTTTGTCGATATCTTCATGGCTTGCCGATACGCCCCCACGCACGAATGGCGCCATTGGACCCATTCAGGGTCATTTTCCAGCCTGTCTTTGCCCGCTGGCGCCTAATCAAGTGCCAGTCCTGCTGCGCACAACAGGTTCCGAGTGTTCTACTCCACTCCATAGAATTTGAGCTTGTTCCGGATAGTTTTTACGTCAAGCCCCAATTGGCGCGCCGCCTCCGCCTTGTTGTTGCCGGCCCGCTCGAGCGTCCTGAGGATCAGCTCCTTTTCGGCTTCGGCGGCCGTGACATTGGCAGGGAGCACAATCCTGGCGCCAGCGCCGGTGTTGGGAGTGAGAACATATACGGGCAGGTGGTTGCTTTCGATCCAGTCCCCGCGCGCTAGAATCACGGCCCGTTCCATCACATTTCTCAACTCTCTGACATTGCCCGGCCATGAGTAAGCCTTGAGCAACTCGAGCGCCTCCTCGCGCAAGCCCTCAACATGAGTGCCGTGCTTCTGGTTGAACTCGCGGATGAAGTGCTGGGCCAGGAGGGGGATGTCCCCCTTGCGCTCACGCAGCGTGGGAAGCACGATCGTGAAGACATTCAGCCGGTAGTACAGATCCTCGCGCAGCCGGCCGTCATCGACGGCATTCCGGGGATCCTTGTTGGTTGCCGCAATCACGCGCACGTCGACAGAGAATTCATGAGCGCCGCCCACGCGGCGCACCCTGCGATCCTCGATGACACGCAGCAGCTTGGGTTGGAGTCCCATAGGCATTTCGGCGATTTCATCCATGAACAGGGTGCCCCGGTTTGCGAGCTCGAAACAGCCCGCTCGCGTCCCTATGGCACCGGTGAAGGATCCCTTCTCGTGGCCGAGGATTTCACTCTCGATCAGGTTTTCGGGAATGGCCGCAGCATTGACAGCGATGAACGGACCGGAGGAGCGCTTGCTCATCCGATGAATGGTGCGGGCCGCCAGTTCCTTTCCGGTACCGCTCTCGCCGGTGATGATCACGGGCGCATCCGTGGAGCTCAGACTTTGGATCAGGGTATACATCTCGCGCATCACTTTGCTGGTGCCGACGAAATCACCGAAGCCACCCTGATCCAGCTGCGCAAGGAGACGCTGAGATCTGCGCTTGAGTTCCCGGTCATTCTCGGCCGCCTGCAGGATCGCCCTCAATTTGGCGTAATCCAGCGGTTTGGTGACGAAATCCTGCGCCCCCTGCTTCATGGCCTCAACGGCAAGATCGATGCTGCCTTGCGCCGTCACCAGAACTACGGGACAGTCCAGGCCATCGGATTTGAGCGCACGCAGCAGGTCCAGCCCCGAGAGCTCCGGCATGATCACGTCGGAAATGATGATATCCGGGCAGTAGCTGCGCGCGAGCTCCTGGGCCTGGTGGCCGTCGCAGGCGCTCCGCACCTCGAAGCCCCACCCCTCCAGGCGCATCTCGAGGACTTCGCGCATGGCTTCTTCGTCATCCACGACCAGAATCCTGGTTTTCCGGTTCACCATGGGTATTTCCTGTGTGCAGTCGGGAGGCAACATATTTCCGCGAAAGCAACATGCAATTCTCGATCCGTCTCTCGCACCATGGCCCCAGGAGAGCGTGGGAACAAACGCCTGCCCTCCCACTTTTCCCAATAAATCCCTGCAATCCCATGGCTCCGGGCCACGCCATTTCGCTCTGCGAGCTCTCCACAAAATACTAGTATACTCATGGGATAGAGCGATAGAGAAGGTCAATCTACGGGAAATTTTCCCTGATTGAGAAATCCAGGTCGAGCCGAGAAGAACACTGCGCAACAAAACCGTGGATCTAAAACCCCAGCGTAGAGGCCGCAGAGAAACAACTTGAAAGACAGCCAAATACCCTGCCGCCTCTGCGGTGAGAAGTTGAGCTTCGGCTTGGTTTGCGGGTGGAGCCGAAGGATTCGGACGCTTATTTTTTAACGATCAGTGCCTGGACATCGGCGGGGAGGTCGAAGCGGTCCTTCGGGATCTCCGCATTAAACCGGACACTCTCGATGTGGGTGACAATCTGCTGGGAGAGCACCTGTCTTCTCACCAGGTGCGGGACCTGAATCCCTTCGATGGTCCTGTAATCACCAAGGTAAGTTTCGGTGGCGACCTCGCCCATCGTCGGTGTCAAACTGACCATAGCGATCTTCACGAGCAGGCCCGATTTTTCATCGTAGTATTGTGTGATCGGCTTCCCATCTTTGGGGGTCAGCACGATCTTATAGCACAATTGTTTGTCGACGTTTTCCTCGCCGGCCAGTTCCACCTTGATGTAAAGATCACGCCAACGGAGTGAGGCATTGAAGTTCGCCTCACGCAGCGCAGCCGCCCCCTCTTCTCCTGTTTTCACCCTTGGCCCCGTTTCGGAAGAGCGTTCCCAGGCAACGCGTCCATCCGTGCCGGCTTCAATTTTTCCGACTCCTGCCAGTTCGACGACCCGGTAGACCTTGTTGGGAACCGACCGGTATTCGGCGGTTGCCCCTTTGAACCCCGCCTCCACGAACTCGACCGTTCCCATGATGACCTGGTTCTGGACCTTCTCGTAGGCCGGCTTGCCGCCGGTCACCTGGATAAACTTTTCCAGGACTTCCTGGGCGGAAGGCGGCTTGTCCTGAGCGCAGACGCGCCACAGGATAGCTGCGCTTGTCACTCCCATCGCCAAAAAGAAGATCAACACCGGTCGCGAGAGAGAAAGGGAAGGTTTCATAAGACCTCCACAGCTTCCAGGATAACTTCATCCTGGAATGGATTGCCAAATAAGCATTCGTATTCTTCACGGCGCCTTTTCACTTGGTTCTCCGCGCCACGAATCCTCCTCAGAATGGCGAGAAGCTTGCCGATCACGCGTTGACGCTCTACGAAATCAACGACAGAGCCTGAAAGCTGGACGCCAGTGCGGGATACAAAGATCGATACACTGGGTACAATGCCTGATAACGACTCACATTGGCCGGAATCGGAGCGATGCGATCCGTGATTCTCACTGTCTGTGCGACGGCATCCTCCACGCCTGAAAAAATCCCTGCTCCTACCCCAGCCAGCAGGGCCGCGCCGTAAGCCGCCCCTTCTGTGACATTCACCAGCACCAACTCATTGCCGAACACATCCGCCTGGATTTGCCGCCAGAGCGCGCTGCGCGCACCTCCGCCGGATGCGCGCACCTGTTCGATAGGCACGCCGAGACCCCGAATGAGTTCAAGGCAATCGCGCAATCCGAACGATACCCCTTCCAGCACCGATCGTATGATGTGATCTTTTTGGTGCAAGACGGTCAAGCCGACGAATGCGCCGCGAGCTTGCGGATCGGGATGGGGCGTGCGCTCGCCGGTAAGGTACGGCAGAAATAGAAGCCCCTGGCAACCGGCCGGAGCGCGGGCGGCAGCCCGGGTTAGCAGATCGTAGGGGTCTTCACCCCGGGCGGAGGCTTCGGTCCGTTCAGGCTCACCCAGACTGTCTCGCAGCCAGCGGAAGGAGCCGCCGGCCGAGAGCATCACTCCCATCAGATGCCATTTTCCGGGAACGGCATGGCAGAAGGAGTGCAGGCGGCCCTTGGATTCCGAGGCGAACGTATCCGCATGAGCAAACACCACGCCGGACGTGCCGGATGTGACTGAGATAATCCCTGCCGTGACGATGCCGCTGCCGACGGCTTGCGCCGCCTGATCGCCCCCTCCGCCAACCACGGGCGTGCCCGCTTTCAAGCCGGTCTCGCGTGCCGCCGTCGCGCTTATTCTTCCGGAGACTTCGGGCGATTCTGTGCAGCGAGGCAGCCAGTCTTTAGGCAGGTCGAGAGCGCTCAGCATCGCATCCGACCAGCACCGGTGTGCCACATCCAGCAGGGAAGTGCCCGAGGCATCGGAGACTTCCGTGGCGTATTCTCCGGTCAGGCAGTAGCGGGCATAATCTTTCGGCAGCAAAATGTGCGCAGTTTTTTCATACACTGCCGGCTCGTTTTCCCGCACCCAGAGGATCTTCGGCGCCGTGAAACCGGGCAGGACAGCGTTGCCGGTTAATTCCAGCAACCTGTCCAGGCCGCCGGCCCTTTCCATGATTTCTGCACATTGCGGGCCGGTACGCTGATCGTTCCACAGGATGGCCGGCCGCAACACCTGGCCGGACTTGTCCATCATGACCAGGCCATGCATCTGGCCGGTAAGACCCACGCCGCTCACCTCCTCGCCCCTCAATCCCGCCTTGGCCAGCGAGGCCTGGATGCTCGAACGCACACCCTGCCACCAATCCGCCGGCGACTGCTCCGACCACAGCGGGCGCGGCGTCGAGAGCGGGTATTCGGTGGTCGCGTCGGCAACCACGCTGCCGCGTTCATCGATCAGCAATGCCTTGGCGCCAGTCGTGGAAACATCGATGCCCAACACGTAAGCCATTCGTGATTCTCCTGTAGTGATTTAAGACGGAAGACAAGTACGATTCATCCGTCAATCATCACGGTGCGGAATATCCGCGACCTAAAAGCCTCAACGCAGAAGACGCAGAGACCGCAGGGCCCTTTTCGTTTTTGAATGATTTCTCCCTGCAGCCTCTGCGCCCTCTTTTCCGAAAATAGCTCTCCTCAAAACTGTAAAAGCAGCCACGAATGACACGAACTTTTGCTGGCTCGAAAGTTCGCGCGCGTTCGTGTCATTCGTGGCTGCCTTAAAAAGACCATTAATTTTCATGCACCTGGGTGTTCCCCCGGTGCATGGGAGACTGCGTTGAGCTGTTGCTTCTCCCTCGCGAAAATGCATAACACAAACAAAGAAAACCGCAGGCTGAGGAAGCAGCGCGGGTCACTTGATTACTGTAAGCCACTTGTCCTGAGAGCGAGAGAACAGCTTGCGATCATCGCCGGTGACGGTAATTCTCTGGGCGGCGTCATTCCAACGAATCTGGGCCAGGCTGAATTTGCCCTTTTCATATTCGTACGTCCGCCCATCGTCCTGATACAGATCAAACTGGGCGTCCGCGCCCGGATAGACCCAGAGCTCTACCTCCTTTTGCTCCGCATGCGTGCTGGGAATTTCGTTGCCGTGCGGGATGATGGATCCGGCACGCACGAACAGAGGAAGGACCTCCAGCGGTGCATCCGCGTTGACGCGCTGCCCTCCCGGAAATTTCCGGCCGGTCCAGTAGTCGTACCATACTGGTCCTTTAGGGAGATAGACCTCCCGTCCGGCCTGTCCCTTTTCCACCACAGGAGCGACCAGAAATGCTGGACCGAACATGTATTCGTCCCTGATGTCGCGGACCTCAGGATCCTGGGGGAAGTCCATGAACAGAGCCCGCATGAACGGAGCACCTGTTTCAGTTACGGAGTGGGCCAACGAATAGATATAAGGCAGCAAGCGATAGCGCAGGCTCAAGTATCTGGCCAGGATCTTCTCGGCCGCTTCGCCGAACGACCACACGTTCTGCGCCGGTATCGAACCTTGAGTTCGAAATGTGGGACAGAAAGCGCCAAATTCGAACCACCGGACATAAAGTTCGGCATAATCGCTCGAAGCATTGCCCGCGCCTGGATTCACGGCCGTCTGACCGGCGCCGATGGCGGAAAACCAGTAGGGCAGACCCGAAGCCGTCATATTGAGTCCCGCAGCGATCTGGCGCTTGAGCACACCCCATTGCGGGAGGACATCGGCGGATCCGAAAGTAGTTCCATACTGCTGGGCTCCCAGATAGCCGGAGCGCGAGAGGATCAAGGCCCGTTCCCCGAGGTCCTTGCGGTGCCCTTCGTATACGGCTTTCGCTTGCATCAAAGGATACACGTTGATGATCCTGGCGCCCGTGCCGGCATTCAGAGGCCACGCATAGGGCATGAGGTCGGGCTCATTTCCATCCAGGGACCAACTTGTGAAGCCTTTCGTGGCATAGTTTTCCTGAATATTGTTCCAGAACCAGGACGCGCAGGATGGTTTGGTAACATCGATCAGAGAACCGCGCGCATCCTGGCTCGGCTTTCCCTCTTTGTCTTTAACGACACAACCCATGGAGTCGAGAGTGTCAAAATGTGGCGATTCCATATTAATGCGAGGCCAGCATGAGAGGATGACCTCAAAATCCAGCTTTCTGAGCCCGGCGTTCAAGCTGCTTGGATCGGGCCATTGCCTGGGATCGAGGCCCGTTTCACCTGTGTA
>JBGQNR010000031.1:0-38779 GCA_041501225.1 Acidobacteriota bacterium
CCGCCGGCGCAGGCGAACGACTTGGGTGATTCCTGCGCGTGCGCCGCGGAGACAGCGAACCAGGCAAGCGTGACTATAATCACCCAAGCCCGCGCTCGCTTGTGCTTCCCCAAAATAACAGCATCCACATGGCCGCGCATTTTTTGGATGTTCATATTTATAGCTCCTGCACCAGCATGCCGAGCAGTGCCGCGCGCCGCGGTAAATCGGCAACAATGATATGCTCGTGCACTGCGTGCGCGCCATCTCCATCAACTCCCAGGCCGTCCAGGGTGGGAATACCGAGCGCCGCAGTGAATGAGCCGTCGCTCCCTCCCCCGGTTCCTCCCTCACCAAGTTCCATTCCAATCGTGGCAGCAAGCGCCCTGGCCTGCTGAAACAATCCGGCCACAGCGCCGGTGCGTTCCAGAGGTGGACGGTTGATGCCGCCCTCAATCTGGAATCTGCACCGTTCATCTTGCGGCCGCAGGCTTCGTATACGCTTTTCCAAACGCCGCCCTGCCTCCAGGGTGGCAAAACGGAAATCAATCTCCGCCTCAGCGAAGCTCGGCACCACGTTGACCGCCGAGCCGCCCTTGACGGTACCGACACTCACGGTAATGCCGCGTTCCTTGCTGCTCATCTTTTGGAGCTTGATGATCTGACGGCTCATCTCGAGGATGGCGCTCGCACCTTTTTCCGGTTCCACGCCGGCATGAGAAGCGATCCCGGCAATTCGAAGACGGAACGTGCCGACACCTTTGCGAAAAGTCTTGGCTTTTCCGCCAGCAAGAGGCGGTTCCAGACATAAAACCGCATGGGAGGCTTTGGCAATCGTCTCCAGAATCGGCAGCCCCCCCGCGGAGCCGATCTCTTCATCGGGCATAAAGAAGAAAATCACATCCCGGTCCGGCTGAAGGACACGGTCGCGCATCCCGCGGCACAGGAGAAGACAGAGCAGAATTCCGCTCTTCATATCATAAATGCCGGGCCCATACGCTTTGCCATCCTTCACTGCGAAGGGGCGCTGCGCGATCGTGCCCGCCGGCCATACCGTATCCAAATGCCCCAAAAGCAAGACCGGCTTTCCCGAGCCCATACTTTGCCAAACCACTTTAAGGGCGTTGCCACTGCCGGCAAGCGGCAGGATCTCCGCCGTTGCCCCATTGGACTCGAACTCCCGCGCAAGGAAATCAGCCAGCCGGTCGATCCCGCTCTTGTCCAGAGAATGAGATTCCATCTCGACGAGGCTCTTCAGCAAGGAGAGGTGCTCGTCACCGTGTGCGCTGAAATAACCGAGCAAATCGAGCGGCGCGATCATGAGGTCGTCGTATCCGGGAAATCGACACTACAGATATACTCAGCCGGCCCCGTGAGAATCAACTCACCGGGAGGCTGCCACTGAACCACTAAATTTCCCTGTTCCACTTCGACCGTGACCGGACTTTCAACGAACCGGTTGAGGATGGCGGCGACGGCCGCGCCTGCACTTCCCGTCCCGGATGCCAGCGTCCGGCCGACGCCACGCTCCCAGAAGCGCACACGGATGCAATGGCGGTCGACCACTTGAATAAACTCCACGTTGGTGCGATTCGGAAAACAACTGTGCCGCTCGAGCTGCGGACCCAGTGTCTCCACCGGCGCCTGCGTCACGTCCGGCCAGAAGGTCGAACAATGCGGATTGCCCATCGAGCTGATCGTAACCGGCACAACCTGGGACCCAACTTCGAGAGAGAATCCAATCACCGGCACATTTCGAGATCCCAGATTTACGGGGATCGCGGCGGGATCGATGATGGGAGATCCGAGCGAGCTTTCGAAGATGTAGGCTCTGCCCACCCTTTCCTTGAGAGTAAAGGTCTTGATGCCGGATACCGTGCGAATCCGAAGCGATCGAGCAGGAACACCGCCAGAATGGATGAGGTAGGCAGCCAGGCACCGAGTCCCATTGCCGGACATTTCCGCACGGCTGCCGTCTGCATTGTAAATCAACGCCGACACATCCGCCTCGGCATCGCCTACCGTCGGCTGGTAGAAAACTACGCCATCTGCGCCAATGCCGGTGTGGCGCTGACACGCGCTCTGGGCCAGGGATGAAAGAGACTGGGATGCGGAACCGGCTTCGGCCCCGAAGGCCACCAGAAAATCGTTTCCGAGTCCGTGCAGTTTCGCGAGCTTCATGAGCCACCCATCGCCTCAGGAGGCAAGCTTTTGCTTTAGCGTCTCGATGACGGGCACCGGAGTCGGATCCACCGCGTTGAGGCAGGCCAGGTAATAGCTGACGAAATCTCCAAGACAAATCAGAGAAAAAATCCGGGCGAGAAGAGACTCACCCTCGGTCCAAACTTCGTGCACGACACTGGTCTTCTGCGCCACGATCTCCCGGGTAAAATCAAATCGGCGCTGTACCTGGGGGTGGTCACCCCGGTCACGCAGGAACACGACACCTACCTGTTGCAGGACTTGTGCGGGGAGCTCCCAGCCGACGAGCTCATTGTGATTCATTTCCGGCAGAAGATGATGAAATGCCAGATTTTTTGCATTTTCCTCGATCTGCCCGCGCCAGCGCACGGCTGCCGGATCCAACAGCGCATTGGATGCGTAGACCCCAACGAGCCTGCCCCAGAGAGACCGGGCAATGATTTTGGCCTGGTTCCCGGACTCGGGCGCTCCCGGACCATATCTTGTCACGAGCCCGTTTAATATCGCCACCGTCTCATCGAAATGCCCGGCCATGTCCGGCAGCACTCCCAGGGCAGTTAAAGTGCCAAACAGAATGATCGCCGAGTAGCCGAGAGCGGCCCGCGGCGGCAATCCGGCCGGCAACTGAATCACTGGATGCCCATAATCACGCGCCAGAGCAGCCAGTTTCCCGCCCGATGTCAGGCAAATAATCGTCGCGCCTGCTGCGCGCGCCTGCTCGTAAGAGCTCAGAGTCTCCTCGGTGTTTCCGGAATAGCTGCTCGCAACCACCAGCGTGGACGAATCTATGAATCCCGGCAAACGGTAATCGCGCGAGACCAGCAGTGGCACCCTCAACGAAGCAGCGGTCACTGCCCGGACCACATCACCGCCGATGGCTGAGCCCCCCATGCCGCTTACGACGATGTGGGAAATGCACGGTGGTGCCGGCAAGGAAAGGGTCCGCACCACGCGGGCAGCACCAGCCACGAGCGTGGGCAAGGCCTCGATCAACTGCCGCATCGACTTGGGATCGAGAGAGGCGAGACGATCCATTTGGTCAAGAACAGACAATGGTTACCTCGCTCTAGGAGAATTCATCAGATGGATGCAATCGGCGCGAAACTTCACCATGTCAAAGGGCTTGGCGAAAAAGAGATCCGCACCTGCGGCCAACACCCGGCCATGGATCGCGGGATCGTGATCGCCGGTGATGGCAACAATCTTGAGGTTTCTCGTCGTCGCTCCCGCCTTGAGTTTCTGACAGACCTCGATCCCGTTCATGCCAGGCATCATGATATCCAGGATCAGCAAATCCGGATTGCGCTCTCCGATCATTAAGAGAGCATCCACACCGTTTTGGGCACCGGCAACTTCCAGCTCCTCCTCCCCGGAGAGCATGACCTCCGTCAAAAGGTCAACCACATCCTTTTCATCATCCACGATCAAGATGTATGGAGGAGGCTCGTCGAGTTCGGCCGGTATGGGCATGCCGAATTCTTTCATGAAGCTGATCAGATCTTCCCGGCGTATCCTCCGGTGGCCGCCCGGCGTGGCATGCGCCTTGAGTTTCCCTTCCTTGACCCAGTTCTGTACGGTGGTCGGGTTGACTTCGCAGATCTCGCTGATTTCAAAAGTAGTCAAAAAGGATCTTCGAGGCATAATCCGTCTATCTCATTAATAAATCCGGACTTCAGCTTATCCCGCACCCTGCGTTGCCGTCAAGCTTCCTAGTGGAAGCGCGCCACGATGAGGGTCATATCATCGTCGCGCTCTTCCTCGAAGGCCCAGCCCAGAACCTCATCGACGATCGCCTTCTGCAGTTTTTCCGCCGGCAGGTCGCGCTTCCGCTGCACAAGGTCGATCAATCTCTGCTCGCCGAACTCCTCGCCGTATTCGTTTACGGACTCGACAATGCCGTCGGTATAAGCGACAAAGACATCTCCGCTCTGGGGGTGGAGGGTCTCCTGTTCAAACTCTGCGTCCGGAAAGATCCCAACCACCGTGCCCCCAGTGGACAGACGCTGGAACCCGCTCTCGGTGAAAAATAACGGCGGGTTGTGCCCGGCATTGCAGTAAGTGAAGGTGGATTTCGCTTCGTCGTATACCGCGTAGAAAAAGGACGCAAACTTATTCGCTGAAGTAAAGTTGTAGATCTGATCATTCAGGACCTTCACCACACCTGCGACATCGCCATTGCCGGCCGCGTGCCCATGCGCGTGGAAAGATTCCCTGGCCATCACATTGCTGCGCAGAGTCGCCTGCAAGTTGGCCATGAGCAGCGCCGCTGAAATCCCCTTGCCACAGATGTCAGCGAGTGCGACTCCAATGTTCCCGTGGTCGAACTGGAGAAAATCGTAGTAGTCGCCGCTGACTATTCGAGCCGGCAGGCAAAGCCCGGTTAATTCTACTTTATGCATTGGCGGAGCACGTTTAGGGAATAATTGCTCCTGTACTTCCTTAGCAATTTCCAGCTCCCTTTCCAGCCGCTCTTTCTGGACGCGTTCCTTGACCAGGGTCTGAACATACTCGGTCATCTGATTAAACGATTTTGCCAACGATCCCAATTGATCGTTGGATCTGACGACGATCCTCTGGCTGAAATCGCCGCGCCGGATAAACTCGGTGCCGCGGTCTAGATTGTAGACCGCAGTGGTAATCGACTTGGTGAGCAGGATGCCGGCGATCAGGGACAGAAGTTCGACCACCAGGAAAAACCCTACCACCAGTTCCAGCGCCCCCAGGATGGTTCGGCTCACATTGCTGTCCGATTCCCTCACGTTTTGGATCAGTTTGGTGGTCGACAGTTCTACGAACAGCATGGTATCCGCCGGCCGGTCTGCTTCCGCTTGGGTGCTCCAGTAGTAGGGATACAACGGCATGGACCATACGGGCCCGCCCACGCTTTCCTGGTCGCTGCCAAGATCGTAGGTGGCGTAGAGAATGTTCTTCCTGAGAATGCCGGTGTCCTGCAGCATCACATTCAGCCCGGTGCTCGGTTGGTTATCCGCGAGAAGCAGATTCTGTCCCAGCGCACTTCTCAGCCTTGCCAGCATATCGCCATCCAGCGGCACAGACACCTCCAGGCTGTACGGAACCTCGGGGCGGAAATTCCCCACAACCAGGCTTCTCAGGTACAGCTGTCCGGAGCGTTTGTTTTCACTTTGCGCCGCTATGTAAATCGCCGGCTGAAAATCTTCATACACGAGCCCGCTGAATCCGTTTTCAGACACCCAGGGGGGGATCTGATATTCGGCGCCCTCCAGATTGACTCTGCCAACGCCGTAGGCAAGGACATTGCCGCTGCGCGGGTCTTTCATTCGCAATACGATCGACGCGTTCCGATACATCCCCAACAGATATCGAGCCTCGAGGTCGACCATCTGCTTGAGAGCGCTTGGATCGGGAGTCGTCCCCGAAACCGCATGCTGGAGGCCGGCATTCAGGGACAGATTGAAGGCCTGAATCTGGGCGGTGTGAATCCCGATCTGTTTTTCGATGAGGTAGTAGCTTAGCTGATAATAAAACAGCAAGCCGGAGACATAGAGGATTACCACTACGAGCGCGAGCGGGATGGCCGCGACGAGGAGATGGGCCATGATCAGGCGACGGCGTATTTTCCAGAGCAGCCGGCCGCGAACCACGCCGAAAAGTTTCCAGGCGTAATACACGGCCGGCACTGCGAGCAGAATCGTAAGGAGGTCCAGGCCCAAGCGCAGACTTGGAGCGAGTGCCTGCTGGACCGATGCGGGCAACAGCAGAATTCGGAGCAGCCAAAGTGTAATCAGGATGAGAGCGAAGCTCCCCATCCGTGTCCTGGGCAATCTCAGCCGCACGTTCTCCTCACTGGCACCACGAACAACCTCCGCCTCACTGCCGGCGCGATGCGCGCGCCGCAAACCGCAGCCTACGGCAATGGCTTGCCGTGCAGGCGCAAGGCCACTGATTTTTCAATTTTGAACACGCGCTTGGCAGCTTCCTGCAGATCGGCCTGTTTGACTTCCTGCAGACGGCTGACATATTCCTGGAAACCCTGGATCCCTTTTCCTGCGAGCACACTCTTGATTACGTCCGCGATCTGGTCGCTGCGGTTTTGTTGCCGGAACTGAACCGCCGCAACTGCAGAATTCATGGCCGCGCGATAATCCCGATATTGGATCGAGGCGCTGGTCAGACGCATCAGTTCGTCTAAGAGCACCGTCCACGCGTGGTCCTCGTCTGCGGGCACTGCCGACAAGCGCACCGTGACGCTGCCACCGCGCAATCTGGGCTCATATTCGAAACAAACGTCGAAGGCGCTGCGCACGCGATCCTGAATCTGCCCCGTCACGCGCCCGCCAAGTCCGGCAGCGTAGCTCTGAAGCACCAACAAGGGAAATGAGTCATCATCCTCTTCGGGAGGGGCCTGAAATCCCATCATCATCGAACTGGCGCTCATCCCCCAGCCGCTCTCTATGACCTCCTTTTTCTCTACCGCCTTGGCAAAGCCCTCCGGCAGCGCAATATCCTGAAAGCGCGAGCCGCTGAAATTGCGCACGAAATACCCGGCGAGACTCGTGCCCTGTGTATCCCCGATCATCACCACCATGGGCTTTTTGTCCGCGACGTTGGACTTGAACCATGCCTGCACGGCCTCCGGTGTGATGCCTGCCAAGCTCTCTTCCGAGCCGTTGGGATCGAGAGCATAGGAATGATCATAAAACAACGCGCCAAGCAAACGCCTGCGGGCCAGTTCGCCTTCGCTCCGGTTGCGGAGCGCGAGAATTTGCAGCGCCTTCTGGTGCTCAATCTCCTGTGGATCGAACTTCGGGGACTTTATCATTTCGCTGAGCAGATCAAGCCCCTGTTCCACATAAGGCGACAAAATCGCCAGGTTGATTCCGAAGTAATCATCCTCGATTACCGCGGTAAGCTCGGCTCCGTAAACCTCGAGCTGCCGGTAGATCTGTTCTGCACTCTTGTTCTTGCCGTCCCGCAGCATGCTGCGCAGCAGCACCGACGTGATGCCGGCGTTGGCCTTTGACTCCGTCAGCTTGCCGCCTTGAAAGAAAAAACCGAGATGGAGTAAAGGCATGGTGTGGTCTTCCCGGATGAAAAGCTCCGGGCCGCGCAGGATGGAAGCCGTTTGAAACGGGTTGCGAACATCGGCAGGAGTAAACGAGCCGCTTTCTTCGGGAACATCCAGAGCCGGCACGGTCAGCTTCTCGCGCTCATCCATCTCTTGCTTTGTGGCCGGCGCCAAGAGTTCCTGGATCGTGTCTTTGATCGTCGCGGCGCGTACGTTGCGCTCCTCAGCTTGAGCGGGAAGGTATTCAATCACGGCACAGTTATCGAGGTTCAGGTAGCGGGCGGCCACGCGTGCAACATCGGCCCACTTTACCTGCCCCAGCCGCGTCAAATAAGTATTGATCGACTTCCAGGATTCCAGGGACTCGAGGCGGGCGAGCCGTTCCCCGCGTCCTGAGACCGTCTGATTGACTTCCCAAAACTCACGTTTCAGTTGGGCCCGAGCGCGTTCCAGCTCCCCTAGCTCCGGATCCAGCCGTTTCAGGATCTCGAACTCCGTAAAGGCTGCGATTTCGCAGCGGTCGAAATTCTTTGGATCCAAATCCATCCGCAAGCTGAGGTACCCGCAGTCGCTGTAGGCGGCAAGATCGGCGGCTACATTGTAGATAATCCCCTTCTGGTGCTTTAGACGGCGGTTGAGAACACTCCCTTCCCCCGTCGCCAAAATGGCCCGCAACATCTCCAGGGCAGGATAATCGGCGGAGGCGGCGGAGGCGGCACGAAATCCCAGCACGACACGCGCCATCCGGCCGTCACCATGAATCTGTTCATAGCGCAAGCCCGGCGCAGTTTCACCCCCTGGTGCGCGATTCTCCGGGACCGGAACGCTCTTGGCGCCGGCATAGAGGTCGACAGCCGCAGTGAGAACATCGGAAGCGATAACATCGCCGCAGACAAGCAACAGAACCCTGCCCGGGGTGTAGGCAGATTTGTAAAAGGCCAGCAGATTGTCGCGCGTGACGTTACTCAGAGCATCGGCCGACAGCGGCAGCACACGTTTCAGCCGGGCACCGGCAAAACCGGTCGCCAACAATCTTGCGTGCACCAGCGCTTCCGGCTCCGCCAGTTGACGTTTGGCTTCGCCCTGGATTTGCTCGATCTGCCGTTTAAGCTCCGCGGAATCAAGCAACGGATTCAGGAGAGCGTCTGCGTGAATCTCCAGTGCCTTCTTCCACTGGGGAGCAGGGGCCACGATTCGGAGTGAGGTGTTCTCGTAAGAGGTAAAACTGCTCAGCTCGCCACCCATCGTCTTGACATCGATAGCGAGGGTGGCCGGACTTCTAGTCGCAGTCCCTCGCAAGAGCATCCGCTCCATAACCGCCGAGAGTCCCGTCAGGCCGGCAGGATCGTCTTTTGTGCCGGTCTTTACCCAGGTCAGAACCTCTACCAGAGGAGTGGCGTGAGCTTCGGCGACCAGGATCGTAAGATCGTTTTTGAGAACCACTTTGGTGACCGACCCGACCTGGTCGAAGGACTTCAGCTGCTGCATATAGGCGGGAGGTGCGGAAGGCTGGGACACCCGCGGACGTACCTGTGGATGGCAGACACCCGGAAAGGCCAGCAGCATGCAAATCGTCAAGGCCCGAATTTTCATGGCAATGTCCAGCCCTGATTATACCTTATCCGACGTTTTTGTTTGCGCCGTCCGCATGCGCAATATCCAATCCTACCACGACGGGAAAAATTCTTGCGGCCTCGATTCCTATGCCAGTTCCTCGCTCTTCCCCATCGTGGAATGGATGGGGTCGCAGCGGCGACCGCGCCCTGTTAAAGCCGTGCGTCAGCGGTTCGGGAGGGTAAGACGATAGACGCCTTCGGTACCGGTGCCGAGATAGATCGTGGACGAGTGCGCAGGATCCTGGACCAGGAAACGAATGGGTGCGCTGAACTCGGGGTTCGCCACCTTGTCCCAATTTGCACCGCCGTCTCCGCTCAGAAAAACCCCTCCGGAGGTGTTGTCCGCCGCAAGAATTCGTAAGCCGCCGGTATCCAGATAGATCACCGATGGGATGTCCGCACCGAGCCGGCCATCGGCCATTCCTGCCCAGGTGCGTCCGCCATTTTTTGACTCATAGAGCCCGGAGGTGGTGCCGGCCAGAATATGGTTTTCATCCGTAGGAGAAGAGACCAGACACTCGACGATGGTGTAGTCAGGGATTCCGGCCGAGGAAAAATTCCAGGTCGCGCCGTAATCCTCGCTATGCAGGACGCCCATGTGTGTGCCTGCAAATATGCGACCGGGAATCGTCCGCGACGGCAGAAGGGAGAACACCCGCGGGATGATGTTGGACTGGGGGAGCTTCTCAAATATCAGGTCAGCCAGCCGGGCGCGATAGATGCCGCCGTTTGTCCCGGCAAAAACCCAGGATCTGTCCTTATCCAAGGCAAAATCGTATATGGTGAGCTTGCTGATACCCCCGGCCAGGCTTGTCCACTCGTTCGATCCCGGCCGTCGCAGGAATGCTCCCCGGCCGGTTCCGGCAATCTGTCCACGATTCCCGGGCAGCGCGAGCATGGCCAGCATTCCTTCTCCCGGTACATCTTTTGGATTCAGCTTGATCCAACTGTTAATAGGATTATCGTATACATGAAGCCCGCCGACCTTTCCCTCGAAAAACTCGCCTACCAGAAAACGGCCCGACTTCACCGGATCCGGCACGATCCGAGCAATGGAACGATTCATGAATCCCCCATTGGATTCCGTCCAGCTGCGCCCGCCATCGGTACTGCGCACAACGCCATGCAGCTCCGTGCCGAGCAAAATAACGTTGCTGTTGGCGGGATCCACCTGGATCGCATGAATGGTTAAGTCGGCAGGAGTGACACGCTTCCACGATTTGCCTGAATCCTGGCTCACAAAAAGTCCTTCCGTTGTCCCTGCATAAATGCGCGTAGAGTAGGCGGGATCGACATAGACGATCTGGGCGCGTACCAAATAGCTCTGCGGGAGTACTCTGAGCCTGGTCCAGGACACGCCATGGTCGCTGGATCGATACAATCCTGTGCAGGCGCTGGCAAAAATAGTATTCGGATTGCGATGATCGATGGATATGGAAAATACGTCGGAGTCGAAAATCATCCCCTTGTCATTCTGCACCCAGGTCTTGCCGTAATCACTCGAGCGGAAACCAAGATGCCAGGTGCCGACAAACAGAAAGCGGGGATCTTCGGGATCGATGGCCACCGATTCCGTCTGCAGGAAGGCCTCCATCCCGGCGCCCTTTTGCTGCCAGGACTTTCCCCCGTCCGCCGTCACAAAGACTCCACTTCCGGTGCCGGCAATCATGTGCGTGGGATGTTTCCCGCTGATGGCAAAGCTGCGCACCGCCAGGTTGTCCTTGGGCAGCTTTACCTGAATCCATGACTGGCCCGCGTCGGCGGACTCGAACAATCCGCCGCCATTGGAGCGCAGGTCCCACCCGCCTACAAACATGTGGTCTGCTTTGAGTGGGTCTTGGACTATAGTGTCGATCACTAACTGGCGCCGTTTTATCCCCGGGCAGAGAAGGCTCCATGACACTCCGGAGTCCAGCGACTTGAAGATCTGCCCGTCACTGGTCCCGATGTAACAGATCTTACTGTTCTTCGAGTTGATCAACAGCGAGCGTACCGTACCTCCCGGAGGGCCAAGCCGCTCAAAAGCCGCCCCGTCTGCCCAGGGGCGCATCGAGCCAAGACACGTGGCCACCGCTAACCCGGCAATAAGGAGAATTGCACACGCAATGAGAGAGATGGCACAAGACTTCGAGAACTTTATCTGGATGGCCAATTTAGATTGCCAAGCCGATCTTGCAGATCCCAGGGCTGCCGACCTTCGATGCCAAAAAGTAGCGCGGGGGCAGCATGTCAGCGGTCCCCGCGCCTGAACCCGTCAAACTTCTCACGCGCACATGAAGCCGGGCGGAGGATTCCACCCGTGCATCCATATGGGTGTCCATGTGCTCAGCGAACGGCGATAAAGATCTCCGCGCGGCGGTTCATCGCGCGGCCCTCTCTTGTTTTGTTGTCGCCGATGGTGCTGACCCCGCCGTTGGTGGCCGTAAGCCGTGATGCGTCGACGCCCTTGCTTACCAGGTAATCGACGACTGCCTTGGCCCGCTTCAGCCCCAGATCCTTGACAGCTGCCTCCCGCTTTGAATCATCCGTGTAGCCTGCGACGCTTGCACGCAGCCTGGGATCATTCTTCAGCTGGACGGCGACGTTATCAAGAATGGCTTTGGCGACGTTGTTGATCCTGAACAGTCTCTCGGCAAAGCCCGGGACGTTGACCTTCTGGCTGACATTCACAGTCATCGTGCAGGATGCTCTGCCGCCGCGGCCATTATCGACTGTGGCGGTAACCGAATTGGTGCCCGCGCTCAAACCTGCTGCATTGAAAGTGGCGCTCTCGCCCGAGCCCGTCACGGTACCACCCGTGGCACTCCAGGTGACTGTGGGCGTTGCCCGCTCGGCAGTCGCCTGGACTCGAAGCTGAACGGTTCCACCGGACTCCACATCCACCGTCGGAGTCAGGCACTGGATGGTGGGCGGCGGAATCGGAATCTCGCGCACAGTTACGCTGCTCGAGCACGAGGCAGTGAATTTCCCGGTGTTGACCGTCACCACAATGGTGTAATTTCCAGGCTGCCGGCCCTGCGAGCCGAAAGTAAACGTCGGGTTGCTGGCGGCCTGCGCCTGGCCATTCACGGTCCACGAATAGGTGAGCGGCGAGCCGTCGGGGCTGTTGCCCGTGGCGCGAACGGTCGCGGTTTCACCTACCTGTATCGAATTCGGCGTCACCTGGCAGGTAACTGTCGGCGGCAAATACTTCTTGTTCACCGTGATTTCAGTCGTGCAGGGTACGCTGTGACCGTAGTCGTCGGCGACCGTCACGGTTACCGTATACTTCCCGGGAGCCACGCCGGAAGCATCAAACGTCACTGTGTCGCCCGAGCCCGTCAACTTGCCACCGCTCGACGCCCAGGAATAGGTAATCGACGCGCCTTCCGGAATCACCACGTTGGCGCGCACCGTTGCTTTCTCATCCTGAATGATCTGCTGGGGCGAAACAGCGCAAGTCACCTTGGGCGGCTCGTGCCGGCGCTTCTCAAAGGTCAACTGCACCACGAACCCGTTCACACCCGACGTCAGAATACCATTTGCAGGGTTGTTCGGTTCCCGGTTGAAATGTGCCTGGTAGCCGCCACCAAAACTCATCCATTCCTTCGGGTAGATCTTGAAGCCGAAAACGGCATCCACCGGGGACTTGTGATTGAGTCCCGGCGTGTTGGAGTCGAAATACCGAATATATTTGAGCCCGTTCAATTCAGCGATGAACTGGATCTTGCCGAAATTGGGGAAGGACACGCCGCCTCGATAAATCAGGCCATTGTGCAGGTTGGAGAGGATAATCGTGCCTTTGCTGGGCGTGCCGACAATGTTCGCTCCAATGTTGAAATGGAATGTAGCGGCATTCCCGACCCGCTTGGAGAGCAGCATCAACAGGTTGCCTTCATTCACCCCATTCGACAGACCCTTATTCATGTCTTTGATGCTGTAGCCGGAAGGCATCTTCATATAGGCCCCAAACCCTATCGACAGCGGGCCGCCACGGCGTTCGCTGAGAGCGTTGAAGACGCCGCCAAACCGGAAGTCGCCTACCGCGCTTGCGCGCGGCACATCGATAAAAGGTTGGGTGTTGTTATAGAAGGGCACTCCATTCAAGGTCGTCGCCGGTTTCGGCAGAGATGGCGCAATCGTACCGTACGGAATGATACCGGGAGCGTTGATGCTCCTCTGGGCATCAAAGGAGGCGAACAATTCGACGCGATCGTGAATTCCGTATGCGATCGCCAGAGGGAAATTCCTGACGATCAATCTTCCGGGATCACGATTGGTGTAATTAATGCCTAGACTGATGTTGAACTCACCCTTCTTGAGAGTGTCAGCATCCCACGTGTGGAAGAGCCCAGTGACGCCGTCAAGAGAAGCCGAGGTAAATTTCTTTTTGCTATTCTGATCCTGCTGGGCGACGCCGGGGATGGAAAGCAGTAAGATCGCAATAGTAACAAAAACAACAGGCGCGTATCTGTATCTCATGGTCCATCATCTCCGAAATGTCAGCCATCCTGACTGCATACAGGCTGGACGAAATTGGGACGATCCTTATCCCAACTAAACTGGCTGGAGTTTAAAATATACTGCCGATTTTTCAAAGAATCATTCTACACAAAACTATATCTCCAAGTGCTTGTAGCATAACACACATAGACTCCCTGGTCAAACAACGCCGCCAATTTATGCCTAAAACACGCACACTGCAAAAATTCCCGGTGCAAATTGCTGAATTCTCAGTTGGTATTTCGGTTTTAGGCGCATCAAAAGCGCTTCGGGAATCCGGGATCATCCTGTGGTATTTTGTGTAAAGGACATCCAGAGGTAAGTCATGGCGATCGGAAAACCGGCACCCCCAGACATCAGAGAATTGGAACTTACGTCAGAAACGATGCGAGCCCTGGTTGATCAGGCCATGGATCGAATTGTGAGGCATATCGAAACCTTGCCAACTCAGCCGGTATCCGATGTTTCCGGTGCGGAAGACTTGGCTCATTCTGTGGTGGAGAGCATGCCTGAGAGTGCCACACCATTCGCCGCAATTCTCGACCTCTTATTTGATCGTCTCGTCCTAAAAACCTTTAACACGGCATCCCCTGGATATCTTGCGTACATCCCGGGTGGCGGTCTCTTTCATTCTGCGGTTGCGGATCTCATCGCCAATTCGATGAATCGCTATGTGGGCGTCTGGATGGCCGCCCCGGCGCTTGCGCAATTGGAGACCAACGTGCTGCGTTGGTTTTCTGATATGATTGGTTATCCTCGTGAAGCGCGGGGACTGCTGACCACAGGGGGGTCGATGGCCAATTTCACCGCCCTGGTGACCGCGCGCCGCACGCATCTCCCCGAAAACTTTATTTCGGGGACCTTGTACGCATCCGACCAGGTCCATCACTCTGTGGTCAAGGCCGCCCTGATGGCAGGTTTTCCTGAGAGCAATGTACGCGAGATCGCAGTGGATGCAGATTTCCGCATCCGCCTGGATGCGTTACGCGCGAAGATTGAGGAGGATCGAAGAGGCGGATTCACGCCTTTCCTGATCGTAGCAAGCGCGGGGACCACCAATACGGGCGCAGTGGATGATCTCGAAGCCTTGGCAGACATTGCGCAGGAGCAGAAACTCTGGTTACATGTGGATGCCGCTTATGGCGGTTTCTTCATGCTGACCGAGCGCGGCCGTAAGGCCATGGCAGGAATCGACCGAGCCGACTCTGTCACCCTGGACCCTCACAAGGCATTGTTTTTGCCCTATGGGACCGGGTCCTTGCTGGTGCGCAATGGTGAAGAACTGCGGCGGGCACATACCGTTCATGCCGACTACATGCCGCCCATGCAGGACGATCCAGACCTGGTCGATTTCTGTCTCTACTCCCCTGAGCTGTCCAGAGATTTTCGCGGCCTCAGGGTCTGGTTGCCTTTTAAGCTGCACGGCGCCGGCCCTTTCCGGCGCGCCCTCGATGAAAAACTGGACCTGGCGGAATGGGCTACCGAAGAGTTGCGCAAGATTCCGGACATGGAAATCGTTGCTGCACCCCAGCTTTCCCTGCTGGCTTTCCGCCTCGTGCGCGAAGGGCTCAACGACGACGACCTGAACGATTTGAACCGGCAGTTGCTCGATGCCATCAACGCCAGGCAGCGCGTGTTTCTCACGCCAACATCGCTTGACGGAAAATTTGTCCTCAGAATCTGTGTCCTGCACTTCCGTACCCACTTGGATAGGATGCAGGCGGCCTTGGAGGACATTCGCGCCGCAGTGCGGGAGGTCTAGGTCATCCGCTATTCCGCTTCTTCGCCGGCCATTTCGTCGTGGTCTTCCAAATCGTCGAGGTCCAGGCCGAAAACGCGGCCCCCGGACCGCTCGCGCCTTGGCCCTTTCTTCGGAATCCCCTCCGCACGCGCGTTGCGACTCCCGGACTTCCCGAACCGTTTGGAGTCGTCCCGACCCCGGCGTTCCCGTCGTGGCCCCGGCTCCCCCAAACCCGGTCCATGGTCAAAAGCTTCGGGCAAGCGTGGACCCCGTGCCTTCATCGGAGCTCCCATCGCAGGGCGCGCATCACGGGCGCGAGCCTCACTCAAAGCAAGCGGTCTCCCCTTGAACTGCTGCTCATTGAAACGGCGCATCGCCTCCGCGGCTTTTGCTTCATCGCTGAATTCGATAAAGGCAAAGCCCCGTCGCTTGCCGCTGTCGCGGTCCACGGGAAGAAAAACGTAGGACAAGGGACCCACAGGAGCGAACAGCTCCCTCAGGTCGGTTTCAGTCACATCAAAAGGCAGGTTCCCAACAAACAAACGAGCGGACATTTAATCCTCAGTCTCTCCTCAGTTAAGTGATATGTTGCCATGATCAGCAGACAGGCCGATCTCCATAGCCCAAACTTCAAATCCCAGAAATCCCTATCGGTCGAGGCAGAGATTTCCCGATCTCCATGGTGAAGCAGGAATCGCTGTAAGTCAAGCAAATGGGGCAAAAAGCCTTTGATTGCGGTGTGCGAGCGCCCATCCTCGCCCGCCCAAAGCCAAGTCCTATCTGTTGCAGGGACTCCCTGCATTCATTCTTTTTTGTCGATGCTTGCCTTGGAAGTGGGGCCAAATTAGGATAGGATCGATGATTGAGCATGCAGAATTGCCATGTATCTACCACTATTCATTAAGACAGATCACCTCCCGTGCCTGATCATTGGTGGAGGCCGGGTGGCGGCGCACAAGGTCAATATCCTCTTGGCCGCTGGGTGCACCCTTACCCTGATCGCGCCTGAGATCGAGGATTCCATCCGGGAGGCTGTCAGCCGCGGACTTCTTCGCTGGTTAGCGCGCGTGTACCAGGACGGCGACTGTACCGGTTTTCATCTGGTCATCGCCGCCACTGCATGCGAGGAAACGAACCGGGCCGTATCCTCCGAGGCGCGGCAAAAAGGGATTCCCATAAATGTGGTTGACGTGCCTGAGCTTTGTACCGTGATCTTCGGCGCCTCCTGGAACGAAGGCCCCGTGACGATCTCTGTAAGTACGGGGGGCGTCGCCCCCTTTATGGCTGCCGCCGTCCGTGACCGCGTTTCCGAAGCCGCCTGTGGCATGGGCGACTGGGTGGAGGCCGCAGGAAGATTCCGCACTGCCGTTCGTTGTGCAATCAAAGATTCGTCCGAAAAGGAGCGTCTCTACCAGCGATTTATCGATCGCATGCGGGGTTACCCTCCCCCTGGCCTTCCCCGGAGCCAGGAACTCGCCGATTGGCTGGCATATCTGGACTGCGCTGAAACACCACAATGATATCCCGCTACCTACTCAAACGGTGTCCAAAGTCACCAAGAAGGTGCTCATGAACTGTGAAGAAATGTCGATGAGCCTAACGAGACGATACCATAATCGATGACAGTAATGCGTACTTGCGGGCATCCAAAAGGGAAAGAGGCGGGCTGCTGAAATTCGGCCGCCGGTGGGATAGCCGATCGATTGTTAAGGAATAGATTCGGCCCCTTCTGGCAGCTGCCATTGGAATTTTTGCGGCGGTCTTTGTAAATCATCCCCCCTGCTAAAGTTCGGTCATTATCAAAGAACACCCCCCCGGCTTGAAGCTCAGGAGAAAAAACTTGAGAAACGCTGCCTTTTGCGATCGCGAGCCACAACACGCCGGCTTCAGCATGGTCGAGGCCAGTATAGCCATTCTGATCATCTTCACGATCTTGGGATTCGCCTTGCCGAATATCACTGGGGTCTTGCCTGGAATGCGCGCCAACAATGCTTTGGCGCAGACTGTAGCGCAATTGCGCAGGGGTAGAGAGCTGGCGCTCGCTCAACGCCGGAACATCGAGCTCAAGTTCTTAAATGGCAACGAGATTCAGCTCGTACGTGACGAGGTTCCCAACGGAACCACGATACTGAGCTCGGTCACGCTGTCGAACAATTTCCAGTTCCAATTGTTCGGGGGTATTCCGGATACACCCGATCAATTCGGCAAGGCGTCGGCACTCGATTTTGGAGGTGCGGCATCCTTGACGTTTTTGAGCGATGGCACCTTGGTCGATCCTCAAGGGAACCCTCTAAGCGGCTCCGTCTTTCTCGGCCTGCCTAACGATGCGGCAACGGCACGCGCCGTTACCATTCTTGGGGCGACCGGCCGGGTTCGGGGCTACCGGTGGAACGGAACCTCTTGGATCCAGTGATGGGGGAACGCATGAGCTTCGCTGAAGAACCACTACATAATCAGTCGGGATTTACCCTGGTCGAGATGATAATGGCCATTATCATTCTGGGTGGCGGATTGTTGGCTCTCGCGACTGCATTCGCACAGGGCATGGTCGTGATGTCGACCTCTCACTATCATCAGATCGCCAAAGAAAAGGCCTCTGAGGCTATCGAGAGCGTTGCCACATCACGAGATACACGTATCATTGCCTGGGCACAAATCCGCAATGTCAGTCAGGGCGGTGTCTTTATCGATGGTCCGCAACCCTTGCGTTCCCAAGGTCCGGACGGCTTGGTGAACACCGCGGATGATGGCGCTGTGGTCAATGGGGCTCTTCCCGGCCTGGATGGCATATTGGGCACGGCCGATGACGTCGCGTTTTCGTTTAACGGCTTTACGCGCGAGATCCAGATCACGGATGTATCCGCCAATTTGCGCCAAATCACCGTCATCATTCGTTACCAGATCGGCCATTTGACTCGACAGTATCAACTGATCACCTTTATCTCTTCGTTTGCCTAGGATGGTGTACTGCCGGGATTTTGCATAACCAAGATAGTTTTCTGTTGGGAGGCCACGCATGAAAGGAGAACAGGGTTTCACCGTGACGGAGGTGCTGGTCGCGTCGGCGATAGCCCTCATTGTGCTGGCCGGGACTTTGGGCTCCCTCAACAATGCCCTGGGAATCAACGAAAAGACCATGCTGATGGCGGACTTGGGGCAAAACATGCGTGCCGGCCTGAACTTCATCGTTCGCGATTTCGTCAACGCTGGTTGGGGGATTCCGACCGGTGGCATTCCCCTCCCTTCCGGTGCTGGCGTAGCTCAAATAGTTCGGCCGGGTCCGCCGGGCACCAATTACACGTTTGGAAATTCTGTAACCATAGCAGCGGTCAATACCGGCGCGGCGTTGGGTCCTGCAGGAAACGGCCGGCTGACAGATATGGTGAACATCCTGTATGCGGACAACGTGCTGCAGTTGAATCAGCAACCGCTGTCTGCGATTGCCGCCAACGGTTCCAGCATGACGGTAAATGGAGCGACACCGATCACCGGGATCCCCAATGCAATTCGCCCCGGCGATCTGATTGCCTTCAGCAACGCCCAGGGGAACGCGATTCAGTACGTCACAGCAGTGAACGGCCAGACTGTGACTTTCGGAGCCGGCGACCCCATGGGTCTGAATCAGCGCGCTGCACCCCAAGGGTCCATCATGCAGCTCCAAAATGGCGGTGTTTTTCCGCCTACTACGGCCACGCGTGTCTGGCTGATCACCTATTACCTGGATACCACCACGGACCCTCAAATGCCTCGGCTCATCCGTCGGGTGAACAATAATCCCGGCGCGGCGGTTGCCTTGGTTTTGGAGGACTTGCAGTTGAGCTACGATCTTGTGGATGGAGTGAACAATCCTACCAACGTGAAAACTCCGACGGCACCCAATTCCCCCAACCAGATTCGGAAGGTCAACATTTTACTTTTCGGACGGTCAAGTGCTCGGATTAAGAACTCCAACGATTATTTGCGTAGGAGTCTGGCAACGCAGGTTAGCCTCCGCAGCCTTGCGTTTATTGATCGTTACAAATAATGATGGGGATCGGCTATGAGAACAAACAGCGAGTCGGGTATCGCATTGATCGCCACGCTCTTGATCCTGGTGCTGCTTTCTGCCCTGTGCGTGGGATATATACTCTCGGTAACTTCCGACCAAGGGCTGATTGGCGTCGACCGGGATCAGAACCGGGCTTTCTACGGATCGCTGGCAGGATTGGAGCGACTCACAGCTGATCTCGGCACCCTTTTCAGCACCAACTACGCTCCCAGCACCGCTCAAATTAACGCCCTCACCGCAAATCCGCCGGTGATCACCGACATTGCTTTTGTCGCTCCTGGCGGTGGATCAGGGTATCAGATCCAGTTTGCGACCGACGCTCAAGGTCGTCCAAGCGCGACTACGCAGACGATACCTACCGGACCCTACGAGGGCCTGGTCGGCTTGATCACTCAATATACGATGACGTCTACGGCCCGTACGCTCACAAGCTCCGAAGTCCGGATGCGCCGCACTTTGCAGACTGTCGCGGTGCCGGTCTTCCAATTCGGCGTCTTTTCCGAGACGGACCTGAGTTTCCATGCCGGCCCCACTTTCAATTTCGGCGGCCGGGTACATACCAACGGTGACCTGTACCTTGCCGAAGGCGACGGGAGCGTCCTGACGCTGGCGAACCGGGTCACCGCTGTCGGCGAAGTCATTCGCAAGAATCTGATCAACGGTTGGTCCACGAACAGTAATTACAATGGCCGCGTGGATGTCACCACCGCGCCAGGCGCCTATCGAGCGCTCACGTTTGGCGAAGGAAGTCTGGTGGGCACGATCGGATCGGCGCAAAATGAACCGACATGGACCAATCTCTCCATAGGAACCTATAACGGCAACATCCGCAGCGGTCGCACCGGCGCACGCCCAATGGTCCTTCCCCTGGTAAACATGGGCGCCACACCGGTGGATCTGATTCGGCGGCCATCGTCCAGTACCGAGGACGTCAACAATCCGGAGGTCTTCAAGCAGCGGTACTTTGCCATGGCGAGCCTGCGGATATTGCTCTCTGACACCGCAGCGGATATCACCTCGTTGCCGACCGTAACCGGGACAGCACCGATCCAACTGGTCGGTGTCGCGCCCAACGGCACGCCCATTGCAACTTCCTCGGGCAATGCGGCGAATGGGTATCGGAGCCCCAATACCACAACGCTGATCGGCGGCTTCATCAAGATCGAAAAGCAGGACCAGGCCGGGAACTGGCAGGACGTCACTCAAGAGATCCTGCAACTCGGCATCGCCGGTCACAACCTGGCGGGGGCGACATCATGTGTCGATCAACCGAATGCCATTATTCGGATTCAGCGCTTTAAGGATTCGCCACCGGTCGGGTGCGGCGCTGTCTCCACGAATTATTGGCCCAACGTCTTGTATGACACGCGCGAAGGTGATCTGCGCGACAATATCCCCACGAACCAGGCTACCGTCTATCTTGGCGGAGTCATGCACTATATCGAACTCGATGTCACTAACCTTTCCCGCTGGTTCACGGGCGCAATTGGAGCCAGCGGCGGCAATGCCATGAACACAACCGGATACGTGGTTTATTTCTCCGACCGGCGCACCAATCGCAACGCTGCCAATCAGGAAACGGGCGAGTATGACTTTGAAGATTTCGTGAACTCCGGGAGCGTAAACGGCACTCCTGACGGTGTCTTGGAAACTGCTGAAGATATCAACGGGAATGGCAACCTCGACAACGATGGTCGACTGCCGATTTTGCCGGTCTCGGCACCTCTGGACAACACCGCCCGCCCCTGGACTGCGATAGCCGCAAATATCGCGCGCGTCAATGCCCCGATCTTCTTCCGGCGCGCGCTTAAGGTAGTCAATGGCCAGAGCATCAACCTGGGCGCTGCCGGCGGCGTCAACCTCGGCCTGGCAATTGCTTCTGAGAACCCGGTCTACGTTCAGGGGAACTACAACTCGACCGGTACATTCGCCGGCAACCACGCGGCCAGTTCGATTATTGCGGATGCCGTCACGCTGCTCTCCAACTCCTGGAGCGATTCCAAATCCTTCACATCACCCCATGATGTGTCAGGCGCCAGCGCGCGACTTGCGACAACCACGTGGTACAGAATGGCCCTCATAGCCGGCAAAGGGAAGCCGTTTCCCCAACCCGCAGGAACGCCCCAGGACTTTGGCACCGACGGCGGCGTCCACAACTTCATTCGTCTTCTGGAGAATTGGGGCGGGCAAACATTGAATTACAGGGGATCGATCGTCAGTTTGTTTTACAACCGCCAGGGTGTGGGCGTCTACAAATGCTGCAACAACGTCTACTCGCCCCCGACACGCGGCTATAACTTTGATTCCGAGTTCCTCGATCCGAATTTGTTGCCGCCGCGCACCCCCATGTTCCGCGACATCAATATCACCAGTTTCACGCGCTTGATCAACCCGAAGCAATAATGGGAGGCACGAACCCGCAACGCGATCAAAGTCTGCAGACGAACGGAAAATAGGATGTAGCTGAATGCTGGCCGATCAGCCGCACCTCGAGGGCATTCGCCAGATCTGCAGAGGCCCAGCGCATGCTCCATCGTCCTGGCCAGACATGGCTTTGAATAGCCACGACTTCCCGGCTAAATCAACGACATTCGGCAAACCTCCTCAGCACGAGCCTGACAGTACGGCTCGCGTCGCCAAATTGGCCACATCAAGAGGTGTCTTCCCCGCCAGGTCCTTACGCCTGAGATCCCCGCCGGCGGCAACGACAGCCTTCAGAAGAATCAAGCCGTTCCCTTTTCACTTGCGCTCGTGGCAAACGATTTCTTATTCTTTCTGTTCAACGCCGCTGGGAAATTGGGCCGGCCGGCAGAATTCTTTCCAAGGAGCAATGAACATGAGTCTCTGGGACAAGGTTCGCGGCGAGTTCATCGATATCGTGCAGTGGATCGACAACACTAATGACACCATGGTGTATCGATTCGAGCGTTACAATAATCAAATAAAATACGGCGCACAACTGACCGTGCGTGAGGCTCAGGCTGCCGTTTTCGTCAGCGAGGGGAAACTCGCGGATGTGTTCCAGCCGGGCATGTACACCCTGGAAACAAAAAATCTCCCCATCCTCTCCACGCTGCAGGGCTGGAAGTATGGCTTTAACAGCCCGTTCATGGCGGAAGTCTATTTCTGCTCCATGCGCCAGTTTACCGACCTCAAGTGGGGAACCCTCAATCCTATCATGCTGCGGGATCCCGAATTCGGGCCGACCCGGCTGCGCGCCTACGGCACCTATGTCGTGCGCGTGAAAGATCCGGCGGTGCTGATTCGCCAGATCGTCGGAACGGATGGCCACTTCAAGGTAGAAGAGATCGTCAACCAGTTACGGGATTTGATCGTATCGCGCTTTGCCGATATCCTAGGGCACAGCAGGATCCCGGTGTTGGATCTCGCTGCCAACTACACCGAGCTCAGCGGCTTTCTGACGCAGAAAATCGGACCTGAATTTGAAGGCTACGGGTTCGAACTGACCAAGCTCCTGGTCGAAAACATTTCACTTCCGCCTGCAGTCGAAGAAGCGTTGGACAAGCGTACCAGCATGGGCATCGTCGGCAATCTCGCGGCCTATACGCAATTCAACATTGCCAACTCGATTCCAGATGCGGCGAAGAATCCGGGAGGCCTGGCAGCCGCAGGCGCCGGGCTAGGCATGGGAGTGGCAATGGCTGGACCGATCGCACAGGCGATGTCAGGCCAGCAGGCGCCGACACCCGCGGCGGCGCCGCCGATTCCTGGCGCAGCCGCTTATTATCTGGCGGTTGGCGGCCAACGCACCGGACCTTTTGATATGCAGGCGCTCTCCAATCAGGCCGGGGCAGGCACACTCACGTCGCAGACTCTCGTGTGGACTCAGGGAATGGCGCAGTGGACGCCTGCAGGACAGGTGCCGGCGCTGGCACAGATATTCGCTAGCATTCCGCCGCCGCTGCCGCCGAATTCTTAGTCGCCTTCGCATTGAAATCCTATGGCCGAAATGCCCGAGTCTGTTCCCAGCGCTAAAAACAAGCAATTCCCCTGCAAGCAGTGCGGCGCCAAGCTCGACTTTGCTCCCGGAACTCTGACTCTCAAGTGCCCCTTCTGCGGATCGGAGACGCCGATTCCACAGTCCGAGGATCACATCGAGGAACTGGATTACCAGGAGTATTTGAAGAAGCTTGCGCAGGAGCACGAAACCCAGGAAGAGCACAGGGTCAAATGTGAGAAATGCGGCGCGGAAACGACCATGCCGCCTGAACTGTCGGCCGGCACCTGTCCCTTCTGCGGCGCCAACTTGGTTATTACGACCCAGATTACCCGGCTGCTCAAACCCAAGTCCCTGCTTCCCTTCAAAGTCACCCAGAAAGAGGGTTTCGAAGATTTCCGCCGTTGGATCAACCGACTCTGGTTCGCCCCCGGCGACCTGAAGAAGTACGCACAATCCGAAAGCAAGCTTCCGGGGATCTATGTGCCTTATTGGACCTATGACTCCGACACCACCAGCTTCTACCGTGGCGAGCGCGGCGACGATTACTGGGTGACCGAGACCTACACTGCCTACGAGAACGGCAGAGCCGTCACCAAGACGCGACAGGTCAGAAGGACGCGCTGGACTTCGGTGAGCGGCACGGTGTGGAATCGTTTCGACGATATCCTCGTCATGGCAAGCTATTCCCTGCCTCGCGAATATGCCGATCGACTGGAGCCCTGGGACTTGGCAAACCTGGTCCCCTATGCGGACGATTACCTGAGCGGATTCCGTGCGGAAAGCTATCGAGTGGATTTGCCCTCCGGATTCGAGATCGCCCGCGGGATCATGGATGAAGGTATACAAACCAGCATTCGGCAGGACATTGGAGGCGATCACCAGAGGATTGATGCGGTCAAAACAAGCTATGACAAGATCACCTTCAAGCACATCCTGCTGCCAGTCTGGCTGAGCGCGTATCGCTATCGGGACAAGATCTATCGCATTCTGATCAATGCGCGCACCGGCGAACTGCAAGGCGAGCGCCCCTACAGCGCGTGGAAGATCGCAGCCGTCGTGGTCGCCGCCATCATCGTCATTGCCATCCTCGTGGCTATAGGTACGTCCAGGCAGTAATACCCTGAAATGGCAATGGGATATGCAATTCGCCGGGTGCATCCCGGATGATGTGTTGTCGGGTTGCTGTATTATAGGTGTGGGAGTAACTATGACATCTGCGTCCCTGCCCCGTTGGCTCGAATGGGCACGAGAAATTCAAGCGTTGGCCCAAAGCGGAAATGCTTATGCCGTAAACGAGTATCAGCGTGAGCGATATCGACGGCTGGCAGAAATTGCCGCCGAGATCATCAGCGAACATACCCGGCTTGAATTTGAACCGCTTGCTGCAGCCTTCCACGCTCAGACTGGCTACGCTACCCCACGAATCGATGTGCGGGGCGCTGTTTTTCGAGAGGGAAAGATCTTGCTCGTGAAAGAACGCCTGGATGGTGGCTGGACAATGCCGGGCGGGTGGGTCGATGTGGGGGACACTCCCTCCGGGAGCGCGGAGCGTGAGGTGTCGGAGGAGGCGGGTTTTCGGGTCAAGGCGAGCAAGGTGATCGGCGTCTACGATGCCAATCGCAGCGGGTCCCTGGAGCTGTTTCACGCTTTCAAAATCGTGTTTTTATGTACTCTGATTGACGGAACGCCAAGGCCGAGCCTCGAGACATCTGAAGTGGTATTCTTCAGCCCCGAGGAAATTCCTGCGCACCTTTCCGGGGCCCGCACCACACCCCGCCATATCCGCGATGCATTCGCGGCGCAGGCGGACCCCCATCGCCCGACCGTTTTTGACTGATGAATAAGAAACCGCACGGCAGACAAAAAGCGTTAGGTCAGCACTCGCCATTCGTAATATAAATTGTTCGCGCGCATCGGGATTATCTCGGTGGTCTCATGCGTCGCCCTGGACAAGCTGTCACATTCCCTTCAGGAGTCACGAACACTCATGACCGACAAGAAACCTAACTCACAGCCCAATCCCGATGGCGCCGCATCACCTCCGTTCCTTCCGCTGCTGCTACTGTTGTTCATGGGCAGCGGTTGCGCCGCTCTGATCTATGAGATTGTCTGGTTCCAGATGCTTCAGCTGGTAATCGGTTCTTCCGCTGTATCGCTGGCTGTCCTGTTGGGAACCTTCATGGGAGGCATGTGTTTGGGAAGTTTCCTCTTGCCTCGTATGGTGTCCGCCACGGAGCACCCGCTGCGTGTCTACGGCATGATGGAGATGGGGATAGGTCTGATCGCGATCGTCGTCTTGTTTGCGATGCCTTTGGTCGGGGGGCTTTATGCCGCTGGCGTGGGATACGGCCTGCCGGGAATTCTGCTTCGCGGCCTGGTCTGCACCCTGTGCCTGCTTCCGCCCACCCTTCTGATGGGCGCCACATTGCCGGCCATCGCCCGGTGGATCGAGACCACCCCCAAGGGCGTTGCCTGGCTGGGCTACTTTTACGGTGGAAACATCGCCGGCGCCGTCTTCGGCTGTCTGCTGGCCGGATTTTATCTGCTGCGAGTTTATAACATGGCAACGGCGACCTATGTTGCCGCGGCCCTCAACCTGGCGGTGGCTTCGATCGCATTCACCTTGGCTTCGCGGACACCGCAGCAGACATCTGCCGGTGACAAGAAACAGGCTTTTGCACCACCTGGACGGGGCGCCGGAACCGTCTATTTCACAATCGCCCTGTCCGGGATGAGCGCCCTGGGTGCGGAGGTGGTATGGACGCGCCTGCTGTCGCTGATGTTGGGCGCAACGGTTTACACCTTCTCCATCATATTGGCGGTTTTCCTCGTCGGCCTGGGGATCGGCAGCAGCTTCGGATCCTATTTGTCTCGCACGATCGTGCAGCCGCGCATGGCGCTGGGCCGATGCCAGATGCTGCTGGCAGCAGCTATCGCGTGGACCGCATTCATGCTCACGCGCTCCCTGCCTTATTGGCCGATCAACCCATCGCTCTCCATCAGCCCTGGATACACTTTTCAAATCGACCTGGCACGCTGTCTCTGGGCGATCCTGCCGGCAGCATGCCTCTGGGGAGCAAGTTTTCCGCTCGCGCTGGCTGCCATCGCTGCGCGGGGACAGGATGCGGGACGATTGGTGGCAGGAGTTTATGCTGCCAATACGGTCGGCGCAATTGCTGGTGCCCTGCTATTCAGCATGCTGGTGATTCCTGGCATGGGCACTCAGCAGGCTCAGCGACTCCTGATTGCTTTAGCCGCCACGGCGGCGCTGCTCGTACTTGCCTGGCCTACTGAGGGACAGGGTTCAACAGAAAGCAAATCACCGCACCCAGCCCCCAAGACTGCCGGCACCGCAACCGTGATCGTCTTTACGGCGCTTGCTGCCCTGATGATCTGGAGCGTGGCTGCGATGCCTCCCGGAGTCGTCGGGTATGGGCGATTTTTCCCCACCTACACTAGCCTGCCGAATTTTCTCTATGTCGGTGAGGGCATGAACGCCTCGATCGCAGTTTCCGAATTGTCGAACGGGGTACGCAACTTCCACGTCAGCGGAAAGGTGGAAGCTTCGACGGAAGCGCAGGACATGCGTCTGCAACTGATGCTCGGGAACCTGCCGGCGCTGCTCCACCGCCAGCCTCGTTCCGTGCTGATTGTCGGGTTTGGCGCGGGCGTCACCGCAGGCTCCTTCGTGCCCTACCCAGGGATTCAAAGGATTGTCATTTGCGAGATCGAGCCCTTGATACCTCAGGTGGTATCGCGTTTCTTCGCCCCCCAGAATCATCAGGTGCTGAAGGATCCGCGCGTCGAAGTGGTCTATGACGATGCGCGGCACTACATTCTCACCACCCACGAAAAATTCGATATCATTACCTCCGATCCGGTTCATCCCTGGGTGAAGGGCGCAGCCACGCTCTATACGAAGGAGTATTTCGACCTCGTCCGGCAGCACTTGAATCCCGGTGGACTGGTCACCCAGTGGGTACCGCTTTACGAGAGTAATTCGGCTGTGGTCAAGAGCGAGATCGCCACGTTTGTCGATGTCTTTCCCGACGCAACCATCTGGGGCAATACCAACAACGGGCAGGGCTACGATACCGTACTCCTGGGGCAGGTCGATGCCGCCCGAATCAACGTCGATGAGCTGCAGCAACGGCTAAGCCGTCCGAATTATGCCAACGTGCAGATGTCTCTCTCTGAAGCAGGCTTCAGGTCACCTATGGATCTGCTGGGCACCTATGCCGGGCGGGGAAATGAGTTAAAGCCCTGGCTGAAGGACGCGCAAATCAACTTCGATCGGAATCTACGGCTGCAGTATCTGGCCGGCACAGAACTCAACCTGTACCGCAGCGATCAGATCTACAACGAAATTCTGCATTTTCGCACTTTCCCTGACGATCTTTTCATCTCCTCCGACGAAGGGAAACAGGCACTCAGGGAAGCCATCGGTCTGCGTAAATGATGCGTCCAGCCATGCCGGCTGATCCACGAATGGCGCACTTAGTTAGTTTCTGTCGCGAAATGCCGTTCGAGCCCTCGCGGCAAAGCCCCGGAGGGGCCGAAAGATAGTCGCCGGGGGCGCAAGCCCCCGGATAGGATATTGCATTCGTGGAGCCCTGGCAGGTGCGAAAGGCCTTTGTTCGCAACATTTTTCTGTCGCCCCTTCAGGGCTCCGCGCTGCTTTCCGATCCAACCCCGGGCTTGCGCCCGGGGCTATTCTCTTTCCGCCCCTCCGGGGCTTGCCAAAAGGGCGGAGCGAATTTCGCGACAGAAACTAGTTAAGCTGCAGCGAACAAGGAGAGGCAGGAATATGACCCTGAAAAGGTCCAACAGTGAAAGCCCAGGGCTTGCGCCCTGGGCTGGCGCTGTTGAATCCCTTCGGGATTGGCTGACCAGGTGCCATTCGACTCAGACAACGAAGCCTCTTGAAACCGACTGCTCCCTTTAGTAGTGTGTGCGCTGCTTTGTGTAAATGATGACGGGATTGAAAGACAAGTGATTTTGCCGTTTCTCTTCGCCACTGCTCTTTTCATGAGCGCTGCGCTTCTGTTCTGGGTTCAGCCGCTCGTCGGCAAAATGCTCCTGCCTGTACTGGGTGGGACGCCGGCGGTCTGGAACAGCTGCATGCTGCTGTATCAGTGCATGCTTCTCGCCGGATACGGGTATGCGCTGATCGTCGCACGCAAACTCAGCCTCCGTGCCCAGGCGGTCACTCAGTTGATCCTGCTTCTGTTAGCCGCCTTGCTATTGCCCATCGGAATCTCGTCGACACATCTTCAGTCTTTGGCCAAGGACCAGCATCCGGTCCTGTGGCTCCTGGGTGCCTTGCTCCTGACCGTCGGCCTGCCCTTTTTCATTTTGTCGACCAATGGCCCGCTACTGCAGAGCTGGTTTTCACGCACCCGGCATTCTTCGGCCAAAGATCCTTATTTTCTTTATGCCGCCAGCAACCTCGGGAGTTTCATTGCCCTGCTGGCCTTTCCATTTTTCCTTGAGCCGAGGTTTTCGCTGACCATTCAGAGCCGGTTCTGGGCTTATGGATACGGGACTATGGCCGTTGTCATCGCCGGATGCGCGATCGCAGCTTGGAGCGCCGGATCATCTTCTAACCAGGGCATTGATGCCAGCGCCCAGGAAGGCTCGGGATTTGAGCATGAGCCGCTGACATGGCGGCGCCGCCTGGGCTGGTTAGGGTTCGCCTTTGTGCCTTCCAGCCTGATGTTGGGTGCGACTCTCTATGTATCCACGAACATAGCCGCAGCTCCTCTGCTTTGGGTCGTACCGCTGGCGATTTATCTGCTTACGTTCATCCTGGCGTTCGCGCGCACTCAGACTCCTCTTTTCCAGTCCGTCACGAGGATGTTTCCGGCCACCGCGATGATTCTGACGTTCGTTTATTTGTCAGGGGCGGCTGAACCGGTCTGGTTCCTGGTCCCCCTGCATGTGGTTTTCTTCTTCGTGGCAGCGATGCTCTGTCACGGACGGTTGGCCGCAAATCGCCCGCCGGCAAAGCACCTGGTGGAATACTATCTCTGGATCGCGCTCGGAGGCATGGCCGGCGGGCTCTTCAACGCTGTCCTGGCACCGGCGCTCTTTGACACGGTCCTTGAATATCCGATCGCGATGATTCTGGCCTGCCTGGCCTATCGCCACCCCAGCCGGAAGGCGCCCGTGATTCAGCCCCGCTGGTTGGAGGCGGCATTCCCAGTCGGTATCTTCCTCTTGACCATGACTCTCGCCCTGATCGTCCGATCGGCCGCCATGTCGCATGTCGAGAAGCTGGCGGTCATCATCGGCATCCCCATGATGGGGAGCTACATGCTCCGGCATCAACCGCTTCGCCTGGGCTTGGCAGTTGCGGCCATGATGCTCGGCAGCGGCTTCTATCCGGGATCCGCGCCCCGCTCTTTGCACGTGGAACGGAGTTTTTTCGGGGTGCTCCGGGTAACCGCAGATCCGTCAGGCAAGCAGCACCAGCTGTATCATGGGGATACAATCCACGGCAAACAGTTCACGGATTCGGCACGCCGCTGCGAACCCCTGGCCTACTACCATCGGCGCGGCCCGCTCGGAGATGTGTTTGAGGCCTTCAACGCCAAAGCCCCTTCCAACCGTCTTGCGGTGATCGGGCTCGGAGCAGGCACGATGGTCTGCTACGCCAGGGAGGGGCAGGAGTGGACCTTCTATGAAATTAATCCCGGGATTGTCGCCATCGCACAAAATCTCGACTATTTTACCTATTTGAAATACTGCACGCCCGTACCCATCCGCACGGTTCTCGGTGACGCACGCCTCAAGCTGCAGGAAGCGCCCGCAAATTATTATGGACTGCTTGTTCTCGATGCGTTCAGTTCCGACGCTATCCCCATTCACCTGATCACAAAAGAAGCGATCCAGCTCTATCTGTCGAGATTGACTCCCGGCGGCATGTTGGCCTTTCACATTTCGAACCGCAGTCTGGACCTAAGCCGGGTGCTTGCGGGCATGGTAGCCGGTGAAAGCCTTTGCGGGCTCATCAATGACGCCAGGGAGCGCGACGTTGCCAGCGGCATGGATCCCTCCTGCTGGGCTGTCCTGGCCAGAAGCGAGAGCGACCTTGGCGGTCTCGCAGGAAATCCGCGCTGGAAAACGCTCAAGGCTCAGCCACATCCAGTGGTGTGGACCGACGACTTCTCCAACATCCTGCACGTGCTGAAGTGGTAATCCCGAAAGAAAGTCCGGGAAGGCACCTCCTTAGCTTCGCCGCATCCGACAGCGATAAAGGAAGCTCGACTGCCTCACAGGATGTAATCCGTCGAAAGAAAATTGGATTGCCGCCCCCGCACGATGCTCGAAATTATTTCTTTGTTCAGGTCGCTCCCTTTTGCCGCAACCAGCGTCCTGATGGAAAACACGCGCAACGCATCGGAAACCGAGAGTGTGCCCTCTGCGGAGTCCTTTCTTCCGGTGAAGGGGAAGGTGTCCGGCCCCCTTTGACACTGGCTGTTAAGGTTCACCCTGCAGACCTGGTTGACGAGAGGATCGATGAGCCTGGCAATCGCCTTGGGATCCCTGCCGAAGATGCTGACCTGCTGGCCATAACTTGACTCGATGACATAGTCCAGAGGGGTGCGGATATCGTCATAGGGCACAATCGGGATCAGCGGGCCGAACTGTTCCTCGCGATAAATTCTCATGGATGGCTTAACTGGGCAGAGGACTGCGGGATAAAAAAACGTCGTATTGACGGCGCCGCCTGCCTCATTCATCACGCGGGCCCCATCCCTGGTTGCATCCTCGACCAGTTGCGTGAGGTACTCGATTTTGCCGGGCTCGGGCAAGGGTGTGATGCTGACACCGTCTTCCCACGGCATGCCGCACTTTAATCCGGCAACCCCCTGAGTGAACCGATTGAGAAACTCATCCATGACATTTGTGTGGACGAAGAGAATTTTCAAGGCCGTGCAACGCTGACCGTTATAGGACAGCGTGCCGGTAACGCACTCGCTCACGGCCGTATCAAGATCCGCGTCCGGCAATATGATGCCCGCATTTTTGGCGTCCAGGCCGAGCACGCAGCGCAACCGATGAGGTTTGGGATGTTGTTTTTTCAGGATGTCGGCCACCTTGCTCGACCCGATAAATGCGAGCACATCGATCTTGCCGGAGGACATCAGGGGTCCGATGATCTGTTGTCCCTGCCCGTACACGGTGTTCACCACCCCCTTGGGGAACGATTCCTGAAATGCCTTCAGCAGGGGTCGGTGGAGCAGGACGCCGAGTTTCGGGGGTTTGAACACGACCGTGTTGCCCATGATCAGGGCCGGAATGAGCGTGGTAAAGGTCTCATTTAAAGGGTAATTGTAGGGCCCCATGCAAAGTACGACACCAAGTGGCGCCCTGCGAATCTGTCCGATGATTCCCTGCTCGATGGAAAAGCGCGATCCCACACGGTCCAATTCCTTGAAAGCATTCATGGTGTCGAGAATGTACTCGACCGTTCTATCGAACTCCTTTTCGGAATCTTTGAGGATTTTGCCGATCTCCCACATGAGCAGGTTAACCACATCACTCCTTTGCTCTTTCATCCGGTAGGCAAACTGCTCGACGTGCCTGATCCTTCCTTCGACCGAGGTTGTGGGCCACGCTCCGCGGCCGTAGTCGTAGGCCCGCACCGCAGCGTCCAGCGCTTCGAGAGTTTCCTTCGCGGTCAAGAGGGGATAGCTGCCGATTATTTTCCGGCTAAGTCCTGCCGCCGAGCTGAGGCAGACTGGAGAGAGGACTTCTTGCGTCGGGCCTTGCCAATGACAGATCTCGCCATTGGATAGGTACTCGCTCTGTTCCACAGGTTTCAGAAACTGGAATTTCTCAGGTATGCTATTTTCCTCGGGAAATATCTGGCTGACAGTATGCTTGATATCCATGATCGGCCTCCAGAGTTCACGTGAATAGACTATGCAGCAGGTTCGGAAGTAATTCCAGACTCCACATCGTCGCGGTCTCAGCAGGTGCAGTATTTGGCTTCATCGGCGTAGGCGCGCAACAGCGCTTCCTCGGCCTCGAAGAAGTGATCGGAAGGGGCGAGAATATAGCCGCCGGGTCCGGCATCCCGGAAACAGCGTCGTACGGCCTGTCGGGTCGCTGCTGGGGAGCAGCCGACAAAATGGTGGAACTGGTCGAAGCCCCCGATCATGCAGACGCGGTCGCCTATGCGCCGCTTGGCCTCAGAAAGATCGGCGTCGCCGCCCATCGAGCGCGGGGTGAACGTTTCCATCGCGTCTGGCCCCATGTCCGCGATCTGTTCGAGAATCGGCATCATGCCGCCGCAGGTGTGATAAACGACACGCAGTCCACTTTCGTGCGCAGCAGAGATCAGCGGCTCGTCAAAGGGAGCGACAAAACGCTCGAAGATTCGCGGCGAAATAACCGTAACGGAAGCATCACCGCCGCCAAGTTCAACAAGGTCAAATCGCGCGCCCTTCGCCGATTGCAGCCATGCCAGTTTCCGGCGTTGCAGAATTGCCAGCAACTCGAGGACCCATCCGGGATCGTCAAACGTCTCCATGATCAGTGCTTCGATGCCGAAGAGGACGGCGGCATCCTGCCAGTAGCCGGGCTGGCCGTAGATCGGAAACCCCGGGACTACGCCGCGCACAATGCCGCGGTCACCAAAAGCGCCGGCTTCATGGTTCACATGGGAGACATCGCACAGAGGGACGGGCACAACCCCTCGATCAGATTGAGGTCACCCTTTTTTTTGATCAGCCGGTCCCGCACCCATTCGGTCCGCCCGTCGTCCTGCAGGAGCATCGAGAGAGATCCGCGTGGTGTAACAATATGGAAGCGCGTTGTGCGGCAGGTCGGATCCGCAATGTCTTCGCGCTCGACCAGCCAGTCTTCATCGTGCGCGCCCGTCGCAGGTCGAGGGCCGGCAACCCAGCGGATCGCATCAAGGCCGAAGCGGTCGAAGAACTCCTGCTCGCTGATCCCGCCCACACTTGAAAGGAACGACGGCATCAAGTGATGGGTCGTTGCCGGCAGGCGGTCTGGACATTGTCGATTAAGTGCCGCGATAAGGCGCTCTCGAGAATTCATCAAAATTCCGCCGCGAATCGCGGATATCTTTGTTTTTAAAACTTTAACGCAGAGGGCGCAGAGAAAATTCGGAGCACGCAAAGATAGTGTTGTTCCTCTGCGACCTCAGTTTTTTCTCTGCGCTCTCCACGTTAAGCTTTTGCCTTTCCGTGCCAGCCCGCCATCCGGTGACTTTATGAATACTCCAGGCTAGGAGCCCGTCCGGCCATGCGCATCATGAAGTCATGATCGATGAATGGTTCGTCATCGAAGTGACGCACCATGAGCGCGATGCGTCTCCGCAGCAATTCCTGTAAATTGCGGCCGTGCATGAGCGGTGTCTCCCCCAGATCCGTGGTCGCCATGAATTCCACCTCCTTATCCAGAAGGTGTTGCAGATCCTTGCTGTTCGCAATTTCCCGGCGCATCATGTCCACAAGCAGCGCGCGCCATTTGCGTTTTTCGCCGGCCCGCTTAGCCTCCATCCATCCGTAAACGCCCGCGACCCATGCAGCCACGTTGCGCTGAGTCATAAACCAGCAGCGCAGCGCTTTCAGCCGCACGAGCTGATCCTCGATGACATTGGCCTTGCCCAGAGCGGTCGCGGCCTGCGCTGAAGCCGATTCCAACAGCAGGATTGCCTGGCCCAGAGGCGGCCATACGCGCGCATCCATGCGCTCGACGTCCAGGCGGCTCTTTTCTGCGGTAGTCAGGCGAAACAGGACATCCCGGCTCAGATCTACATTGTTGGGATTGTGCGGTGTCGTGCACATGAAATTCTCATAGTAGGCTCGCTCCTCCCGCGGGATCGCCTCGATATTAGGCACAAGCGGGCGTACCCAGAGCCGGTACCAGGTGAATCCAATCGTCGAGTAAAGAGTTGAAATATTGGGAAATGCCAGAATGGCTTTTTCAGCCAGGCGCCAAGCTCGCGCCAGCGTCGGCGCAAGCTTCTCGCCCGCCCAACGGCACGCAATCGCCGATACCTCTTTGTTGACCTCCATCACAGGATTGAACTGAAATCGCTTGAGCACCTCGTGATTGACGTTCCAGGGCACGAGCTCGGGCGGGAAGGTCCCGCCCATCTGCGACAGCTGCCGCACACCATTGTCCTTGAGGAGTTTCAATCTCCGGTGCGTCAAATACGGATAGGGGATCCCCAAAAGCGGTGCGAACATCTGGTGCGGCCCGGCGGCAAAATAAAAATGCGCCTTGGCCGAGCGCGCCTCCAGATCGGCCATCAATGTGCGTTCGCGTTTGGCGAACTGGAGTTGATAGACGGAGCCACCGTTGATTTGATTTGAATCAGGATAGAGCGGATGCCGGTAGGGCATTTCCCAGCCACGCCCCATGAGCGAGGCGGTCTCGACGTCGATGCCATCTCCGAGACCGCGCCAGATGATCTCGTGCTCACCATAAAACGATTCGAGCCGCGTGATGATCCGGAAGTTAGAATTGACCTGGCACGCCGCGTCACGCAGCAGCCGAAAGAAGGTGAGTGCCCACTCTCCCGATACCCGGGCAATTTCTGCGTCGTCCTTCCACTCGCGGATCATATAAGGGCCGCCATTGCGTCCGACGTACAGCGATTTTGTGTGCTCGAAACCGGACCCGCTGTCGTTGCTCCAGATGGTAAGGTAGCCGAGCTCAGGAACTTCCTGCATGAGCTTCGTGATCATTTCCGCATAGTGCGCTCGCACCAGCGGGTGAGTAATGGTCATCGTGTATCGAGGCTTGAACGAACGGAATGGGTGATCGACACGGGCACCGCGCAACATCGGGAAACGTGCGAAAAATTCCTCTGGAACCGTGCGTGGCTCGAAGCACAGCAGGCCCGGCACCAGACCGTATCTTCGTGCCAAGGCCGCATTCTTCTTCAGGTAGCCCAGGTTGGCCGAGAGGTAGTAAAAAGGGTAAAGACCTTTGTTCAATGTGGAGTAGACGAACTGATCCAGGGCCGGGCAGTACGTATAGAACATCGGATACACCTCACCCTTGGGGCCGGACTCCAGTCCCATTGGAGAAGCAAGTCCATTCACTTCCAGGTGAGTGAATCCGCACTCTGCCAGGCGCCGCACATAGGTTTCAGGATTCAGCCTGCTCTGGATGCGGCCTTCCTGTGTGAGAAAAAGGTCGTAGCATGGCCGATTCCAGGAGAATGCCGGCGTGAGCGTAAGCCCCTGCTCGATAATTTTCAGATCCTGATCCGCGAGGACATCGAGAAGGTGCGAAACGGCAGCGAAGAGGAACCGGCTCTCCCCGACAACAAGGGTGCCGGTCCCGTCCACCCTCAGGTCCATCACAACCTGCTCAGAGGCTGGGTCCCCCTCCGCTCTCGAAGGACGCGCTGCACACAGCTGAAAAACACCGGCAGAGCGCCGACGACGACGCTGCACGCACCTCACCACCTCAGCCCCGGTGCGAAACCCAATGGCGCATGCAGCCGTTTCAAATACTTCCGGCGCGTCGGCCGGTATCTCAACCTGGCGAATACATTTCAATGCTTCAGCAATCGTCATGATGTTCCTTCAGGTCTATGGGTTCATGCTTCGTTCCGAACGATAAAGACAGGGCCGCGCCTCCCGCCATTCCCCCCACCCCTCGAAGGAATTCTCGTCGTTTCATCTCCGCCTCCCTACCTCAACTCCGCAATTTCAGGTCCCATGTTCAATCGCATTCATCCTGCATTGGAGTGCGATATCATATCTGGCTTGCTTAGCGATTTTTGCCTCGAAGTCCACGTAGCGGCTCTGCTCAACGTCCACGCAACGAAAGGGCAGATCACGCCCGCCGCATCGAACCGACCGGGCATCCGCACCGGCAGGCAGCAGCACATGGAAACTGACCTGCGATCCGGCCGCCTCGACTTCCAGCTGAACCTTCTCCGGCCGCACCCTGAGCTGATAGCCAATACCCCGACCCGAGCATTTGTAGCCAACCTCGACCTCCGCCTCTACGATCCCGGCCGCCGGCCAGCGCGGGGACAGGCGTGCACGGTCAAAACTCCGGCCTTGATCGACCACGCCTGCCAATCCTTCGATCAGCGCCCAGCACATCGCGCTCGATCCCCAGCCATCCGTCGGCAGTGCTTCCGGGCTTGTGCTGGTTTCCACCGTGCTCGGCCTCCCGTCCGGGAAGTACCAAAGGTAGGACGCACCAGTCCTCGACACAAGGTCGAAATACCGGCAAAGGATATCTATCCCATAGGTTTCGAATCCATGCTCGAACGCTGCCCGGGCCAGTTCCCCACCCACCAGTGGCATGATGCCGCCATTGCAGTAGGCACCGCCCACGAGCTTTTCATCTCCAAACACACCGTCGGGAAACGGCGGGTCGATCGAAAACCATTCGGCGAATGCCTTGCCCTCTTCCCGCCTGCGTTGATATTCGCGCAGGATGGACACAGCCTGCCCATGGGACACAACCCCGCGATTGATGTCCATCGGATTGCTCAAGCTCAGCTGCCTCGCTTCATCGACACCGGGAATAACTACAGGTGAGAGCTTGACAAAGTGCGTATAAAAATCGCCGTTCCAGCAGACCCGATTCAGATTTTCCCGCAACGTCGCAGCGCGCGCTTCCCATGCATCCGCACGCGCCGACTCGCCGAACCGGCGCCACAGCGCGGCCATAATGCGGAAGGCTTCGAAGTATCCGCTGTTGTCGCCGTGCAGGATGCCCCAAAATGTATCGTCGTTGATTTGAAACTGGAGCCAGTCATGACGGCCGGCGGTGTAAGCGAAATCCCAGGTGTCGATCGTATAGGCGCGCTTCACAAGACCGTGGCTGATATCCCAGTACCACGGGTGCGAGGTGATATAGTTCAGCGCCCTCTCCATCCGCGGCAACAGCCGCCGAATCCAGGCATCGTCGCAGGATGCCTGCCAGGCCAGCCACGCGGCCTTGACAAAGCGATACTCGACATCAGCCTCGACCGGTACCCGAACATACTTGGACCAGTTCTCCCGCTCGCTCGGCAGCTTTTCCGGGTAGGTTGTGAAATAGTCGAAGATGCGGCCGCTCTCCGCCTGCGTCTCCGCAAAGTGCTGGACGGTGCTGCGAAGGTCGGATTCGAAATGCCGGAATGCCCGCATCATGTCGCTGTGATCGCGGATCCAGATCGATCGCGTGTCGGGGGTGCGGTAGCCGCGGATGCGCTGCCCGTCGATGGTCAGCTCCAGCACATCCTGCTCGAGAAATGACCGCACGAGCGGATACAAGCTGTCAAATTCAGGCCGGCCGGTCCGGATACGGGTTTCAGCGCCCACGGGTCTCAATCCTTACCTTGTCCCGCCAGTAGCGCACCTTGTCGACGCCACTGGTATCGGTCGAAGCGTCGAATGGCAAGCCGTGGAACGACTGGCCCTGCTGGAAGAGCACCTGTTCGCCGCGCTGCGCCCTGGTCATGTTGACGATCGTGTACGAAAGCTCGCCTTTGTCTTCCGAGGTGAATAGCAAATCACCATCGGTTTCGACTGCGCCATAGGCAATTTTCCCCTTTTCATAGACATAGCGTGGCCGGCGGAAGTCCCTGGCGATATCCATGCGCAGGTCATCCTTCACCCCGACGGTAATCACCCGGCCTCCGGTCTCGATTCTCACCGCCATACCGGCGTCGGCGGGGACAGTCTCGACAAAACGCACTCGATCCACCAATGTTGCGGGGGGCTGATCCTTCCCGTGTGGAATCAGGACGGTCACAAAACCCGCGGTGTGCGTTGGTTCGAAGTGGCTGGCCGTCATCTGGTAAATCATCTGTTCGTCCTGACTGTGGCGCTTAATCGGTTCGACACCTTCGAGCCGATAATGGGTTTGCGGGAAATGTATGAGCAGACGGCGGTCAACAGAAAGCCTTTCCGCCCCAATCATGTCATATCCGGTATCGTACCAGTGCTCGCCGCGCGCGTAGATCTGCCGCGTGTGCCAGAGGTTCGCGAGCGTGAAAAATTCCTCGGTCCGCGACTTGAAAATGTCGAAGACGACGAACATCTCCGGATCTTTCACATACACCACCACCCGATCTGAATCATATTTCCAGACGTCATCGATGAGCCGTGTCCGGCTGTAGTCGAACTCGGGCAGCGCCAGGAAGTCCACCTTTTTAGTGCGAATCGGTCGGTAGGATCCGGCGTCGCGCAGGAATTCGAAAAGCGGCTGGGCCGGCACAGCATCTTTGGTGCTGTAGCGCTGTTCGCCTGCCTTCTGCCCCATGAAGATCTTTTCAGGGCGCACCACCAGCCGGTTGTGGAAGTAGTCCTGGCGGTAGGCGCCGAACGGTCCGCTCGGCATGTAGTCCCGGTACCCGCCATCGTGCAGCAGCACGGACCCGCCTGACATGAGCAGGACGATGCTGTTTTCGTCCGCATGGCCGTGCGTCATTTTTTCTTCCTCGACCGGGATCGAGTCACGCAGATAATCACGGAAGTTGAGCCCGCCGTCCCCCTCATCGCGATAATTGAGGAGGAGATAAGTCGAGTCGGGCTTCCAGCCATCGCGGAATACGATCTTCTTCCCCTGCACATCCTCCATAACCTCCTGGCTCAGGGAGGAAGGCGGGGTGACCGTAACCTCATCACGGCTCCAGCGATAAGCGTCGAGCAGGAAGCAACCTAGACCGGCGCTGGTGGGATTTTTGAAATCAATGAACTTCGCC
>JBGQNR010000032.1:0-38145 GCA_041501225.1 Acidobacteriota bacterium
CGTGCGAGCCCAGTATGCAATGACAAACGCCAGGCAGGTCAAAGCCACATCAGAGATAAACTGCAGCAAAGTAAACAGCCTGGCGTGCTCGCGAAACATGATACTTTTTCCTAACGCAAATCAAGTCGTAACGCAGTGGAGCCTTGCGGCTGCATTTTTTGTTAATGCTTGCCGCGCCAGGATACCGGCGTGCACAAGCCCTGGCCGAGCCGCACGAACTTTACTCCGCTTACCTGGGCTCAATCAGTATCTTGGATGCCTTGAGCCCCCATTGACACGACATTTCCCGGCCCGATTCCAAGGTTCAGATTGGCGGATCAAAGCATTCGAATCCTACGCTCGAGCCCGAAAATTGTATCACACTTTACTTTGACAATCGTTGCGGCGGAACAGCCGACAACACCTGGCCGTCGGTGCTTCCGAACATCTCAAAACCCATGACCGGACGGTCCGATGAGACCTTTACATATCCACCCACCTGGCCGTTGGTTTCGGGGATCAGTTGGTTCAGCAGTGAAACGAAACGTTGACCTGAAGCGAGATCGCGGGTGGCCGGGTTTCCTTTCGCCGCGCCGCTGCGGTCGAATGCTGCAATGGTAATTCGTGCGCCCTCCGGGGCCAGAAAAGCCAATCCCGTGTAGTAGCCCGCGCCCTGCGCAATGTGAGAAAAGATAAAATCCTGAGCCCCCGATGCAAAGAGCGGGATCGTCGCCTCAAACTTGAGAGCGCCGGTAACGGGATTGCCGCTGCCGAACGCAACGTTGCCGAGTAATCTCCCTCCATCAGAAGCGGAGACTTTAATATACCCCTGGCCCGGTTCGAGCCCAAACGTGCTGCGCACATCCAGGCTGACTTGCCCACCAACCTCAAGCATCATGGTCCTTGTATCTGGTCCGAACGGTTTTCCGCTCTCATCGAGCAAAGCGACGGTTACCTGGGTCCGGCTATCGCCAACGTTTACTATATTGAGCCGAGTATCCATTGGAAAACTTGGATCCCCTACTGCAAATTGCGGCGAATAGAGCACTGCCCCGGCATTTTCAAGCGGCAGGGCGTTGAGGCCTGCGAGCGCCACCGGCTGAGTGATCAACGCAAAACCCGCCAATGCATCGTCGTTCGAGGCTGCGGTCACATGCGCGGATTGCAGCTCGCTCGAGATCCCGAACAGGCTCGAGAGAGATCCGCTGATTTTTCCGCGCGCAGGGATGGTCTGTTGTATCAGCCCCTTCATGGTTCTGCCGTTCGAATCAACGAGCTTTAGATCCACGGCAACCGGCAGATCTTTGATGTTCATCAAATGAATCTCCGTGGAAGTATTGCCATCCTGCAATGCGTCGAGGAAAAAGAGCTGCCGATAGCCCCGGGTGAAGGCTTCGGCGCCATCCAGGTAGTCGCCGGCAAAATCGCCGGTAAGGAAAAAACCCTGCACGTTCGGAATATCCGCTTCCACGGTCAGGGATCCGGAATAGTCGGCAGCAAAGGGCAGATTGAAAAACTGTCTCTCGAGTTGTGCAATTTGGGTGCCGCCGGCCAGAGTCAAGTCGGAAGGTACGGTGGCATCCTCACTCCAGAGAAACGATCCCCGGGAATCACGCCCCGACATCCGGATCACCGCCGGTGTGTCCTGCGTGGAGTTGGCCAGGGCAATGCCCGTATATTGACTGGAACTTGCCTTAAGATACGGAAAGTACAACGTCGTCGCTGGAAGCGCCCGTCCCACGATCACGATACCGCCGGTACTTGCTGCACGCTGATCGCCCACGCTCAGGACCACGGTTCTAGGACCGGGCGCGGCATCCGGCTCGATGTGCACCAAGACGGAAAGGCCGACTTGTCCTCCACTACCGTTTTTTAGAATCTTTAGACCCCTCGACGGATCCAATGTCACGCCCGTCCCCAGAATCATTATGTCGCTGAGGCTTGCCACCTTCCAGGTGTTCAAGCCCCCAATCCACAGGCTCAGAGTCTCACCCGGATTTGCGAACACCGGCCCCACCGAAAGGTAACCCAAACCGCTATCGGGATCGCCTCGGCCCATGCGATCGATATTGAGCACAGGTGCTCCGCCTGGCACGGCGAAGTTCATTTCGATATTCCTGGCGGCACCGTTCACACCCAGAAGCTGTTCGCCGGCCACAACGGTGCGGAACGAAGTGTTCAACCCTTGGTAATAAGCATCCGCCCCTTGCACCAACAACTGGTCAGGAGTTGCGGGACCATCGAGCGGTTCAGCGTAAACCACATACCGGCCGGCAACCGGGCCGTTAATGGCATAGGCGCCGTTCGGTTCCGACAGAGCCGAATAAATCAGATTGCGATCAAGATTTATCGCTATGATCGAAGCGCCAAAGATACCGGCTCCCGCCGAGCTGATCCGTCCCGTGATGGATCCCAGCGAGGCAGCACGAGTTCGATTGGGATAGGTAAGGCTGGCGAATGCTGTGGCATCACCGGAAATGTAGCGCTGAAAAAACTCCCCAACACCCATCGATGAAAACATGGTGTCGCTTGGTACGGAAGAATGATCGCAACCAAGCGCATGCCCCAGTTCATGCGTCAAGATAGCCTGCAAGTCGTAGGTGCCGGGTGCCAAGTTTGTTGAAAACTCGTATCGTGGATTCAGGACGATATCAGTCTCGGTAATTTCACCGGTGTTTTTGTTGTAGATAATTCGAGTTTGCGCCACCGCACCCGGATCCTCCGGGCGCACACCCAGGATTTCCCGATTGATCGGCGTGTCCGCCATGGTGATCAGATTTTGCCCATCCACAAGAGCGGAATCAGCGGTTGTGAGTTTCAAATCCGCAAAACGGAGATCCGCGGTCTGAATATCTTGCCAGGAAGACATCGCGGCACGAACAGCACCTATGGCGTCGCTCCCTGCGGAAATATTCGCTCCTCCCTTGGCCAGACTTTCATTCACATAAAAGATTAGGGGAAAACGCGAGGGTGCCCATACAGCACGCACCCCAACAGTTCCCCAACGCATTGGCACGTAGCCCCGCGCGGAGAACGCGGATAAGCTCAGGGCGCACAAAAAAAGCAGCGTCGATGGCAAAATGCGCCTTCCGCTTCCGGGCTTCATCGGTTTGCACCCTTCTGGCGAATGCTGCAAAGAAAGCGGCTCAGTTTATCCGCAACGGGCGTCTGTGGCATGGCTCTCTGCTCGGAGATTGAGCCTTCCTCATAGATTAGACCAGACAAGGATTTCCTCCATCCTCCGGTAATGACGTACCTGGCACAGCAATATAACGCCTTTTGTGGAGTTCTGGGGGCCATGCCCGCTTGACCTGAAAAGAAGCACCGTCTCTGCACCCTCAACTCGCCAGTGCAGCAATATCTAGCGAAGGCGCCTGGATCCCTGCTGGCGGAAGAAATCGACTAGATCCGGAATTTCGGGCGGCACCTTCATAAAAAATGCTTCACCTTTGGCGCGCCCTATCAAGGTGCCATAGTAGGAGATTACTGCATCCACGCGGTACAGGAAGTCAGGCTGGCTCAAGTAGGTGTCCGGTTCGCGCCCGGGATTGAAGAGCTGGGATTCGTGCGCCCGGATTGCCTCCTCGCGCTGCTTGATATGGGCGGAGACGTCCACGATAAAAGTAGGCCAGACATACGGAGGCAACATATAGTAAAGAATAGCCTTCGGCCGGAAACGTTCCTGCCCGGTCTTGATCTTCGCCAGGCCGGCGTGGTGCGACGCCTCAGCCACTAATTTGCCGGCATTTGCGTGATCGGGGTGCGCTTCGTCCCAATGAGGGGCCAGCACCATCATGGGGCGGTGCTTCCGCAAAGCCCGAATCACCGCGAGGCGGGTCTCCGGGCTTACCAGGACTTCACCATCGGGCAGGCCCAAATTTTCCCTCACCTTCAGGCCGAGGATTCCGGCAGCCTTCCTGGCTTCACGGGACCGAATCGCAGGCGTGCCGCGCGTTCCCAGCTCTCCACGAGTCAGATCCACCACGCCCACGGCGTAGCCTTGGGAAACCATCTTCGCGAGTGTACCCCCTACATGCAACTCGACATCATCGGGGTGTGCGCCAAATGCGAGTATGTCTAATGGCATGAGCGATTCCATTCCTTTGCAGCGCTGAAAACACTTTGAAATCTAACGTTCTGCATTTGCGTTTCCAAAAGAGACTGCCTTTCATCTAACCAGAGGTCACAATTTACAGAAAAATGAGCTGATGTTCAAATTTCCAGAGGTCGATGCTCTGGTACAACCGCTGCCGCAGAGAAACCGAATATGGAAGGATGAATTGAAATCCCGCCAACTCTCGCTCTTGCAGTCTGCCCCAAGGCGCTAGATGGCCGCACAAGTACCCAGCATGTTTCTCAACGATCTGCCGGCGACGCTGCTGTGCTGAAGAAAATGCCGCCGCCAGCTTTCCCATTTGATAAACCATGCGCCGCTGCGAGTTATTGATGGCGCTGCCAAGACCATCTCCAGGAGGAACCAGCCCGGCCAGTTCAGCCATTTTTCCTTCGACAGCAGCCTTCATGGCGTCTACACGAGCCAGCGGATCCGACTGCGATGGCGTATTCATCAGACCATCGGCCAGGCTCTGAGGTCCATCATAAAGCCTTTCCACGCCAAGATCATATCGGGCAAGCAGCTTGCGGCTGCGCTCGTCTACGAGTGTCGCGCTGATGCGTGGCCATAGGATGGGAGCATGGCGCCGAGTTTCAGAAAAGATCGGCTGCTCACAAGCGGCAGCGAAAACTTCGGATTCCTCGATCACGAAGGCAGCGATCGGGAGAAACAGGCTCTGCACGAAAAAGGGCGCCATCGCTTTCATTTCATGTTTCTTCGTTGGGTCACGATCGCCAAAAACAAAAGATCTATCCGCGGGAGCATTGTATCCAGCCGCTTTCAGACGACATTCCTGCTCCGCTAGAAGCGCCGCCAGCTTGGTGGCGTGCGGAGATATTGAAGGGTCAAATTCTTTGTTGGGCAGACTGGAGTGATAGGGATCGAGTAGGACGATCCCGCATGGCTCCAGCATTTTGGAAATTGTGCGTCCCCATGCAAGACCCGGCATGGCCCCAGGCGGATGGGTGGATTCCAGGAATGAAAGGATATCGGTTTCTCCGGCTCCGGGTCCCGCCAGGGCGGCTACACGCACGAGCAATTCCCTGATTGAGTCTGGAAGCCCGGTCGCCGAATCAGGGAAGCCGTCCAAGTCGACTCTCCTGGGACCTTGTGGTGACAGCAGCCCTATACTCAGATCGGCTGGCTCGAGCCTGGAATCAATCCATCCGATGGGAATCGCAGGCAGGCCGCGCTCGGTAAGCCACGCCGCCAGCCGCGCCGCGGTCATCGCTTTCAGCCAGCTGCTAAGGGGGCCGCCCAAAAGTCCGGGGCGCAGAGTTGCCGCAACCACCACGGAGCCGGCAGCGCGCAACCGTGCAATATTGGAGAGCGCCGGTCCGCCGCTTCCGAAGAGCTCGGCCTGCTCCGTCAGCGCATCACATAAATCCTGACGGGATAGAATCGGATCCTGCGCAAGCGCCGCGCGTGCGCACAGAGTTCCGGCATCCGGCCGATGGGGCAAGAACTCTCTTACAGGCCCGGCGCCCTCAACAAAATCGACGAACAGTAATGGGAATCCTGGTAGCTCCCGGAATTTCAAGGCTGTGAATGTTCCTTGGCCGCGAGTACGCCAGCCGCCTGAAAGATCGATTTCAGCTTTGCGCGCTGATCATCCTTCAATGGCAATAGGGGCAGCCGCGCCTCGCCGCCATAAAAGCCCATCAAGGTCATGGCATATTTCAGGCCGGGTACGCCGAAAACAACAGTCACCGCTTCTGCCGGAGGAGTCAGCCTCTTCTGCAATTCAGCGCCGCCTTTCCAGTCGCCGGCACGGAACGCCTCGTAGATCTCGCATGTGAACGCGGGCAAAGCACAGGCGACGGCCACAATCCCTCCACAGGCTCCCTGGACCAGGCTTGGGAAAAGAGTCGGAGCCGAGCCCACCAGGATCTGGAAGCGCTCGGGTGTGCGCCGCCGCACCTCCGCCTGCAGGGGCAGATTTCCGCCACTCTCTTTCATGCCCGCGATGTTTTCATGCGCGCTCAGTCGTTCGATAAGAGCGGCGCTCGCGCTGATTCCCGTGAATTGCGGCGCATTGTAAATCAAAACCGGAATGGGAGATTCATCGGCGATGCTCCAGAAGTGGGCAAACAAAGCGTCATCCACCATGCGGGCTCGATAGTAGGAAGGTATGCCGATCAGCGCATAATCGGCGCCGAGATCCGCAACCTTGCGGACAAATTCGAGAGTCAGGCGCGTAGACTCTTTCCCTGCGCCCACAATCATGGTCTTGCTTGCTACGACTGTATTTCGAGCCTCGCGCACTACCCGGAGTGCCTCCTGGTCAGAAAGAAGGTGGGCTTCCCCGTTGGATCCGAGAACGGTTAGTCCAGCCAGAGGGGCAGCGGCCCACCGCGCCAGATTCTCTTTAAACCTGTCGATCAGCAGTTCGCCGTCGCTGTTAAAGGGCGTAGTAACCGGGGGGAAAATTCCGCACAAGTTTTTGTTCATAGTAGTAAATGCCTCTGGCGCCCTTACTGCCGCCGGGATGATCTGCAACCATCATGACGATTGGGAGAAAAGCCGCACAATCCCGATACCCAACTGCCAAGCCCATCTTTCTTGCCGGTCATTCAGGTTTGTGTGGCCAGCCCCGAATGGTGCTCAGATAAGACAAGATCCTTCCCTCGCCCTTCCAGGGCTCTCGTTCACATTCTCGCTCAGGTCGAGGGGATGCGTCATGCTTTCGCTCTCGCGCCTCCGGCACGGATATTCCCCGCAAACTGTGGGCTCCTTGTAAGCAGCTGCCCCAGCGGGGCAGCCAGAAAGTAGCCGGGGGCAAGCGCAGCGCCGCCCCCGGCTCGCCGATTACGCACAAGGAGCCCTGGAGGGGCAAAAGAAAATCCTATTATTCTCTGGTCAATGCACAGCTTTAACCGGCTTTGCTTTACTCCTTATCTATGGGCCATTCTGGCCGGACCCCCTATCTCACTTTTTTGCGAGCGCGTCTACCGGGTGCGTGAATGTGCAGAATGCGTGAGTCTCCGCCCGCGTCTTCCAGTTCAACTACGAGAGCCACTTCACCCGCATACGAGAGCCGCTCGCCCCACTCTACAATGGTAACACCCTCTCGGCCCATAAAGTCCTCAAGGCCGATTGAATTCAAATCGCGTTCGCCACGCAGACGATAAAGATCCACATGATAAATCGGATATCGCCCGCGGTAAACATTCACGATGGTGAAGGAAGGGCTGTGGACCAGAGCCGGGTCCGCGAGCCCGAGCCCCTCCGCGAGCCCGCGTGTCATCGTGGTTTTGCCGGTCCCCAAAGAGCCGCACAACAATACCACGGCAGGCACGCGCAGGCTGCCGGCAAGTTTCCGCCCCAGCTGCCGGGTTTCCTCGGGGGATCCGCTGCGCACGATTCGAACCGTGCGGTCGTGCTTGTCTTTTCGCGCCACTTGCGCCCTCATTCCCGGCACACTCCTTTGAACGCATCAGGGAGGTGAGCAATGAGGTCGGTGGCAATCAGCGATTCCTCGCCTTTCTCGGCGGCAGCATAATCGCCGGCCAAGCCATGCAAATAGACCGCGGCTGAGATGAAATCCGCCAGAGCTTCCCTGTCATTACCATCAAACTTTTGCCGCCATCCCGCCACGAACCGCCCCATGATTCCAGAAAGGATGTCCCCTGTTCCGCCAGTGGCCATTCCCGGATTGCCGGTAGTATTGACAAAAACACGGCCGGCGGGCGTAGCCACCAGAGTTTGGTATCCCTTCAGGACAGTAAAAACTCCGTGTTGTATCGCGCAATCTCCTGCAATCTCCAGCCGGCGCCGCTGAACGTGTGCGGTCTTGAGGCCAAGCAGCCGCCCCATTTCTCCCGGATGCGGCGTGATGACGATAGGATGCCCTGCTTCGTTGCTCAGGCTTTCGGGCGTACGCGCGAAGGCATTGATCCCATCGGCATCGAGGACGATGGGAACCGGTGATTTGCGGACAATTTCACCCACCAACTGCTTCGTAGATTTATTGGTCGATAGCCCCGGGCCAATCACCACCGCGTCCGCCTGAGTCAGAAGATCGAAAACTGTCTTTGCTGCCGCGGCATCCGCGGTCCCCTCTCGGGTCTCGGGCAGCCAGGCGGTCATCAATTCCGGCACTTTGCCGATCACATCACGACGGAGGCTTTCGGGAAGCATGAGCGTCACCAGACCCGCGCCCGAACGTAATGCGGACAATCCCGTCATGATCGCTGCTCCGCTCTTATCCCGGGACCCAGCTAGAACGAACACGTGGCCAAAGGTGCCCTTATGACTGTCACGAGCCCTGGCAGGAAGGGTGCGCCGGATACGGCTCCGATCCATCAGCTCAAGTCGATATTCGGGATTTTCGAGCAGCGGGGCCGGCGATCCGATGGTGGCCACGACGACGCACCCCGCTTTTTCTGCAGCAGGAGGAAAGATCAAAGCCGCTTTAGGAGCCGTAAATGTCACCGTCAGATCGGCTTGAACGGCGGGACCTTGCAAGCATGCGGAATCCGCGAAAATCCCGGAGGGAATGTCGATCGCTGCCACAAAGGCCCGCGTCCGGGCTTCATTGATCCATGCGATGATCTTGCGAAAATCAGGGCCGACCGGCTTGGAGAGGCCGGTACCGAAGAGGCCATCGATGATGACCTCCGGATAGGGGGTGCGTTTCAGTAAAGCAGAGCGATCCTTTGAATCCGGCAAAACATGAATGAGCAGATCGAGATTCTGCAGCATTTTCCAATTCTCGAGAGCATCGCCCCGGTATTTAGCGGCATCCCCCAGGACCCAGACTTCCGGGCGGACGGCACGCGCAACCAGGTGCCGAGCCACAACGAGCCCGTCGCCGCCGTTGTTGCCCGTTCCGCAGAACACGAGGACGCGCTTCTTGGCGAGATCCGGCAAGGCCTTACACAGCTCGTCGGCAACGGAGCGGCCCGCATTCTCCATGAGGAGAAGCGAGGGTATCCCGTATCGCTCGGTGGTCAGCCGGTCGACTTCTCCCATCTGCTTAGCCGTCAATATCTTCATGATCCCGAGTCCTTTCGGAATTGGCATCTGTAGAAGGCAGAATACAGAATACAGAATTCAGAAGAAAACCTTGTACGTTGGACTTTATCAGGGAGAAAAGCTCCCTGTCGGCTGTCCGGCTCGCCGGGGATTCAAGGTACTGTTCCTGTAACCCCATTCTGAATTCTTTATTCTGCATTCTGTCTTTTAGATTCTGACTCCACTCCCCTACTTCCTTTTACACAGTTTACACAGTACTAATTGACACCCTATTTTAAGGAGCCTAATATCAAATTGATACTTTTCCTGCTCGTCAGCATCTATAATCTGTGTAGATGCAACGTGGGTCGTGGAAGTCCCTGTCGCACCCGAGGTTAAGCATATCGGGTCTCGATGGGCAAAACAACTGCTCCAAGGGGGGATGTCCTATGCAGTCCTCGAGGAAAATGCTCACCATCGGGTTGGGCGTGGCCCTGATCCTGATGATGTCGGCGGCAAGTTACGCAACAGATCGGAGGCATGCCGATGTCGACAAAATCGGCAATCGAGACGTCGCCGGGAGAATCTGGGGCGTTTTCCCCAACTTTGTTTCCCTCGAAAAGGAAATTCAGATGGGCCAACAGGTCGCTTCTGAATTTGAGCAGACCGCGAAGATGATTGAAGATCCCGTCATCTCCGATTATATAGACCGTGTGGGCCAGAACCTGGTCAAGCATTCCGATGCCAAGGTGCCATTTCACATCAAGGTCGTCGATACCGACGAAGTGAACGCCTTCGCTTTCCCGGGCGGCTTTTTCTACGTCAACAAAGGGCTGATCTTGGCTGCGGAGAACGAATCGGAACTGGCCGGCGTGATGGCGCACGAGATTTCGCATGTCACGGCCAGACATGCGACGGCGCGCATGACGAAGGCTCAGGTCCTGCAACTGGCGGCGATTCCGGCGTTGTTCATCGGAGGTTACTGGGCCCAGATGGCGATCCAGAACGGACTCGGCCTGGGAATTAATCTCGAGCTGCTGGGAGTAACGCGCGACTCTGAGAAGGAAGCCGACCAGCTGGGAATCCAGTATCTCTGGAACACGGGCTATGACCCGAATGGCTTTGTCTCATTCTTCGAAAAGCTGCAGGCTCAGGAGAAGACCAAGCCGGGCAAGCTGTCGGGCTTTTTCCGCACCCATCCATTTACGGTGGATCGCATTGCGGCCTCAATGGATGAGGAACGCTACCTGCCCGAAAAGGACAACTATATTGTTAACACTTCCGAGTTCAACCGGGTGAAAAGCAGGCTTCTTGCCATTGACAACGCGATGAAGTCGGATGAGGCTTCCCCAGTTGATCAGAAGAAACCCACTTTGAAGCGGCGTACCGACAGCGGGGATGACCCGTCAAGCACGGATCCCCAGGATCAGAAGAAACGTCCGACCTTAAAGAAGGCTGGAGATCCGGGCAAGGATCCTGGCAAGGATTAGCCTGGCTGCTGGCAATTCTGGTTGCGGCTTCTGCAAGCTCGCTGGATTTCAGTAAAGAGCCCCGATTTCGGGGCTCTTTCGCTTTTTGTGGCGCTCCAGGCCTCTTTTTCCGGCTTTAACGGGTTCTTTTCCGTCTAATAGGCTGGGGAAACTGGCCTGTTCCCATTGCGGCAATTCGGCGTACCTTTTTGAAACATTTTGTGTTTAGGCATCGTACTGTGTGTTGGTAACTTCGGACTACGTCTAGTTACAGCTAATTTTAGGAGTCTGACTATGAGATATTCTTTCGTTTCCCCTGGCCGGGGCGACGGCTATAAATGGTTCAGTATTTTGACAATATTGGCAATTTCACTGATGTTCACCAGCGCCCCGTCCTGGGGAGCGTTCGGACAGAATCCACCACAGGGTCAGCAGGCACAGCAGCCGCCACCTCAGACCGCGTCCATGCCGGACATCAAGATTCCGCCTGTTTCCCTCGAGGGGCCGATCCAGCGCGCAGAGAAGGATGGGACAGCGTTACGCCTTTCCTTGAGGGATACCATCAAGATGGCTCTTCAGGCTAACCTGGATATCGCAATCGCTGACACCCGAGAAGATACTCTCCAGCAGTCGTTGATTTCCGCGCGCGCAGCCTATGATCCGACCATGACAAACACCAGCTTCAGCTGGAACGATAGCAAGAGCTTGAACACCAATGCCTACGATGCAGCAAGAACCCCGATTCTCGCGACCCTGAGCCACAGCTGGAGCACCACCTTCAACCAGAATATTCCGGTAGGCGGCAGTTTCAGTTTTCGGTTGCAGGGCTCCCGAAATGATACCAACAGCGGCGCTGCACTCGCCAACCCGAGATATCAAGCCAACTGGTCATTGAGTTATACACAACCCCTGCTGCGCGACTTCAAGATCGACGCCAACCGGAACGCCATCAAGGTGGCAAACCTCAACCTGAAGGCAAATGACAGCCAATTCAAGTTATCGATCTCCCAGGTTGTCCAATCGGTCGAGTCCGCTTATTGGGATCTCGTAAGCGCCATCGGCCTCTATGACATCGCCAAAGCTGCCGTGGTGACCGCCCGATTGTCCGTAGACCAAAACACCAAGAAGCGCGACATCGGCACGATCGCACCGATCGACGTGGTCAGCAGTCTTTCGCAACAGGCCAATCGCGAAGTCCAGTTGCTGAGTCAGGAGGACGGCATCCAGCAAAGGGAGAACGCACTCAGAACTCTGATCTCAAAGGACCGCAGTGCCGACATCTGGGGTCAGATGATTGTCCCCACAGATAAGCCCGAGGTAACTGAATTCAAGATGGAGATCAACGCTGCTATCCAGACTGCCTTGAAAAACAGCCCGACACTGGAGCAGGCCGATATCAGTTTGCAGAATACCGATTTGACCCTGCAGATGAACCAGAATTCCAGAAAATGGGGCTTGAGCGTTACGGGTAACCTTTCAAGCTCCAGCAGCGGCGTTCCTGATGGCAATACAAACTTCCCTGCTAAATTATGGGGGGGTCTGGGGACCTCAAACCTTTACATGTTCAATACCCAGCCACCTAGCTGGGGATTCAGCGTGAACCTCAACATCCCGCTGAGCCATAGGATTGCCGATGCCCAGATAGCGTCGACCAGGATCAACAGAGATCAACAGGTCATGAACCGCATCAAATCAGAACAGCAGATCATTGTATCCGTACGCAATGCTTTACAGGCGCTCAACACCGCCAGGAGGCAGATCGACACGGCCGATATCGGAGTGACACTTGCACAAGCTCAGCTCGACGCGGAGCAGAAGCGGTTGGAAGCCGGCCTCAGCCAGAACTTCCAGGTACTTACGGCTCAGGACAACCTCTCCACCGCCAATAACAATGCGCTGTCGGCCAGAATCAGTTACCGCAAGGCCATTCTCAATCTACAGCAGGCCATGTTTACTCTTCTCGACGCCAGCAACATTGACGTCGGAAGTGTCGGCAAGACGAAGCTGTCGACATTCAAATAGTCCGAAGCAAATCCGACGTTTCAGGCTCCCGGCCGCCTCCCCTCTGGGGTAGGCGGCCGTTTTATTTTCCAGCCCTGGCGAATTTGGATTTTGGATTGCGGATTTTGGATTAAAAAAACTGCCCATCGGGAATCCTGGATTGCTACAAAAGACTCGAGTGGTTTCAATCAAACCAGACCGTCCCTGATACGGCCTTTCAATCCAAAATCCGCAATCCAAAATCCAAATTTGCATTCGTCGTTCTTGCCGATTTTCTCCGTCCAGGGTAAAGTAGTGCGCCTGGAGAGCGCATGGATCTGTATCTCTATTTCTGGACGGCCTTTGGTCTGGTAATCGGCAGTTTTCTGAACGTCTGCATCTACCGCCTGCCGCGTCATGAATCGATCGTTTTCCCTGGCTCTCACTGCCCGAATTGCGGCAACGCTGTGCGCCCCTATGACAATATCCCGGTCCTCTCCTATCTTGTGCTGCGGGGCAAGTGCCGATTCTGCCGGCAACCGATCTCGTTGCAGTATCCCCTCGTCGAGTTGCTGGCGGGAATCTCTTTCTACGCTTGCGCGATGACATGGGGATTGACACCGCCCGCGTTCGTGAACTCCCTATTTTTGGCCGTGATCATCGTTTTGATATTCACCGACTACCATCATCAGATCCTTCCCGATGTTCTGACACTCCCCGGAGCCCTCCTCGGCCTGGTGCTGTCTCCCTTTCAGTCGCAGGAATTTTTCCGTGATTCGCTATCCTACAACCTGGCATCGCTCGTGTCCCTGTCCCACGCCGACACCGTGCTTCCCTGGGTTTCATCCCTGGTGGGAGCATTGATCGGAGGCGGTATGCTTTTTCTCGTAGCTATGGCCTATCAGGCCCTGCGCAAGAGACAGGGGCTCGGGATGGGTGACGTGAAAATGATGGCGATGGTTGGCGCCTTCCTTGGCTGGCGCCTCGCGCTCCTCACCATCTTTGCCGGATCGCTTTTGGGAAGTATCGCCGGCATTATCCTCATACTGTTTGGCGGCCGCACTCTGCAAACTAAGCTGGCATTCGGAACTTTCCTCGGTGTTGCAGCTGCAGCTGCCCTCTTTTGGGGCAACTCCATGATCCAGTGGTACACCGCCGGCTAGTTTTTTTGGCTCAAAACCGGCTCCTGCCGTTAGATATTACATGCCTGAAAAACTGGATCGAATCACCCGCGAAGGCTGTGAAGTCTCGGGGACAGGACTGATCGAACTGCTCCTTGTTCTGGGATTGATGGGAGTAACGGCGGGTGCGGCGGTTCCCGGAGTGCATCGCATTCGTCAGGAATGGGTGCTCTGGGGCAGCGCGCATCTGGTCGAAAGTTCGTTGCTCTGGGCGCGAGCCCATGCCATTGCAGCAAATGACTCGCTGACTTTCATCATCGATCAAAACGGCCGCCGCTTTTACTGGCTTGCACCTGATGGTACGCGCTACGAAAACTCCGTCCATTACCTGCCGGCGGGAGTGAGCATCATCAAGTCACCGCTCAAGCCCTTGCGCTTCTTCCAGCACGGCAACGCGGTTCCGGCCGGGACGTTCGTAATTCAGGGAGAAGCGGGGATTTACCGGGTAGTGGTGAGTGTAATGGGGAGAGTGCGTGTAGTGCGTGTTCCGTGATTTAGGGGGGAAAATATAGAATTCAGAATACAGAAAAGCGCTATTCAATTGACTCCACAACCCACTACCTGTAGTGATTTGGGGTATGGAGGATTATGAACCACGAAGACCAGAAAGACCTCGAAGATAAAATCTCCAGGATATTTTTTCTTCGAGGTCTTGGTGGTCTTTGCGGTTCAGCTTTCTTTGCCAAATCTGCTCGAGGTCGTAAAAAGCATAACCACAATATATAGGGGCTTGTGGAGTCAATTGAATAGCCCTTTTCTGTATTCTATATTCCAACATCCTATTTGCTCGGCGGGCCGAATTCCTGGGTCAGAACAATGAGTTTCTCCAGGCAGTCGAGTGCAGCACCCGAACTGATGGAGTCGCGCGCCAATCCTATGCCTTCGCGCAGGGAGCGTGCCTTGCCGCCGGCGACCAGACCGGCAGCGGCGTTGAGGAGGACGACGTCCTTCTTGACCCCGCCGCGGTCGGACAAAACTTCCCGTATGATCTCGGCATTGCGCCTGGCATCGCCGCCCTGGATTTGTTCAATGGGAGCGCGCTCCAGACCGAAGTCTTCGGGGACAACGTAATAGGTTTTCACTTCTCCGTCGCGGACTTCGCAGATTTTGGTTTCGCCGGAAATCGTGATCTCGTCCAGGCCGTCAAGGCCGTGGACGACCAGCGCGCGCCGGGCGCCCAGTTCGCAGAGGACCTGGGCCATCATGTCCGTCAGCTTCTCGCTGTAAACGCCCAGGACCTGGGCATTGGCTCCCGCCGGATTGCAGAGCGGGCCAAGAAGGTTGAAAACGGTTCGGATCCTCATTTCGCGGCGCGCCAGCATGACGTAGCGCATCGCGCTATGAAGCAGCGGCGCATAAAGAAAACCGATGCCAACTTCGTCAATGCAACGGGCCACCGATTCCGCCGGGAGATCGATGCGAATGCCAAGCGCCTCGACCACATCCGCACTCCCGCAGATGCCGGAAACACTGCGATTACCGTGCTTTGCAACCTGGATGCCTGCGCCCGCAACGACAAACGCGGTCGCTGTCGAGATATTGAAGGTGCCGGCAGCATCCCCGCCTGTGCCACAGGTATCTACAAGCATTTCACGCTCGGTGCCGGAAAACGCCGCCGCCACAGTGGAATGGGGACGCACCGGCGTGGCTTTCGCCCGAATCACACGGGCAAAACCTATAAGTTCCTCCACCGTTTCGCATTTCATGCGTAGAGCGGTAAGAAGCGCCGCGATTTGCGCATCTGTGGCGCCGCCGGTCATGATGGCTTCCATCACCGATTCGGCTTCAGCGCGCATGAGATGCTGCCCGTCCACCACTCGCCGTATGGCTTCGAATACTTGCACGATTCCCCCCACTTGGACAAAAAAGTTAAGGCAAATGTTGAGCAAAATCAAGGAATTGGGGAACATTAAATCCCAGCTGCCGCATTTTTCCCGTCCACGGCCTTTCGGAATGCGTCATAATTCTGCTGCCGTGAAGCGTAATCAAAACTACGTATCCGACCGATATAATGATACGAAGGTTTCTAAAGGACTATCTACTCCATAAGGGGCCGTACGATGAAACCAATCTCCTGCGTGATTACCGGGTTGCTAGTGGCTGCATTGGCATCCTTCGGCTATTCCCAGTCTCTGGCCGAGCTGGCCAAGAAAGAGAAGGAGCGGCGCGAAGCGGTGAAGGGTGAAACCAAAGTAATCACCGCGGAACAAGCCGCGAAGTATCAGAGCAGTCCTGTAACTAGCACCACCCCGCCTCCCGGCGCTGCCACCGAAAAGCCAGGTGCGGAGAAAACTGCCGCAGGCGCTGAAAAGCCGGCGGAAGGGGCCACGGCAGCCAAGGAAAAACCGGCCTCAGACGAACCCGTCGATTTCCAGGGCAGGCCCGAGAGTTACTGGAAGCAGACCTTTGCAGATGCCCGTCAGAAAGTAAAGGACCTCGAGAACGAATCGAATGTCATCATTCTCAAGCTCAACGACCTGCAAAACAGGTTTTATCGCGAAAATGACGGATACAAGCAGCAGGAGATCCAGCGCGAGATCCAGAAGACTTTCTACGATCAGGATCTGAACAAAGAGAAGCTGAGTCAGGCCAGGGACGCTTTGATCGATCTGGAAAAGGAGGCGCGCAAAAGCGGCGCCCTTCCGGGCTGGATCAGATAGACCGCACGCACCCCCGACCTATTGAGGATCAGATATTGCGCTGACGCTGCTCCGAAAATAGCTCGCCTCAAAACTGCAAAAGCAGCCACGAAGGACACGAATCTTTGCTGGCTCGAAAGCCCGTGTTCATTCGTGTCATTCGTGGCTGCCTTTAAGAGACCATTAATTTTCATGCGCCGGGGCGCGGGCAATCATCAGGACGGCGATTCCACCAGAGAATGAACGATAATCCACGTCCTCGAATCCCGCGCGCGTAATCCGCAACTTGAGTTCTTCCGGCCCGGGAAAGGACTGCACACTCTCAGGCAGATAATTGTAGGGCCCATCGACGCCGGAGATCAATGCACCCAGCCTGGGTAGGATTTTGTGAAAGTAAAAGCGATACACCTTGCCGAACATGCGCCCCCGGGGCATCGAAAAATCCATGATCCCGAGCACGCCGCCACTGCGTAAAACCCGCCTCATTTCCAGCAAACCCTTTTGCGTATCCGCCAGGTTGCGCAAAACGAAGGCCGACACGACCACATCAAAAGAGCCATCAGGAAACGGCAGGGTGAGAGCATCTCCTTCGACCAGGAAGATCCGATGCGCGGACTCGCGCCGGCCAATCTTGTCTCTGCCGATGCTGAGCATAGGGTGGCAGAAGTCACACCCCACGACCGGACCCAGGGATGAAAATGCAAGGGAGAGGTCGCCTGTTCCGCATCCGACATCGAGGATATCCAGCGGTGTCCGGGTAAGCCGCCTCGATACCTCGCGCACGCAGGCGCGGCGCCAGCGTTTGTCGATATTTGCCGAGAGGAAGTGGTTCAGAAAGTCGTAGCGGCGTGCGATGGCGCCGAACATCGCCCGCACGTCCTGAGCTTTATCCGACTTTCGACCTCCGGCCTCCGACATCCGACCTCAACATGAACATGATTTGCGGTGATTATTGTCTGCCGCCACTCTCGAGAAACTTGTCGACGAAACGGCGCAAGTGCGCGGCATCCAGATCATCGACGACTTCGGCCCGTCCGAGACCCGGCAACAAAACCATGCGGATGCGGCCCCCCAGTGACTTCTTGTCCCGCTCCAGCGCCCGCCAGACTTTTGCCGGAGAAATGCCTCGCAGTGAGGGTAGCGCGCCAACGCGATGAATCAGGCCTGCCAGGCGCTGTGCCTCCGCTGCGTGAAGTTTCCCGGCAGCTGAGGCCAGCTCGGCGGCTGCGATCATACCCCAAGCCACCGCTTCCCCATGTTTGAATCTGCGATAATCGGTCGCGGCTTCCAGCGCGTGTCCGACGGTGTGGCCGTAGTTCAGCAGCGCGCGCACGTTGGCTTCGCGCTCGTCGTTTGTCACCACTTCCGCCTTGATGCGGACCGCTGCCAAAATGATGTGTTCGATCGCGCGCGACTCGCAGGCTAACACCGCGTCCAGATTCTTTGCCAAATACCCCAGCAGCCGCGCAGAACGGATTGCGGCACACTTGATCACTTCGTAAAGGCCGGAGGCCAGCTCGCGCGCCGGCAAGGTCCGGAGCGTGGCCGTGTCGGAGAGCACTGCGCGGGGCTGATGAAAAGCACCGATAAGGTTTTTGCCGCGCGCAACATTGATGCCGACCTTGCCACCTACGGAGCTGTCTACCTGGGCCAAAAGCGTGGTGGGTACGCTCACGTAAGGGATACCGCGCATGAAGGTCGCGGCGGAAAAACCGGCGATGTCGCCGACGACGCCGCCGCCGAGAGCAATGATCCAGGAGCGCCGGTCGGCGCGGGCCTCGAACAGGCCCTCATAGATCTTCGCCAATGTGGCGTGATTTTTATATCGTTCCCCGTCGCCGATGCAAACCACCGGCACGGGACCGAATGAGTCCTCCAAAGATGAGAGCAACTCTTTCCCGTGCAGTCGGAGAACCCGGGCATTGCTCACTAAAACAGGAGGCGCGTCAAATCCAAGACGCGAAAGCATGCGGCCCGCGTCCGCGAGGACACCTGCACCGATGCACACCGGATAGCTGCAATCCTTCAGCTCCACCTGAAGCTTTTTCATAGTGTCCAGGAAAAAACCGCGTCTGACACGGATTTCACAGATCGATTCCCAGGTGAAACCCATGAAATCCGCGGCTCGTTTTCGTTCCGTCGGTTTAGCGCGAGATACCTTCCAGTGGACTGCTTGCGGATGCGTAGAGCTTCCTCGGGATGCGTCCCGCCAGAAACGCCATCCGCCCCGCCCGCACCGCATAGTTCATGGCCTCAGCCATCTGCGCCGGGTCCTGGGCGCACGCGATCGCCGTATTCACCAAGACGCCGTCAGAGCCGAGTTCCATGGCCACGGCAGCATCCGAGGCTGTCCCCACCCCGGCATCGACGATCACCGGCACCTTCACGGTTTCGCGGATGATGCGGAGGTTGGCCGGATTTTGGATGCCGATGCCGGACCCGATGGGTGCGCCAAGCGGCATAACTGCGGCCGCGCCCGCATCCTGGAGCTTGCGTGCCATGATGGGATCATCATTCGTGTAAGGGAGAACGACGAAACCGTCTTTCACCAAAACGCGGGTAGCCTCAAGGAGGGCTCCCGTATCCGGAAAGAGCGTTTTTTCATCGCCGATCACTTCCAGCTTTACCCAGTCCGAAAGCCCCGCCTCCCGGCCGAGCTGTGCCGTGCGGATGGCGTCTTCGGCGTTGTAACAGCCCGCCGTGTTGGGAAGCAGCATGAAGCGGCTGCTATCGATGTAGTCGAGCAGCGATTCGCGCGAGCGGTCGCTGATATTGATGCGGCGTATCGCGACCGTAACCATCTCCGCGCCGGACTTTTCCAACGCATCGCGCATCAAGCTGAAACTCGCATATTTCCCCGTGCCCACGATCAAGCGCGAACGAAACGTCCGGCCAGCCAGTACCAGCCCGCCATCGATCACAACACACCCCTTCCAAAAGTCCGGTCACCGCAGAGACATAAAGATGATGAGCAGGTCCGTGTCCCCGCTGGTGAAACTCCCTACCCCCCGCCGACAAACTGAACGATCTCGATCTTGTCGAGGTCTTTGAGCGCTGCACCGTCCCAGTCCCGGCGCTTGACGATGGCGCGATTCAGTTCCACGGCGATTCTGTCAGGCTTAATCCCAAGATTATCCAGCAGTTCCCGTACGTTCGCCGAAACGGGCACCCACCTGACTTCACCATTGATTTCCAGCTTCATTGTTGCTTGCACGCCATGTATCATAGCGGTTGATCTCAAGGCAAATCAACCAGAAAAGCCTTGACACCGGCAGGATCGGTCTACTAATATCGATCGTGCTTTTTCCGTCGGGTCATGGTTTAACTTCTTGAGTTTAAAGAATTTATAAAATCCCTTCGAATCCTTGTTGTGGTTCAGGAGTTGGAGTTTGGTGCAGCGTGCTCTCTGATGCTACCCGCGGCAGAATTGAAGCTTTGATGCAGCGGTACCCCCAGCCCCGCTCCGCACTTATTCCCGCCTTGCGTTTTGCGCAAGAGGAAGCCGGCTACTTGTCGCACGATGTGGTGCGCGAGGTGGCGGGAATGTTCAAGCTTTCTCCCAACGAGGTTTATGAGGTCGCCAGCTTTTACACCATGTTATTCAAAAAGCCGGTGGGGAAATATGTAATCCAGGTTTGCACCAATATCTCCTGCCTGCTCTGCAACTGCGAGGGCATTATGGCCCACCTCCAGCAGAGGCTCGGCATCAAACCCGGTGAGACGACGCCCGACAGGCGATTCACGTTGCTGGAAGTGGAGTGCCTGGCATCTTGCGGCACCGCGCCAGTAGTGCAGATCAACGAGAATTACCATGAAGATCTGACGGTTGAGAAACTGGACCGAATCCTGGACTCTCTGAACTAATGGACACTCTGCTATTTTATCTGTTTGGAGCAATCGCGCTGATCGCGGCCGTCTGCGTCATCTCATTCCGCCGGGTGTTCTACGCGGCCCTCTCCCTGATCGTCTGCCTCAGTGCTCTCGCCGGCATTTACATGCTTCTCGAGGCGCCGTTTATCGCGGCAGTTCAAATTATTGTCTATGCCGGTGCGATCATGGTGTTATTCCTTTTTGTCATTATGCTCCTGGATCCATTCTCAGGGGCTGGATATGTCGACAAGAAGAAATACCTGGTCTTTTTCGCATGGATTCTGGGGGCAACAGCCCTGGTGTTGCTTTATCCCTTGCTGAAGTCCTACGATCCGGCCAGGGCGCCGCATGAAGCCATGGCGCCTTCAGGCAGCCTGGGCCTCGTGGCCGTGTTCGCGCAGGAGCTTTTTAAAGACTACCTGCTCCCCTTCGAGGTGACTTCGGTCTTGATCCTGATAGCCATTATCGGGGCGGTGGTACTCGCCAAGAGGGAGACTTAGACCGAGCCATGAGCATTTTTCACTGCCTGATTCTGAGCGCACTGCTCTTCACCCTCGGCACCGTCGGGGTGATTATCAAGAAAAACGTCATCGCCATGCTTTTGTGTATCGAACTGATGCTCAACGGCGTAAACCTCAGCTTTGTGGCCTTTTCGAAGTACCTCCATCAGGAAGCCGGGCAAATCATAGTTTTCTTCGTTATGGTGGTAGCGGCTGCGGAAGCGGCGGTCGGGCTCGCCATCACCATCAATCTTTTTCGCAATCGGAAGACCTTGAGCGTCGACGAAGCGGATCTCATGAAGTGGTGACAGGGACTTGCGTATGATGAATTATTTGTGGCTCATCCCGCTGCTGCCGCTCGTGGGTTCCGCGCTGAATGGGATCCTGGGCAAACGGTTCCCCAAGCCGCTCATCTCCGCGATCGCCTGCACCAGCGTGGGCGCCTCTTTCCTGGTTGCGCTTGGGGCGGTTTCTAGCCTGCTCTCTCTCCCGGCCGCCGAGAGGCGGATTTCGGTACCGTTCTTCACCTGGATCTCCTCAGGCGATTTCGTAGCCAAGGCTGAGTTCCTTCTCGACCCGCTCGCTGCCGTGATGCTGCTGGTAGTGACAGGCGTCGGATTTCTCATTCATGTCTATTCGGTCGGCTACATGCATGCCGAAGACGGATACTACCGGTTCTTTTCCTACCTGAACCTGTTCATGTTCTCCATGCTGGTGCTCGTCCTGTCGGGCAACTTCCTGCTGATGTTTGTCGGGTGGGAAGGAGTGGGGCTCTGTTCCTATCTGCTCATCGGCTACTACTTCGACCGGCGTAGCGCCGGGGATGCCGGCAAAAAGGCGTTCATCGTAAACCGGGCAGGTGATGTGGGCTTTATGCTCGGCATCCTGCTGATCTTCGTCACTTTCAGGAGCATGAACTTCGTGGAGGTGTTCCGCAGGATTGCGGAAGAGCCGACGGCGTTCCCGGTTGAAGCCGGCTTCGGCATTCTGACCACAATAGGAATTTTGCTTTTTGTCGGCGCCACGGGAAAGAGCGCGCAGATTCCGCTTTATGTCTGGCTCCCGGACGCGATGGAAGGCCCCACTCCGGTCAGCGCCCTGATCCACGCCGCCACCATGGTGACGGCCGGCGTCTACATGGTCGTGCGCTGCTCTGCAATATTCAGCCGTGCGCCCATCGCTCTCGAGGTCGTGGCGGTGATTGGTGTTCTGACCGCGTTGATGGCGGCGACCATAGGCCTGGTTCAGACGGACATCAAGCGCGTCCTGGCGTATTCGACCGTGAGCCAGTTGGGGTATATGTTTTTTGCCGCCGGGGTCGGCGCTTTTTCGGCCGGAGTATTTCACCTGGTCACCCACGCCTTTTTCAAGGCGCTGCTGTTCCTCGGCGCCGGCAGCGTCATTCATGCCATCGGTGGCGAGCAGGACCTGATGCGCATGGGCGGGCTGCGCAAGTTCACGCCCATCACCCATGGCACCATGCTCATTGCTGCACTCGCGATCAGCGGCATCTTTCCCTTTGCCGGCTTCTTCAGCAAGGATGAGATTCTGTGGTCAGCATGGGCCCAAGGGCACCCGGTGATCTGGCTGACAGGGCTCGTGACCGCAGGGATGACTGCGTTTTACATGTTCCGCTTGATCTTTCTTGCGTTCTACGGGCCGGCACGCTTCTCGGAAGATACTCACCATCACTTGCATGAATCGCCGCCTACGATGACCATCCCGTTGATTGCGCTCGCGGTGCTCTCGACGATCGGCGGCTTTATCGGCTTGCCGGCATGGCTGGGCACCAACAGGTTCGAGCAGTTTCTCGAACCATCGCTCGAGTACGCCTGGCACGGGGAGCATGCCGCGCTGTCGCATAATCTGGAGATGGGCTTTGCCGTCATTTCGGTCATGGTCGCGGCCGCCGGCATCTTCCTGGCTTACCGCTTCTATGTAGCCGATCCCTCCACTCCCGACAAACTTGCGAGCCGGATGCGGGGTGCGCATGGTCTGCTCGCCCACAAGTATTATGTGGATGAAATCTACGATGCACTGATCATCCATCCGGTCGCAAACGGTTCGAGAGACGTTTTATGGAGCGGCATGGATGTGGGCATCGTGGACGGTGCCGTCAACGGCGTAGGACGGCTGGTTCGAGGCTCGGCGTCCATTTTGAAAACCATGCAGAACGGACTGGTGCGCAGCTACGCCATGTGGATCCTGGCCGGGGCTGTGTTGATCTTACTGTACATAACTCTGGGCCGGTGACGGGCAAGGCATGCAAATTCATAATATCCTGAGCTTGGTAACCTACCTTCCCGCCGCTGCCGCGGTTGCACTCCTGCTGTTTCCGCGGCGCTCCGAGCGCGCCATCAAAACCTGCGCATTCCTATTTTCGGTAGTGACCTTCGTCCTCTCGCTGCACTTGTACTTTCACTTCGACGCCGCCAACGGACACATGCAATTCGAGGAATCGGTTTCCTGGATCGAAGGGGCGATGATCCGCCATCACCTCGGCATCGATGGCATCAGCCTCTTCCTGATTCTGCTCACGACCTTCCTCACCCCGTTGGCCATCCTATCCTCGTGGCGCGCCGTGAGCGAGCGAGTCAAACCGTACATGATATGCATGCTCGTCCTCGAGACGGGTATGCTGGGCGTATTCTGCGCGCTGGATCTGGTGCTCTTCTATGTTTTCTGGGAAGTCATGCTGATCCCGATGTACTTCTTGATCGGGGTCTGGGGCGGTGAGCGGCGCATCTACGCGGCGGTCAAATTCATCCTCTATACCATGGTTGGATCGCTGCTCATGCTGGTCGCCATTCTGTATCTCTTCCACCTCAACGGCAGCACGACTTTTGATTATCTGCAGATCGCACGCAACCTGGCCTCAGGCGCCATCCGCATCCAATTCAGCGAGGAGTTCTGGCTGTTCATGGCGTTTTTGCTCGCCTTTGCCATCAAGGTGCCGTTGTTTCCGTTTCATACCTGGCTCCCGGACGCGCATGTCGAAGCCCCCACAGCAGGATCGGTGATTCTGGCAGGCGTGCTGCTGAAAATGGGCACGTACGGCCTGTTGCGCTTTTGCCTCCCGCTCTTCCCTGCCGCGGCGTCGGTTGCCGCTCCCTATCTGTCGATTCTGGCTTTGATTGGCATTGTCTATGGCGCCCTGGTTGCCATGGTGCAGCCCGACATGAAAAAACTGGTGGCCTATTCGTCGGTGAGCCACATGGGGCTGGTGGTGCTCGGCATCTTTGCGTTCACCCAGCAAGGTCTGCAGGGATCCACGATTCAGATGCTGAATCATGGTTTGTCGACGGGCGCGCTCTTCCTCCTGGTGGGGATGATGTACGAGCGCAAGCACACGCGCCTGATCGCAGATTATGGCGGAGTGGCGCACGGGAGTCCGGTGCTGGCAGCATTGTTCCTGGTAGTGACGTTGTCATCTATCGGGCTGCCGGGATTGAACGGTTTCGTGGGCGAGGTGCTCATCCTGGCCGGCACTTTTGTCAAAAGCCCTGTCTTTGCCGCGGTTGCCGCGTCCGGGATGATTCTCGGAGCCGTGTACATGCTCTGGATGTATCAGCGCGTCTTTCTCGGCAAGGCGCCTGACGGCGCCCACCACGCGATGACGGATATCGGCATGAGGGAAAGGCTGTTGCTGCTGCCGATTCTGCTCATGATGCTCTGGATCGGCGTCTATTCAGCGCCGTTCCTCACGCGTATGGATGCGAGTCTTGAATTGGTGCGGCAGCGCGTGCACAGTGCCAACGCTCCGGGCGGAGGATACAAGGTCGACCAGGGCCAGACCCGTTATGAGCTGGCAGGAGCAACCAAGTGATGAACATCGACTACTTTGCCATCCTTCCGCAGATCATCCTGGTGCTCGCCGGCATGCTGATCCTGCTGCTTGAACCCTTCACGCCGCCCGAGCGCAAGAGCCGGCAAGGGCAGATTGCGGTGTTTGCCTCGTTCCTCGCTGCCTATGTTTTGTCCTTCCAGCACCCGGCTGTCTCGCGCGCGACTTTCAATGGCATGTTCCTGGTCGACACCTTCAGCTGGGTTTTCCAGTGGTTGTTTTTCGTCATCACCGGCATCTCTTCATTAATTTCGTTGCGCTTTAACGAGCGGGAATCCATCAACAAGGGCGAGTATTACGCGTTGCTGCTTTTTGCCTGTTCCGGCATGTCCCTGATGGCTGCCAGCGGCGACCTGATTCTAACTTTCCTTGGCATCGAGATCCTGTCGATCGCGACCTACATTCTCGCCGGCTTCAAGCGCAGCAACGTGCGCGCAATTGAATCCTCTTTGAAATACTTCCTGCTCGGCTCCTTCGCGACGGCGTTCCTGCTTTATGGCATCGCACTCATCTATGGCAGTACCGGCACGACGAACTATGCCGCTATCCGCGCGGTCGTCAACCTCCAGGGACCCGCTCCGCTCACCATGGTCATCGGCCTTGGGCTGCTTCTCGTCGGGTTTGGTTTCAAAATTGCGACGGTTCCTTTCCATGCCTGGGCCCCTGACGTATACGAGGGAGCTCCGACGGCAGTCACGGCATTTATGATCGTGGGCCCGAAGGCGGCAGGATTTGCAGCATTGATCAGGATCCTGGTTCAAGCGCTGCCATCCCTGTCGGCCGATTGGACCACGATTCTGTGGGCGTCCTCGATCCTCAGCATGACCGTGGGGAATGTCGTGGCAACCCTGCAATCGAGCATCAAACGGATGCTGGCCTACTCGGCGATCGCTCATGCGGGATACATTCTGGTGGGCGTCGTCGCCAACAGCACCGCCGGTTACCGGGCCGTAATTTTCTATATCATTGTCTACACCGCGATGAACCTGGGTGCGCTCAGCATCGTGCTTTCCTTAAGCCGGCAGGGAGATCAACGCGTGAATCTCGACGATTACGCCGGCCTGGGAAAAACGCGGCCATTGCCCGCCGCCGCCCTCTCGCTCTTCCTCATTTCGCTGGCGGGCATCCCGTTGACGGGCGGATTCATGGGCAAGTTTTATCTCTTCAGCGCTGCCATCCACGAGGGGTATGTAGGCTTGGCGATTGTCGGGGTCCTCAACAGTGTGCTTTCGGTCTATTACTACTTTCGCCTGATGGTATTCATGTACATGAAGGAGCCCCAGGGGGCTGAAACAGAATCCATCCCGCTGACAACGCTGGCGGCCATAACAATCGCGGCGATCGGAGTGGTGTGGGCGGGAATCTCCCCGACCTGGCTCCTGAATCTTGCCACTCGTTCCCTCCTTCCCCTACAATAATCTGTACTATGAAAGATATTCGCAAGAAGCTTCAGGATGAATTGAATGTGATTGAGCGCGAGTTGCGCGTCGAACTGCCCAAAGAGATTCTCCGCGCCCGTGAACACGGGGATTTGAGCGAAAATGCCGAATACAAGGCCGCCAAGGAGCGCCAGTCCTATCTGGAAGGCAAGAAGGCCAATCTTCAGGGCAGGCTGGCGTCGCTGTCCCTGATCAATCTAGACAAGATCCCACACGATCGCGTGGCGTACGGCGCGCGCGTCGTATTATATGATTCGAGCACGGACAAGGAAATTCGCTACACCCTGGTCTCACCGGAGGAATCCGACATCAGCCAGGGCTTGATTTCAATCTCGTCGCCGATTGGACGGAGTCTATTGGGGAAAGCGGATGGCGATGAGGTGCATATTGTCACCCCTTCAGGACCAAAGGACTACGAAATCCGCTCGCTGATCACGATCCACGACACCGAGGATTAACCAGGAAACAGATTCGCAAAGCAGCCACAAAGAGCGCACGGAACATGAACTCGATCATGTTTCCGATGCTCTTCGCGGCTGCTTTTGTTTTCTGTCCCGGTCTTAGCTGAACAGCAGGAGCATGATAACCACAAAGGTCAGCAGCGCCAGAAATTCGATGAAGGCAAGGCCCAGAAAGATAAAGATCCGGATGGTATCGGACGCGCCCGGATTGCGGGAGACCCCTTCGCAAGCCGCTGCGAGCGCGCGGCTCTGTGCATAGCCGCAACCGGCAGCAGCCAGCGCCATGCCGAAGCCGGCAGAAATGAGCAGCCACTGGTCTTTCGGAGCCTTGGCGCCTGCTGCGGCACTCGTTTCACTTTGAGCGAAAACCGGAACGACCAGAGTAACGAGCACAAGGCCCAGCAGCACAGCCAGAATCAACTTTCTTGCCATCAGAAGTCTCCTTTCAAGAGAAGCATTAAGCACAGGGGAATCGCCGGATGGGTCAGTCCGTCAAGCTGCCGCCATCTGCGTTTGCGGAGGTGTCGGACTTGCATGGTGCTCCCCGGCATGTTCCTCTTTGTGCTCAGCAGATTCCTCCACGGCCCCCGAGATGTAGACCATGGTCAGCAGCATAAAGATAAAGGACTGAATCAAACTGGCGAACAATCCCAGGAACATCACGATTACGGAAAATCCGAATGGGAAAATATACTGGTTGATCGCGGAAATGGTCAACTCTTCCGCAAAGATGTTGCCAAATAGACGCATGCTCAATGAGAGCATGCGAGCCAAGTGGCTTACGATTTCAACCGGGAACAGCAGCCACGCTAACCACCATACCGGCCCCGCGAAATGCGCCAGGTAGGCCAGCAGCCCGTGTTTGCGAATGCCGACGTAATTGTAATAAATAAAAACGGGGATGGCACAGGATGCAGTGATATTAAGGTTGCTTGTAGGCGAAAGAAATCCGGGCACCAGCCCAAGGATGTTGCCAATAAAAATGTAAATTCCCAGGGTCCCGATCAGCGGCAAATATTGCCGGGAATCCTTTCCGATCACGCCTTGCATTAGTCCCTGAAGACCTTCGAGCACCACCTCCATGATATGCTGGGCTCGAGATGGATTTTCGACGCTCAGCCTGCCTCGCAGCCACAATGAGAATACCAGCAATCCCAGCGAGATCAGGAGGATCATCATGATGTGATCCGGCACCGCGTGATGCTCCGGGCCTACAGAGAAGCCGAGCGAACGCGCAATCGGATCAAACAGATATTGGTTAATGAAAACCGCGACGGGGCTCTGCTCGTGCATTTTATTTGGCGCTGCTGCCGAAAGCTTCGAGGACGCCTTCAACAAAAACGCTGCAGATAAAAACCGCAAAGCCGGCCACTGCAGCTAGGATGTCCAAAAAAAGAAACCGGATCATAACATACAGGCATAGGGGAATCAATAAAAGGCGCAAAAAAAATCCCGCTAACACCTGAGATTTCGAGTGTTTCAGGTCTCCTGAGAGGATCGCAAGGATCGAGGATCGCAGCCAGGAAAGATCCCCGCCGCCCAGTGCCGCCCCGGCTGCAAATGACAGACCCTCACGCTGCCCAAAGATCATCCAGACCAGGATGGTTCCGCCCACCGCCAGGTAGATTCCCAGCCAGAGCAATCGTCTTTCAAGACTTCCCATCGAACCGACCATCCTGATCGCGATCCGGGGCCAGGATCCTCACAATCTCATAGAAGCCGGCTCCCGCTCCGAACAAAGTAAAGAGGGTACTGCCCCACGGGAACGTATGCAGAGTACGATCCACCAGGAAATAACCCATGATCCATCCCGCAGCCATCGAAGCCGGCAGGATCGTGATAATGGCGGAAAGTCGTGCCAACCCCGGCGCGCCGGATCCGCTGCGAGTTCCCCTCCCCTGTTGTCTATCGGGCATGCAGTGATACTTTACCAAATCTCGGCCCCGAGAGTGCATAGATAGCAGAGTAAAGCCAACGACTCGAGGTAGACCCACAGCAGCCACAAAGAACACAAAGATCTTCTGTTTTCGTGCTATTCGTGGCTGCTTTTCAAAGTCGACACTTTGATGCCTGTTGTTGGAAGGGGCCATTGGCGTGCAGCTTCGATTTCCGCTTGTGCCGCGAGCGTGGATGACCTATAGTGGCGGCTCGAATCCTACCCAAGACGGTGGCTAAGAGTTTTAGGCGTGGTCACTTGCCGGTAGTTAATTCCAACGGAGGCTGAATGAATTCAAGCACGTTCCTGTCGCGGCGCGACATATCGGAGCGCCTCTCTAGAATTGCGCTCATCTTGCTTCTGGCGCTATTGCCGCTGACGCTGTTGGCACAAGGCGGAAACCAGGCGAATGCGCCCAAGACCGGTTCGTCCACATGGGCGGACGATATTCTCAAACAGGAAGGCTACGTGGTTCCGCCGCCCGAGTTGATCCCGGCGGTCACTGCGCCTCGGCACGAAAATGTAAATTTGTCCAACGCAAGTCCGGACAAAAAATGGTTTCTCAACGAGATCAGCGATGGTCCGGTGCTGATGAAGACATTCTCGAAGCCCTATGATGAACTGGGCGGTGTCTTCATTGATTTCAAGGCCAATCGCGCCCGATCGCTGACCGTGCGCAACAACGTCGGCATCCAGATCATTTCCGCTGCGGATGGCACCAAGAAGCAGATTCAGATCCCGGCCGGCGCACGCGTGTCCAATGCAACCTGGTCGCCCGACAGCAAGAACATCGCTTTCTTTGTGCACGGCGAAACAGCGACGCACATCTGGATTGCGGATGTTGCGACGGCCCAGTCGCGGCAGCTTACGAAAACGCCGGTGCTTGCGACCAGAGTCAGCAGCATCGACTTCACGGATGACGGCTCGCAGATCGCCACCGTATTGATTCCGGACGGCCGGTCTCCGCGGCCGGCAAAGTCGGAGGTGCCTTTTGGACCGGAAATCAAAATCACCGACAGCAACAAGAATCGGCTGCGCACCTTTCCGAGCCTGATGACGACGCAGTACGAGTTTCAACTGCTCGAGTGGCACTCCACAGGGCAAGCTGCACTCGTGAACGTGCAGACCGGCGCAGTGAAAAAGGTCGGCCAACCGGCGATGGTCAACTCCATCGATGCCTCGCCGGATGGCAACTACCTGCGCGTCACGCGCATGACGAAGCCGTTTTCCTACATCGTCCCGGTCAACAACTTCGGATCGATTGAAGAAGTCTGGGATCTTACGGGAAAGGCTCTCGCGAAACTGAACGATCGTCCGCTCAACTTGGGTGCAACCCCGGATGATACCACCCCGCCGACGCCCGGACAGGCGCCCGGCGGAGCACGCGGAGGAGCGACCCAGGAAGGACGTCGTGAACTCGCGTGGCGGCCTGACGGCCAAGGCTTTACCTACCTGGAGCTGGAACCGGCGCCCCCGGGAGCTGCCGGAGCATCGGGCGGCCGCGCGGCAGGGGGCGGCGGTCGTGGCGCCGGCACTCGCGGTGCAGGCGGAGGCGGCGGAGCTCAGCAAGGCCCGCCGCGCAAGGATCGTCTGTTTCAGTGGCTACCGCCATTTGACGAGAAAAACACCAAAGTGATATTCGAAAACAACACGCGCATGACGAACCATCGCTTCTCGCCCGATATGCAAGTCCTCTTCTTCCGGGAGACGAGCGGCCAGAATACCGTCGAGGTCGCGGTCTATCTGAGCGAACCCACGCAGCGGCATACGCTGTCTCAGTTCCGCACCGACGATGTCAACGCCAATCCGGGCAACTTGATCTCGGCCCGCGGCGGCGGCGGTGGTGGTGGTGGTGGAGGCGGCCGCGGTGGCGGCAGAGGAGGATTTGGCGGCGGTGGTGGAGGCGGCGGTACCGTCCTCCTCTCGGCCGACAAGAACAGCGTGTTCTATCAGGGCACGATCAACGACAAGAATCCTGAGCAGGTCGGTCCGAAGACGTACATCGACAAAGTCGCGATCAAGACGGGGGAAAAATCCCGACTCTTCGAAAGCGACAATAACGAGGTCTACGAAAACGTGTCCACGGTCCTCGATCTCGACACCAACCGCTTTATCGTTGAGCGACAGAGTCTTACGCAGGTGCCGCAGTTTTTCCTCATCGAGGGGACCGACCGGAAACAGCTTACCCAAAACAAAGACCTGTTCCCGGATTTGACCAGCGCTCCTAAACAGCGCATCCCGATCGAGCGGGCGGATGGCTTTCACTTCAGAGTAACTGTTCACCTGCCGCCGGGCTACAAGGAAGGGACGCGCTTACCTGCGATCTTCTGGTTCTATCCACGTGAGTTCGACACTCAGGATGCGTTCGATCGGCCGGATCGCACCTTCAACAAGAATACGTTCCAGTCTTTCGGCACCCGATCGATCCAGTTTTTCGTACGGCTGGGTTACGCGGTGGTTGTCGACAGCCCTGCCTTGCCCATTGTCGGGCCACAGGGGCGGCAGAATGACAACTACGTGAACGATCTGCGCAATGACCTGTCCGCGGTCATTGACGAGCTGGACCGCCGGGGAATCATCGACCGCACGCGGCTGGCCATCGGCGGCCACAGCTACGGGGCCTTCACGACGGTCAACGCTATGGTGCACACTCCGTTCTTCAAAGCCGGCATCGCGGGCGACGGCGCCTACAACCGCACGCTCACGCCGCTCGGCTTCCAGAACGAGAGCCGCGATCTGTGGACGGCACCGAACGCTTACCTCGGGATGTCGCCGTTCCTCTATGCCAATAACCTCACGGGCGCGCTGCTCATGTATCACAGTCTGGCCGATCAGAACGTGGGCACGGACCCGGACAATTCGATCCGGCTGTTCCATGCACTGAACGGATTGGGCAAGACGGCCGCGATGTACATGTATCCTTTTGAGGATCACGGGCCGGTCGCGAAGGAAACGCTCCTCGACCAGTGGGCCCGCTGGGCCGCATGGCTGGATAAGTACGTCAAGAATCCCCAGCCAAAGGAAGCAAAAAAGTAAACCTGGCACCAATCCAGTGACGACTTTTCATGGCAGAGAGCGTCCAACCCATTCCCTGGCGCTCTCTGCCGCACCACGGAGCACACGAAACCCGCGAAATCCACTTTCGTGGGATTCGTGTGTTGCGTGGTTTTCCTTTTGCGAAACCCCCGAATTTTGGTAGGCTTCATCGGCACCGGAGAGGTACCGAAGAGGTCGTAACGGGCTCGACTCGAAATCGAGTTACGGCCCAAAAGGCTGTACGTGGGTTCGAATCCCACCCTCTCCGCCACAAGAAATCCATCACATTTTTTCTGCCATCACTTCCACTTAGCAGCCCCGGACCTGCAAAACCCAGCCCGGTGTAGGTCAGAACTCGGTCATCAGCCCAAAGATGTTCATCGCCCAGCGCGCAGGAAAAAAACCGCACCTGCGATAACCGCCCGTTGATATGCTGGGTTCAGTTGATGTGCCGGGTGTAGCGCAAACCCAGAGGCCTACACATCCATGCGACCGAATCGGCTCGTGCCGGTATACAAACAAGGTGGATGGGGTGGGTCATGAGGCAATAAGCCAGGAAAGGGAAAGGGGTCAGGTCTGGAGAATTTACTTTTTTACTTAGATCCGCCAATGGCAGAAGAGAAGAGTTCAAAATTGAGTAAATTTTCCAGACCTGACCCCTCCCTCCCCCTCGTCAACGACGCATTCCTAAGATCATCCCGCCGAAGTAGGGGATCAGCCAGACGAGCCACACGAACAGGCTGTAGCGGTGAAACCCCGCCCGCGACTCTTCACTCCCGTGGCGCGACACACGGGTCGACCAGATAGCGTGGGCAAACATGAGCCACAGGGCGATCTGCCCCGTGAGCGTATGCGGCGCACGTAAGTCGAAGGGGCCTTTGGCCAGACGGTGCATGGCAAGAGTGCCGGACACATCGAAGAAGAATCCGGTCCAGAAGGCGATCACATGCCATGGCTTCAGGTAGCGCACGATTCGTTCGGACCACACTCCCACGGAGTAGAAGACCAGCGCCAGCGTTATCAGCGTGGAAGACAGAATTACCATCTTGGTCATGGTGCTCGCATGATACTACGCTTGAGCCGTGATTATGGCATCATCTGCTTTACAGGGCCGCGTACATCCACTTGGCCCCTTAAATACAACAAAATTCGAATGCATCCCCTCGTTTCAGACTTGCAAATCCCTTTGACCTTGCATAGGCTGCGCTTATGCGGAGCCACTTGCGGCAATTTGCCGGTATTCAGTTGCTCCGCAGAGAAAGGACATATGGACGATAAGAGGATTCGGGAACTTGCAGTGGAGGCGCTCGAGAATCGGAGAGCAGTCGTCGAACTCGAGATTGAAGCCATCCAAGTCATGCTGAGAGCCGGGGCTTCGGCGCCAAAACCGCGAACCGCTCCAGCTAATTCTGCGGGACGCAGGCGCAAGACGGCGGCAGAGAAGCATGCTCACAGCAAAAAAATGAAGGAAATCTGGGCGAAGAGACGGGCTCAAAAAGCAGCTAAACAAAAGAAGTAATGGCCCACTGCTCGCGAATATGCACGGCGCGGAATATCCGCAGCCTACAAGCCTCAACGCAGAGGGCATAGAGACCGCAGAGGATTCCTTGCTTTTGAGTGAATTCTCTGCGCCCTCTGCGTTGATCTTTCGCTTTTCTTGCCTACATGGCAAGGACTTGTACGTAAGTAGCATGGAGAAATGAAGCAGTCATCCCCGCGTTGATTTCGATGCGCGCATCCCTTTCATTGCCCTTTCTCTGGTAAACGGCAGACAAATTATGGCCTTCTGGATTTGGCGAAAAGATAAAAAGGGCAAATGGCCCATGTGGCTGATCGACGTGGGTATTGCAATCCCCGTGCTTTCTATCCTCGGCGCCGTAATGGCCGCCCGCTCGCGGTCAGGGCTCACCATCCTTGCATCCCTATTGCTCATCATCAGCGGGGGATGCTGTCTCGCTCTCTCAAAATTCCCTTTTTCGGGAAACGTGCCCCGATATCCCCGGAAATTCCACCCATGATCAACGGAAATCCCAAGCTCTATTGGTGCGGCCTAGCCTTGTTCGGGAGCGGGCTGGGATTGCTCCTGGTCGCCTGGCTGGTCATAATATAGCCAGGGAATAAAAGGCCTGCCTTCGCAGGCGAGTTCGCGTATCATAAAAGGTTCTGTTCTTGACGGATGGTTTGCAGCCGCGACGCGGCCTGCAGGATCGTGAGTGAAGCTTCAGAAGAAACTTGACGTTATGGTCGTTTGATTGGAGGAAAGCAGCTATGAAGGTAATCGCCTGCACACGGATTATTGCAGCCGCATTTTTGCTCCTGGGTCTCTCATCCGTCGCGTCCGCCACGGATCTAACGTTTTTTATCGGCGGCGCGATCCCAGGCAAACTAAGCTCGGGCCTGGTTTCTGATCCGACAAGTACATTTCGCGACCTGAAGAATGGGCCTATTTTTGGAATCCGTCTTAACAACAATATCGTGCGCGTGATCGGCCTGGAACACACGCTGGCGTTCAGCACGGATTATCTGACCCCTAAGGCCATTCTAAATCCGCAGAATGCCCGCGGGTTTGTTTACAACACCAACTTGCTGGTCAATATCCCGATCAAAAAATTCGTGCCGTACGGCACCATCGGCATTGGCATCATCCACCAATTTGGAAACGCCGAAACACCGATTGGCACAAAACTCGCCTTTAACTATGGGGGTGGAATCAAATTCGTCCGTCTGCTCGGCCCGGTAGGTCTGCGTTTCGACATGCGAGGCTATCGGGCCATGAGGATTCTCTTCGTTTCCTCGAAGGGCAGTCTTAACATTTTCGAGGCAAGCGCCGGACTTATCTTCTCCTTCGGCCGCTGAGCAAACCGCCCCTGGCCGGATTCGTTGGGGCGGATCAGTGCTCGACAAGGTGCAGTTCCCAATGCAGATGGACTATAACCGACGGCCGCTGCTTCTCAGAAAAGTGTGCAAGCTTCCTGTGACCGACATGCGACGATTTCTCTCCATGGTATGCATCGTTTCCCTGTGCGCCCTATCCTTTTTGGGACTGCCAGGCTATTCCGCCTCATCCCCACAGGAAACCGCGAAGGAGTACGGACCCTATCACGGCACCTTCCTTCCCGGGGGGCCCGGTCTCAAAAAGCCCATCAGCCCACAGGGGGCGCCCACGGGTCCAGCTGACACCTGGTCGATGTATTGCTGGGTAAAGAGCGACGAGCCATTCCCTGTGCGCACGCTGCTGGCCGGTTTCGGTGAGCCGACGGCGGAAGCCGGAGCGCAACGCTATCTTGCGATCATGGACGGCCGGCCTGCTTTCTGGTCGGGCAACGACAGCCTGACCTCGCCCCCTGCATTGGAGCCCGCCAAATGGATCATGCTGACCGCTACTTACGACGGCGCTACCCTGCGCCTTTACCGCGATGGAAGCGAAGTAGCTGCCAGAGCCTTTCAGTTCAAGAACGCAGCTCCTGTGATGCAACTCGCACCGCAGCCTCTTCCCTGGCCGGATGGAGAGCATTTTGGAGGCAAGATCGCCCATTTCACGCTGACAAACCGTGTCCAAGACATCGACCAGATGCGCACCCTGCTCACGCCGGTCGTGCCGCTGGATGTCCTGCCCTTCGAGGCGGGTTCGAAAACCTGGCCGGTATCGACCCGCGCCACACTAGGGCTCCGAACCCAGCAGGATCCGGCCACTTTGCCAAAATCCCTGGCCCCTGCGTCGCTTGGGGCTCCGGCCAGAAATACCTCACCTGTGCGCAACAATGGTCAGGCCATCTTAGCGTCGCGCGCGCCCAATCAATGGGCTCTGGTAAATGGCTGGCGTCTTGCGGAGACAGCCAAAGTCGCTGCCGATGGCGGTTCTTTGTCCCGCGCCGGCTTCGGAACCAAGGATTGGCTGAGCGCAATCGTTCCGGGTACGGTTCTGACCACGCTGATCGACCAGGGCATCTATCCGGATCCGGATTATGGCCTGTATAACCTCCTCATCCCTGAATCGCTGAACAAGCAGGATTACTGGTACCGAACGGAGTTTAATCCTCCCGCGGCACTCAAGAACCGGCGGCTGACCCTCACCTTTGAGGGCATCAACTACGCGGCCGATGTCTGGCTCAACGGCAAGCGTCTCGGGGACATCAGGGGAGCATTTATCCGCGGCTCATTCGATGTCACGCACATCATCGAGCTGGGAAAATCCAATGCGCTGGCCGTGCGCATCTCGCCCCCGCCCCACCCGGGCATACCGCACGAGCAATCCGTTCAGGCCGGCGCCGGCCTGAACGGAGGCATGCTGTGCCTGGACGGCCCCACATTCATCTGCACGGAAGGATGGGACTGGCTTCCGGGAATCCGAGACCGGAACACCGGCATCTGGCAGGATGTCGCGCTCACGGCCTCCGGAGCCGTGAAGATCGGCGACGTTCATGTGGTCACCGCACTGCCTTTGCCTGACACCAGTCGTGCCCAGGTGACACTCACGGTGCCACTACACAACGATTCTTCGGCGACCATCTCGGGAACGATCGAGGCCGCTGCTGAAGGAATTAAGATCGCCAAGAAAATCACCGTGCGTCCGGGCGATTCCACGATGGTACTTGCCCCTTCGGAGTTCCCGCAGCTCACCCTCGTCCAACCGCGTCTGTGGTGGCCCAACGGCTATGGCAGTCCCGAGCTCTACCACTTGAAAACGTCTTTTTCGGATGCGCAGGGAGAGTCGGATGCCAACAGCCTGCGCTTTGGGATCCGCGAAGTTACCTATGAATTGACCCTGTTCGATAAAACGGGCCGCTTGCGCCGCGTCGAATATGCGCCCACGGCGGCCAAAGGCGCGCCCGTGGTTGATGTCCGCTATGAAGCTGCGCTTGAATCCCCGGGCGGGTACGTCTACTCTTTCCGGCCCGGCGCCGAATCCTCGGCCGCAATCCGGGTGCTGGATGACTGGCGCGCGTCTCCGAATCTGATCATTCGAGTCAACGGCGTACGCATTGCCTGCAAGGGCGGCAACTGGGGCCTTGACGACTCACGCAAGCGTGTTTCGCGGGAGCGCCTGGAACCTTACGTGCGCCTGCATCGAGACGCAAACTTTACCATGATCCGCAACTGGTGCGGGCAGAGCACCGAGGAAGCTCTCTACGACCTTTGCGACGAATATGGCCTGCTGATCTGGAACGATTTCTGGATCACCACCCAGGATTCCAACCTGGATCCAAGCGATACCGCACTGTTCCTGGCAAATGCGCGTGATACTCTGTTGCGCTTCCGCAATCATCCGTCGGTGGCCTTATGGTGCGGACGAAACGAAGGAGTGCCGACGCCTGCCATTAACGACGGCCTGGAGGATCTGATCCGCGGGCTGGACGGCACGCGCTGCTACCTGCCGAATTCGCGGCTCATCAATCTGGCGCCGAGCGGCCCCTGGAATCATGGCGAGCCCGTAGAGTTTTTTACTACCCGCGCCCTGGGATTCTCCACCGAGCTGGGCCTGCCGTCGCCGCCTACGATCGAAGCATTCCGCGCCATGATACCCGCAGCGGACTTGTGGCCGCCGAACGACACCTGGGCGTATCACGACTGGCACGCAGACGGAGGCGGCCGCGTCGCGCCATTTATGACATCCATGGAACAACAGTTGGGAGCACCTGCCAGCCTCGAGGATTTTTTGCGCAAGGCGCAGTTGTTCAACTACGTAAATCATCGGGCCATGTTCGAGGGTTTCAATGCTCACCTTTGGGCACCGAACAGCGGCCGTCTACTCTGGATGAGCCAGCCCGCATGGCCCAGCATGAGCTGGCAGCTTTTCAGCCACGATTACGACACCCATGGCACCTTCTACGGCGCGAAGAAGGCGTGCGAGCCCATCCATGTCCAGCTCAATCTCCCGGACCTCAGAACCATGGTCGTCAACAACACCACCGGCGTGCTCGACAATCTGTCTCTGACGGCCCGCGTTTTTTCTTTCGATGGCAAGCCGGTTCTCACAAGAGACATCAAACTTTCCGTGACTCCGAATACTGCGGCGCAAGGCTTCCTTATGGATCTGTCCAATGAAGTGGCTGCGGGTGTGTCTTTCATCAAGCTGGAATTGAAGGATGCCAAGGGTGCGCTGCTTTCCGAGAACTTCTATTGGTACGCCACGCAGCCGGCGACTTATCGCAGACTGGCTGAGCTGCCGGAGGCAAGCGTCGCTGTCTCGGCCAGCCAAAAACGCTCCGGCGATTGGGTTCGCGTGAGTGTCGATTTGAATAACCAGGGGAACAGTATCGCGTTGATGAACAAGGTGACTCTCCGTCACGCAAACGCCGGCGCGCGCGTGCTGCCGGCCTATGCCAGCGACAACTATGTCTCCTTCCTGCCAGGCGAGAGCCGCCGCATTGAGATCGAGTGCCCGGCAAGCGGAGTCCACGGCGCACTCGAGATTGCTCTCGAAGGATGGAATGCCCATCCTGTAACCGTTCTATGCCGGCAATCGCCCAGCGGATGACAATCACTTACAAAGGTCACGGTGCCGACTATCCGCAACCTAAGAGCCTCAACGCAGAGGGCGCAGAGACCGCAGAGCACTTTTCGTTTTTATATGACTTCTCCCCCCGCGGCCTCTGCGCCCTCAGCGTACTCCGCGTTGAGCTATTGCTTTTCTCGCCTAAATGGCAAGGCCTTGCACATACTAATCAGTGCATAAGTAAACGGACATATGGTATACTTGGGCATGGTCAAAAACGATGCCCGCAAGTTGGATCATAAGAC